>DASXEN010000187.1:0-16672 GCA_036490095.1 Caulobacteraceae bacterium
GACACCGCCCGCGCCGCCGACATCCTCGGCATGGCGCTGGTGGACGCGGCCTGCTCGCCGTGGCTGATCCTCGCCGGCTCGACCTCGGCCGGCGGCTGCATGCACGTCTACCGCGACATGGTGAAATTCGGGATGATCGACGCTGTGGTCGCCACCGGCGCCTCGATCGTCGACATGGATTTCTTCGAGGCGCTCGGCTTCAGGCACTACCAGGCCGCCGGCCCGGTCGACGACAACGTGCTGCGGGCCAACTACGTCGACCGCATCTACGACACCTACATCGATGAAGAAGAGCTGCAGAACTGCGACCACACCATCCTGGAGCTCGCCAATTCGCTGGAGCCGCGTCCCTATTCCAGCCGCGAATTCATCCACGAGATGGGCAAATGGCTCGCGGCTGGCAACGCCAAGAAGCCCGGCAGCCTGATCCAGACCGCCTACGAGGAAGGCTGCCCGATCTTCTGCCCGGCGTTCGTCGATTCATCGGCCGGCTTCGGCCTGGTGAAGCACCAGAAGGCGCGGATCGCGGCGAAGCAGCCCTACGTCACCATCGACGCGGTGGCCGACTTCCGCGAGCTGACCGACATCAAGATCGCCGCCGGCGTCACCGGCCTCTTCATGGTTGGTGGCGGGGTGCCGAAGAACTTCGCCCAGGACACCGTGGTCTGCGCCGAGATCCTCGGCGTCGAGGCCGAGATGCACCGCTACGCCGTGCAGATCACCGTGGCCGACGTGCGCGATGGGGCCTGCTCGTCGTCAACGCTGCAGGAGGCCGCCTCCTGGGGCAAGGTGCAGACCACCCACGAGCAGATGGTGTTCGCCGAGGCCACCACCGTCGTGCCGCTGATAGCCTCCGACGCCTACCACCGCGGCGCCTGGAAGCGCCGTGAGAAGCGCCGCTGGGCGAAGCTGTTCGATCGGACCTGAGGCTCAGACCAGCTCGATGCCGTCACCGTACGCTGCAACGGCGGCGTCCGAGGTGAGCAGTCGCAACGGCTCGCTGCGCGCCTGTGCGATCAGCATTCTGTCGAACGGGTCCGTGCGCGCCGGCGGCAATTCCGCCACGGCGAATGCATGTGCCGGCAATATCGGAAGCAGTTCGTAGCCGGCGCGGTCGAACAGCGAAGCCGCTTCGACGGCGGAGACGGGTATGTCGTTCGCGCGTCCCTTCCGCAGCGCGTGTTTGATCGCGATCTCCCAGAGGGTGGCCACGCTCACGAAGATCGCGTTGTCCAGATCGGCGATGAGATCGTGCGCGCGCCGGCTCAGCCTGCGATCGTCTTGGACCGCCCAAAGCGCGACATGAGTGTCGAGCAGCAGTCTCACGCGTCGTCGTCGTCGCCATAGAACATCTTCGCGATCTCATCGTTGAGCTCGTCGATATTGTCGGGGACTTCGAACAGGCCGCGGGCGACACCAATCCTCACCCCGGGCTTTCGTCCCTGCAACGGCACAAGCCGCACCGCAGGCTTGCCGTTGCGGGCGATGACGATCTCGCGTTCCTCGCCGCTCTCCACGGCTTCGACGAGCTTGGAGAGGCTATTCTTCGCCTCGAGCATGTTCACGGTCGTCATGAAATTGACCTTAGCCAGGATTAGCTAAGATAGTCGCAAAAGCCGCTGTGCGCAATTGGCCTTAGATCCCCCCGTAGCGGTCGTAGCCCTGGTCTTCCCAGTAGCCGCCCTGGCCGCCGGCGATGTGGGCGAAGCCGGAGACCGCTTCGAGGCGCATGATGTATTTGGCCTGCTTGTAGCCGAGGTAGCGCTCGGCCCTGAGGCGCAGCGGCGCGCCGTGGGCGACGGTCAGCGGGGCGCCGTTCATCTCGTAGGCGAGGATGGTCTGGGGGTGGTCGACGTCGAACACGTCGAGCGTCTCATAGTATTTAGCGCCGCCCAGGGTGTCGGCGCAGTGCAGGACGATGTGCTTGGCCTGCGGCTTCAGGCCCGCCATCGCCATCAGCGGGCCGAGCCGCGCGCCGGTCCATTCGCCGATGCAGCTCCAGCCTTCGACGCAGTCGTGGCGGGTGATCTGGGTGCGCGACGGCAGGGCGCGCACCTGCGCCAGCGTCAGGGCCAGCGGGCGCTCGACCAGGCCGTCGACCACCAGCTTCCAGTCCGCGAAGCCGCCCGCGACCAGCGCCTTGTAGTCGGCGTCCTGCGGGTCGGTGCTGCCGTTGGGCTTGAAGAACGGCGAGATGTCCGCCTTCGTGTACTCCGCCGCCAGCGCCTGGCCGCCGAGCAGCCGCTGCACCCGCCGGTTCAGCACCTCCGCGCCGGAGAGCACCTTCACCACCTGCGGGTCCTCGGTGATCTTGTTGCAGCCGGCGAGGGCGGCGGCGGCGAGGCTGGCGGCCGCGCCGCGCAGCCAGGTGCGGCGGGCGATGGTCATGAAGCGCCTCCGGGCGCGTCCTCGATCTGCGGCTCGGCCTCGATGGCGTAGCGGCCGGTGATCATCGAGCGGACGTTGTTCCAGGTCCCCGACAGCACCACCATGACGATGTGCACGAGGAAGAACAGCACGATCAGGCTGGCGCAGATGAAGTGGATCGAGCGGGCCGACTGGCGCCCGCCGAACAGCTCGAGCAGGAACGGGAAGTTGGTGTCGAGGCTGGGCGACATGGTCATGCCGGTCAACACCATCAGCGGCAGCAGCCCCAGCGCCACGCCGAGGTAGGCGCCCTTCTGCAGCACGTTGTAGCGGCGCGCGGCCTCGCCCTTGGGGAATTTCAGGCGCAGGTGGTCCCACACCTCGCCCAGCACATGGCGGGGCTTGATCTGTTCGGCAGTGGGAACGAGGTCGCGGCGCAGGTGGCCGGAGATGACGCCGCTGGCGATGTAGAGCGCGCCGTTGATCGCGAATATCCAGGCGAAGAAGAAGTGCCAGCGGCGGCCCAGCGCCAGGAACCGCGCCGCCGGGATGGTCAGCCAGTCCGGAAACCCGCGCGGGACCATCGCCCCGTGCACCCGCGAGGCGCCGAGGAAGCCGGTGGTGTCGAAGGCGGCCGGGCCGATGCGGGTGACGCCGTGCAGCGCCCCGCCCTGGACGTAGGCGCCGGTCGCCAGCCACGGCTGCCCGAACGCCGACGCCTGGCCCCAGTAGAGCGCCGGATGGGCGTTGAAGATCTGCAGCCCCGAGAGCAGCAGGAAGAACAGCGCCAGCGCGTTGATCCAGTGGGTGACGCGCACGGCGACGCTGTGGCGCGCCACCAGCAGTTTGCGCGCCTTCGCGCGGGGCGGCGCGGGCCGATCGGCGGCCGGGGCGGCGGCGGCGGTCATCGCAACTCGTGTTCCTTTCCCGGGGCACGCTCTTCATCGCCGCGGCGTCTTCTAGTACGCATGGCCGGGGCGGCCGGTTACCCTCGCGAGCCTAGCGCGCGTAACCGACGGCGCCCAATGCGCGAACTACGGACAACGGCGTGACCGACACCGAGACCGTGCTGAAGGAGCTGATGCTGCGGGGACTGGCCGGCGATGCGAGCGCGCACGCTCAGCTGCTCGGCGGCTTGAGCGGGTTCCTGCGCGCCTATTTCGGCCGCCGCCTGGGCGACGACGCGGCCGAGGCGGAGGACCTGGTGCAGGAGACGCTGCTGGCCATCCACCTGAAGCGCGACACCTATGACCAGCGCCAACCCTTCTCGCCCTGGGCCTACGCGATCGCGCGCTACAAGCTCCTGGACCACTTCCGCCGCCGCGGCGTGCGCCGCACGGTGCCGCTGGAGGACGCCGGCGTGCTGCTGGCCACCGAGACCGCCGAGGAGGGCGTGGTGCGGCGCGACCTCGCCAAGCTGATGGCCGAGCTGCCGGAGCGGCAGAGCGCGCTGGTGCGGGACGTGAAGCTGACCGGCTACTCGATCGACGAGGCGGCGCGGCGCCAGGGGGTGACGCCGGGCGCGGCCAAGGTCTCCATCCACCGCTCGCTGCAGCGGCTGGCGAGGCTGGCGCGGCAATGAACACCGGCGACCTGATCCAGACACTGGCGGCCGACGCCGCGCCGGTGCGCCCGGCGCGCATCGCCCCGCGCCTGGTCGCCATCTTCCTGATCGCCACGGCCTTCTGGGCGGCGATCCTCGCGTCCTGGCTGGAGCTGCCGCCGGGGACCGCGGCCGGGCTCGGCTGGTTCTGGATGAAGCTAGTCTACAGCTTCGTGCTGGCGCTGGCCGGCCTCGTCGCCACCGTGCGGCTGGCGCGGCCGGGCGGGCGGATGGCGGCGGCCGCGTGGATCGCCCTGGCCGCCGTGGCGGCGATCGCGGCGATGGCGGTGCGTGAGACCATGGCGACCGCGCCGTCGCACATGGCGGCGCTGTGGCTGGGCCAGACCTGGTGGATCTGCCCGCTGCGCATCCTGGTGACGGCCGCGCCGATCTATGCGGCGACCCTGTGGCTGCTGCGCCGGGCGGCCCCGACCCGGCTGGCGCTGGCCGGCGCCGGGGCCGGCCTCTTCGCCGGCGCGGCGGGGGCCACCATCTACGCCCTCTACTGCCAGGAGACCGCGGCCGCCTTCGTGCTCGCCTGGTACACCCTCGGCATCGCCGTCTGCGCCGCCCTGGGCGCGGCCATCGGCGCGCGGCTGCTGCGCTGGTAGGTTTTTCGCTCCTCCCGCGGACGCAGGCGCCCAGGGCTTTTGAACCACGGAAAACACGGAGGGCACGGAAAGGGGCGCTCGCCTCCCCCTCCAATGTCATCCCGGAGAGCCCGCCGTCAGGCGGGACTCATCCGGGATCTACTTCGCACCGCCGCGCTGAGGAGATCCCGGACGACTCCGCTTCGCGGGTCTCCGGGATGACACGGGAGGGGCGTTTCCGTGCCCTCCGTGTTTTCCGTGGTTCCAAAAAAGCCTGCGCTGCCGGGCCCACGTAACACCGGCGTACGGCTCACGCCCGCTAAGGCGCCCGCGCGGCTTCCAGGATCGCCGCGCGCGCCTGCTCGGGGCGTTCCATCGGCAGGAAGTGGGTCGTGCCGGCGAGGGTGTCGACGTGGATGCGGCCGGTGGCGGCGAGTTGGTCCAGGCCCTCGTCGAGGCGGCCGGGCGAGTCGAGCTCGGCGCGCAGGATGCGGATCGGGCAGCGGGAGGCGGCGAAGGCGGCCCAGCTGTCATGGTTCTGGTGGACGTAGTTGGAGACTTCCCACTCCGGCGCGCAGGCGAGCGCCACCGTGCCCTCCGGCTGGTCCAGGAAGCCGGCGGCGACGTAGTCGCGCAGCATCGCCTCGGTCCAGGTGCGGAAGGCCCCGCGGCCGCGGTAGGCGTCGACGGCGGCCTCGCGGCTGGCGAAGACGCGGCGGCGCTTCAGCGCGCCGTGCACCAGTGGCGAGACGCCGACCGGATCGGGCGAGCGCGGCGCGGCCAGCGCGCCCGGCGGGCGGATCACCGGGTCGAGCAGCGCCAGCGCCCGCACGCGATCCGGCGCTTCGGCGGCGGCCAGCAGCGAGGCGGTGCCGCCCATCGAGTGGCCGCAAAGCGCGACGCGATCCAGCCGCATCGCCTCCAGGAAGGCCAGCAGGTCGTCCTTCAGGTCGAGCCAGGAGTCGCGCGGATAGTCGGTGGCGAGCGTCGTCGCGCCATGGCCGCGCTGGTCGATGGCGAGGATGCGCAAGCTCTCCGCCAGCGGGCTGAGGATCGTGCGGTAGGCGCGGGCGTTGAAGCCGTTGGCGTGGAGGAACACCACGTCGGGCGCGCGCTGCGGCGGGCCGAAGTCAAGGTAGGCCATCTCGCCGGGACCGCGCGAGCGGAGGCTGACCCGCCCCGCGCGGGGCTCGTAAGCGTCGGCGTTCAAATGGCGGCTCCTGACCGGTTCGCGCCGAGTGCTAGGCTAGGTCCGCAGGGGAAGTCCATTGGGGAAGTCCATCGCGGGATCGCGGATGAAGCTGCGCACCATCGGCTATGAGGCGGCGACGCAGGCCGCGGTGATCGCGGCGCTGCAGGCGGCGGGCGTCGAGGTGCTGATCGACGTGCGGGCCGTGCCGTCGTCGCGGCGGGCCGGCTTCTCCAAGCGGATCCTGGCGGCGAGCCTCGCCGAGGCGGGCGTCGACTACGTCCACCTGCAGGCGCTGGGCACGCCGAAGCCGGGGCGCGACGCGGTGCGGGCCGGCCATCCGGAGGTGATGCGGCGCATCTACGAGGCGCACCTGGCCGAGCCGCAGGCGCAGTTCCAGCTGGCCGACGCGCTGGACATCGCCCGCGAGCGGCCGGCCGCGCTGCTCTGCTACGAGGCCGACCCGGCGCACTGCCACCGGCGCATCGTCGCCGAGCGGCTCTGCGAGCGTTTCGATTTCGAGGTGGAGGACCTGAGGCCGTAAGCCGGCGTCAGGCGAGGCTCAGTGCGAGTCCTTCTTCGCCGGCTGCTGGCTGGTCGCGGCCTCGATGATCGCGGCGATGCGGTCGGTCGAGTCGGCGGCCTGGTTCAGCATCTGCATCGGCGCCGAGCCCGGCCGGACCGCGGCGGCCACCTGGCTGGCGGCCGACTGGGCCATGGCGATGGCGGCGTCTGAGGCGGCGGAGATCCGGGCCGAGGCGGCGGTCACCGTGTCCTGGTAGATGAAGCCGTAGGTCGGATAGGTGGTGGTGCCGAGGTCGCGCGACGGGTCGTTCCAGACCTTCACCAGGCTCCAGTCGCCTTTCGGCGAGACGTCGACGACGGTGACGTTGCGCTCGACGTGCCCGCGGTCGCCGTCGATCAGCGACCAGTTGGCGTGGGTGATCTGGATCACCCGGTCGGTGAGCACCTGGCTCACCACCGCGACGTGGCCGAGCCGCATCTTGCCGTTGGGCTTGAAGCAGAGCACCGCGCCGGCCTTGGGCACGAAGCCGGTCTGGTACTTGCCGGCGGCCTGGTTCCACCAGGTCCAGGCGTCGCCGAAGATCTGGATGCCGGAGACCAGCCGGGCGAAGGGGACGCACTGCCAGTAATCGTCAGCGAAAGCGCCGCCAGGCGCGAGCGTCACGATTGCGGCTATGATAAGGGCGCCGAGAGAAGCTCTCGTTCGTCCAAACATGCTGAGGATGTCTCCCGCCACCGACAATGACGGGATAACCCTGACTTCGCCGGATGAAAAGAGTCTTTACCGCGCGGCAACGGTCGCAAGTTTGTGAGCCGGCCGCCTGGCATACCAAAGCTTCATCCGCTCACGGGCCGGGCGTTCGACCAGGTGGTGGGCGGCGGCGGCCAGTGGGACCACAGACACCGCGAAGATGATCCACACGGGCAGCGGCAGTTGCTTGCCGCTGAGGTGCAGCATCTTCCCAGCTAGATTGGCGAACAGCAGCTCCCATGGGATGCAGACCATGTAGAGCGAGTAGCTGATCTCGCCCAGATATACGAGGAACCGGTGCGAGGCCAGGCGGCCGCCGGCCTTGGAAACTTGCGCCAGCGAAATAATCAGCCCGCCGCAGATGCCGACGATCAGCACATCCGGCGCGCCGAACTGGGCGGCGGCCACCAGGGCGGCGGCGAAAAACGCCGCGCCGATGGTGGATTTGCGGCGATCCGCCGCGCCGGAGCGCCAGGCCAGATAGAGGGCGCAGCCGAGCGCGAAAGTGGGAACGATCCGCAGCGCACCCCAGGCGGTGGTGGCCAGGTCGAGCGGAAAGCCGGCGATTCGCTGGAAGCCACCGTAGATCAGCACCAGGAGGATCAGCGCCGCGGACACCGCGCCGGTGGGCCAGCGGCGCACGGCGATGGCCAGGAAGGCGAAGGCCGGGAAGGTCAGGTAGGCGAACCACTCGGCCGAGATCGACCACGAGGGGTGGTTCCAGCCCACCTCGGGCGCCAGGCCCCAGGCCTGGGTCATGGTCAGGTTGGCCGGCAGCGCCGACCAGGAAAGGATGTGCGGGTCGATCTGCATGCCGAGCAACACCGCCGTGCCGGCCATCAGGCCGATGCCGACCAGCGTCGCCAGGTGCATCGGATAGATGCGCGCCAGCCGCGCCCACAGGAAGTCGACGTAGCGGAAGCGGCGCGCCTCCAGCTGCGGCAGGTAGACGTGGCAGAGGATGAAGCCGGAGAGGATGAAGAACAGCTCGACCCCGAGGTGGCCCTTGGCCACGAACCCGGGCGTCGATGTCACCGCCAGACGCGGCCAATAGTGGAACAGCACCACCCAGCAGGCGGCGAAGAAGCGCAGCGAGGTCAGCGGCTTGATGTTGGCCGGGTTTTCCATCTGGCGCTCACTGTCTCCCAATGGGCCAAGCCGGCGGCCCCTCGGGCGTCCCGCTGCAATCGATAAGCCAGGGGCCTAAAGGAAGCTGTAGGGGTCGACGTCGATGGTCAGGCGCACGGCGCCGGGGACCTTCACCCTGGCCCGCCAGGCTGCCAGGAAGGCCTGCAGGTCGACGCCGCGGTCGGCGCGGACCAGGAAGCGCTTGCGCCGGCGCCCGCGCACCAGGGCGAACGGCGCGTCGGCGGGGCCGAACACGTCCACGCCCTCGGCGTTGGGCGCGGCGGCGGCGAGGTCGCGCACGAAGCGCTCCAGCGCGGCCGGGTCGGCGGCGGAGACGATGAGCGCCGCCAGCCGGCCGAAGGGCGGCAGCCGCGCGGCCTCGCGCTCGGCCATCTCCAGGGCGACGAAGGCGTCGCGGTCCTGGGCGGCGAGCGTCTGCATCACCGCGTGCTCGGGCGCCCAGGTCTGCAGCAGCGCCCGGCCAGGCCGCTGGTGGCGCCCGGCGCGGCCGGCCACCTGCGCCAGCAGCTGGAAGGTGCGCTCGGCGGCGCGCAGGTCGCCGCCGCGCAGGCCGAGGTCGGCGTCGACCACGCCGACCAGGGTCAGGTTGGGGAAGTTGTGGCCCTTGGCCGCCCCCTGCGTCGCCACCAGGATGTCGACCTCGCCGGCGGTCATCGCCTCGATCAGCTGGCGGGCCGCCTCGGCGCTGGGGGTGGTGTCGGAGGAGAACACCGCCAGCCGCGCGTCGGGAAAGAGGCTGCGCGCCTCCTCCTCGACCCGCTCGACGCCAGGCCCCACCGACACCAGGCTCTCCTTCGCCCCGCAATAGGGGCAGCGCTCCGGCTTGAGCATCGAGAAGCCGGTCAGGTGGCAGACGAGGCGGCCGGAGTAGCGGTGCTCGACCAGCCACGACTCGGTGTCCGGCGCGCGCAGCCGCTCGCCGCAGGCCTTGCACAGCACCAGCGGCGCGTAGCCGCGGCGGTTGAGGAACAGCAGGGTCTGCTCGCCGCGGACCAGGGTCTCCTTCATCGCCTCGACGAGCGGCGGCGAGAGCCAGCGGCCGTGCTCCGGCGGAGCCTCGCGCAGGTCCACCAGGGTGATCTGCGGCAGCGTCGCCCCGCCGTGCCGCGCGCCGAGCTTCAGCCAGCGGTAGCGGCCGCTCTGGGCGTTCCACAGCGTCTCCAGCGAGGGCGTGGCCGAGGCGAGGATGGCCGGCGCGTCGGCCAGCTTGGCGCGCGCCACGGCCAGGTCGCGGGCCTGGTAGATGAAGCCGTCCTCCTGCTTGTAGGAGCCGTCGTGCTCCTCGTCGACGACGACGAGGCGCAGGTTGCTGAACGGCAGGAACAGGGCCGAGCGGGCGCCGACGACGATCCGGCACCTGCCCAGCGCCGCGGCCTCCCAGACGCGCCGGCGATGCGGGCCGCCGAGCCCCGAGTGCCAGGCGGCGGGCTGGGCGCCGAAGCGGGCGGCGATGCGGCCGATCACCGCCTCGGTCAGCGCGATCTCCGGCAGCAGGATCAGCGCCTGGGCGGTGGGATCGCGGGCCAGCGCGGCGGCGACCGCCTCCAGGTAGACCTCGGTCTTGCCGGCGCCGGTGACGCCGTCGAGCAGGGCGACGCCGAAGCCGCCGGCGCCGATCAGCGCCCCCAGCTCGGCGAGGGCGGCGGCCTGGCTGGGGTTGAGCGCCGGACGGTCATGGTCGGGATCGGGGGCTGTGAAGTCGATGCGGGCCTCGCGCCGCTCCTCCACGAGCACCCCGTCGGCGACGAGGGCCGAGACCACCCCGGCGCTGACGCCCGCGGCGCGGGCCAGGGCGGCGGGCGCGAGCTCGGTCGTGGCGGCGGCGTCCAGCACCTTCTGGCGCGCCGGCGTCATCCGCGCCGGCGCCTTGCCGGTGAGGACCAGCACCCGCTCGGCCCTGGCCTTCTGCGCGCTCGATCCGCGCAGGGCGATGGCCAGCGGCTGGCCGGGCGTGTCGACCGCGTAGCGGGCCGCCCAGTCGATGAAGGCGAGGCTCTGCGGCGGCAGCGGCGGCGTCTCGATGCGGCCCGCCACGGGCTTCAGCGCCCGGTTGACGCCGGCCGCGTCCCGCAGGGCGGTCACCACCCCGCGCACCAGCCGCGGCCCCAGCGGCGCGGCCACCACGTCGCCGACGGCCAGCGCCATCCCCTCCGGCTCGGCATAGTCGAAGGCCTCGGGCAGCGGCAGCGGGATAAGGACTTGAGCCAGTCGCATGGGGACGCCGGTCATCGCCGAGTTTCGACTGCGCGTCGAGCAGCGGCGCACGAATCGGCGCCGGCGAAAGCGGGCGTTAACCGGAAAGGGTCTTGATCCGTTCCCCTGAACCGACCCACTACCAACGGCCGCGCCAGGTACGGACGGCCGAGGCTTCAACGGCGGGGGCCAACATGACCGATCTGCTGCGCTCCGACACCCATGAGTGGGCCAGGGACGAGGCCATCCGCGCCTTCCTGAAAAGCCGCCCGGACTTCGTGCTCGGCGACGCCGAGCTGATGGACGCGCTGGGCGTGCGGCCGCATGCCGCCAACGTGATCGAGTTCGGGCCGGAGGCGCTGTCGCGCGTCGCCCGCGCCCACCGCGAGGAAGCCGGCGTGCGCCGCCAGCTGGAGCGGGTCGCCGAGGCCAACTTCGAGGCCCAGAGCCGCACCCACGAGGCGGTGATCGAGGTGATCGCCGCGCGCAGCCACACCGACCTGGCGCGCCGGCTCGACGAGCTGGCCCGCGGCCACTTCGGCCTCGCAGCCGCGGTGATGGCGCTGGAAGGCCCCGAGCGGTCGCCGGCCGGCTGGCGGCCGCTGGTGGAAGGCCAGGCCGACCTGATTCTCGGGCGCGGCAGGGCCGCCAGGCTCGGCGTCGTGCCGACCGCGCACGGCCTTTTCGGCGCAGCGGCGGCGGATCTCGGCAGCGTCGCGCTGGTGCGGCTGTCGCTCTGGGCCCCGGCCCGCACCGGCGTGCTGGCCTTCGGCGCCAAGAGCGAGGACACCTTCGCCGCCGACATGGGCCACGAGCTGCTGGACTTCCTCGCCCGCGTGGTCGAGCGCACCGCCGAGCGCTGGCCGCTGCCGTGACCTCGCCGCGCGAGGCCCTAAGTCCTCGCCAAGCCCAGAGTCCGCGCGAAGCCTTGGACGGTTTCCTTGAGCATCTGGCGAACGAGCGCCGCGCCAGCCCCCGCACCGTCGAGTCATACCGCGCGGCCGGCCTCTCCTATCTCGGCTTCCTCGAGCGGCACCTCGGCGGCGCGCTGACCCTGGCCGACCTCGGCGCGCTCAGCGCCGGCGACGTGCGCGCCTACCTCGCCCATCGCCGCGAGGCGCTGTCGGCCCGCTCCCTGTCGCAGACCCTCTCGGCGATCCGCAGCTTCCACCGCTTCCTCGACCGGCGCCTGGGCGCGCCGTGCGCCGGGCTGGCGCTGGTGCGCGGGCCGAAGGTGGTCCCGGGCGCGCCGCGGCCGGTCAGCGAGGACCAGGCGATCGGCCTGCTGGCCGAGGCCGGCGCCGATCCCGACCGCGAGGACTGGGAGAACCTGCGCGACGAGGCGGTGCTGGCGCTGCTCTACGGCTGCGGCCTGCGCATCTCCGAGGCGCTGTCGCTGAGGCGCGCCGACGCGCCGCTGGGCGCGTCGCTGCGCATCGTCGGCAAGGGCTCCAAGACCCGCATCGCGCCGGTGCTGGCGCAGGTGAAGGCGGCGGTGGACGCCTACGCCGCCGCGCTGCCGTTCACCCTCGATCCGGACGAGCCGCTGTTCCGCGCCGCCCGCGGCGGGCCGCTGCCGCCGCGGCGGGTGCAGGAGCTGATGGCGCGGCTGCGCGGTCGGCTGGGCTTGTCAGAGCGGGTGACGCCGCACGCCCTGCGCCACTCCTTCGCCACCCACCTGCTGGGCGCCGGCGCCGACCTGCGCTCGATCCAGGAGCTGCTCGGCCACGCCTCGCTCTCGACCACCCAGCGCTATACCGCCGTCGACGCGGCGGGGCTGCTGGCGGCCTACGGCAAGGCGCACCCGAAGGGGTGAGGCTCAGCGCGCGCCGCCGCGCCGGCTGGCCGCCGCGAGCGCCGCGCCGATGGCGACGCCAACGCCCGCCCCCAGCGCGACGCCCAGCGCGATGTTGTGCATCGCCGCGCCCACGGCCACGCCGGTGCCGGTCCCCAGCGCGAGGCAGATCCCCAGCCAGGCAGGGCCTCGCACGGCCGGGCGCCGCACCGGCACTACGACACCCTCGCGTCGATCCAGGCGGCCGACTCGGCGATCGCCTTCGCGCTGGCGCTGAGCTGGGCGAAGAACGGCCAGATGTGCACCATGTCGGGCCAGATGCGCAGCGTCACGTCGACCCGCGCCAGGCCCGCCGCCTCGGCCAGCAGGGTGGAGTCGCTCATCAGCACCTCCTCCGAGCCCACCTGGATCAGCATCGGCGGCAGGCCCGCCAGGTCGGCGAACACCGGCGAGGCGAGCGGCTGCTTCGGATCGCCCGCGCCCAGGTAGCCGGCCTTGAAGTCGTCGATGCCGGCCTGGGTGATGATGAAGTCGGTCTCCAGCTTGGCCTGGTAGGCGGCGCTGGCGTTGGTGAGGTTGGCCCAGGGGCTGATCAGATGCAGGCCGGCCGGCAGGGCGAGGCCGGCGTCGCGCGCCGCCACCGCGCAGGCCACGCTGAGGCCGCCGCCGGCGCTGTCCCCGGCGATGACCGTGCGCTCGGGCCGGACGCCGAGGGCCAGCGCCGCCCGCCAGGCCGCCAGCGCGTCGTCCACCGCGGCCGGGAACGGGTGCTCCGGCGCCAGGCGGTAGTCGACCGTGTAGGCGGTCGCGTGGGCCGCCTCGGCCATCCGGGCGACCATGGTGCGGTGGCTGGCGCAGCCGCCGATGCAGTAGCCGCCGCCGTGCAGGTAGAAGATCGTCCGCGTCGGGTCCGCGCCCTTGGGGGTGAGCTTCTCGGCCGCCACCCCGCCCAGCGTCAGCGGCTCGACCGCGCAGCCCTCCGGCACGGGCGCGGCGGCGCCCATGGCGTCGATGCCGGCGCGCCGCTCGGGCCAGGTGGGCGTCGGCGCATCGGGCGGCGGCGTGAAGGCCGCCATGGCCTCGCGCAACGCGGCGACTTCGTGATCTCTCCACTCGGGCATGACGCTCCTCCGGCTTTGGCGCGATCGGAACCGCCTCACCCGACGGCGGTCAAGCCCGGCCGATGCTCAGGCCTGCATCGTCCAGCCTTCGACCCCCATGGCCGCCTGGCGCAGCGCCTCGGAGCGGGTCGGGTGCGGATGGCAGGTGCGCGCCACGTCCTCGGAGGCGGCGGCGAACTCCATGGCGACGCAGTATTCGCTGATCAGCTCGCCGACGTCGGGGCCGACCATGTGCACGCCCAGCACCCGGTCGCTCGCCGCGTCCGCCAGCACCTTCACGAACCCCTCGGCCTCGTGGTTGACCCGGGCGCGGGCGTTGGCGGTGAAGGGGAACTTGCCGACCTTGTAGGCGACGCCGGCCGCCTTCAGCTCCTCCTCGGTCTTGCCGACCGTGGCCACCTCCGGGAAGGTGTAGATGACCGAGGGGATCACATCGTAGTTCACGTGGCCGGCGCGGCCGGCGATGATCTCGATGCAGGCCACCGCCTCGTCCTCGGCCTTGTGCGCCAGCATCGGCCCATGGGTGGCGTCGCCGATCGCCCAGACGCCCTCGGCGCTGGTGCGGAAATGGTCGGTCTCGATGAAGCCGCGCTTGTCGGGCGTGACGCCGACGCTCTCCAGGCCCAGCCCTTCGGTGTAGGGCCGCCGGCCGATGCACAGCAGCACATAGTCGGCGGTGAGCGTCTCGGCCGCGCCGCCGGCGACCGGCTCGAAGGTCAGCTCGACCGAGTCCGGCCCAGCCTTCGCGCCGGTGACCTTCGAGCCCAGCTTGAAGACCATCCCCTGCTTGGCGAGGGCGCGCTGGAAGGTCTTGGCAGTCTCCTCGTCGACGCCGGGGGTGATCCGCGGCAGGAACTCGATCACCGTCACCTTGGCGCCCAGCCGCCGCCACACCGAGCCCAGCTCCAGGCCGATCACGCCGGCGCCGATCACCACCAGGCTCTTGGGGACTTCGGGCAGCGCCAGCGCGCCGGTGGAATCGACGATGCGCTTCTGGTCGACCGCCACGCCGGGCAGCGGCGCAGGCTCGGAGCCGGTGGCGATGACGATGTGCCTGGCCTCCAGCATGGTCGCCGCGCCGTCCGCGCCGGTCACCTCGACCTTGCCGGGGCCGGCGATCTTCCCCGCGCCCTTGATCCAGTCGACCTTGTTCTTCTTGAACAGGAACTCGACGCCCTTGGTCAGCTGGCCGACCGAGCCGTCCTTCTGCGCCATCATCGCCGGCAGGTTCAGCTTCGGCGTCACCTCGATGCCGAAGCCGGCGAAGTCCTTGGCCGCCATCTCGTAGAGCTCGGAGGCGTGCAGCAGCGCCTTGGAGGGGATGCAGCCGACGTTGAGGCAGGTCCCGCCCAGCGTCGTCCGCTTCTCGACGCAAGCGACCTTCAGGCCCAGCTGCCCGGCGCGGATCGCGGCGTTGTAGCCGCCCGGCCCTCCGCCGATGATGACGACGTCGTATCCGGCCATGGACCTGTGCTCAGCCTCCGCTTGCCTGGCGAGAGGCGGATATAGTCGCTCGCGGCGCCAAAGGTCAGGGGCTTTGCGGGCCCGCGGTCCAGTCGATCACCTGGAGTCCGGACACCCGATGAAACTCGTGCACGTTGGCGGTCACGACCGCCCAGTCCCGGTTAGTCGCCTGGCCGGCGATGAGCATGTCCATGGCCCCGATCCTGCGGCCGATCCGCTCCAGCGCGAGCCGCACCGTCACAGCCCCGCCGGCGTCTTCCTCGGTGAAAGGGACGAGGGGGAACTGCGCCAGCAGCGCTTCGGCGCGCACGACCTCTAAAGGCCTGCCGCTGAATTGGGCGCCGAACCGCAGCTCGTAGGCCACAAGCACCGACACGACCATCTCGTCGCCGCGCGCCGCAGCCTCGTCGAAGGCGCGGCGCACTTCGGGCCGCGTCCCATTGACCAGCTCGATCAGCGCGTTGGTGTCGAGGCTGAAGATCAAAACTCGACGTCTTCGGGGGGCGGATCGTCCGGCGGCGTCAGAACAGTCTCGCCACGCAAGCGGTCGATCTCCGCCCACAGGGCGGCCGTGTCGCGCTTGGTGGGGGTGAGGACGACGCTGTCGCCCTGCTTGCGGATCAGGACCTCATTGCCCTCGAAGCGGAACTCCTTGGGCAGGCGTACGGCCTGGCTGCCGCCGTGATTGAACAGCTTGGCGCGTTTGCGCTTTGGAGGCACTCTACCGTCGTCGGGCATCGCTGCACCCATTTGTATCTACGTCGAATAGATACATTCCGCACGCCGCGTCCGCAAGCTAGCGAAACAGGCGCGCGATCAGCCAGGCGATCGTCGGCGCCGCCAGCAGGATCGCCGCTACGAGCTGCAGCCGGCGCCGCCGCAGCTGGTAGCTGGGCATGGCGGCGCCCCACGGCGGCTCGTCGTCGGGCAGCGGCAGGCCGGGGCTCGCCCGCAGCGCCTTCAGCGTCTCGCGCGCCTCGGCGACCTGGTCCTCGGGCGCCATCAGCCGGTAGCCGCCGAGGCCCTCGATCACCGGCGACTCGGTGGCGCCAAAGCTGCCGTCGAACAGCTCGGCGTCGATGCCCGACGCGCGCAGCGCGCCGACGGCGATCTGAGCTTCGACCAGGCGCGGGATGCGGGTGATGACGGCGAGCCCCACGCGCGCCGCGTCCCTATACGTCCAGCAGCAGCCGCTGCGGGTCCTCGATGTACTCCTTCACCTTCACCAGGAAGGTCACCGCGCCCTGCCCGTCGACCACGCGGTGGTCGTAGGAAAGCGCCAGGTACATCATCGGCCGGATCACCACCTGGCCGTTCACCGCCATGGGCCGGTCCTGGATCTTGTGCATGCCGAGGATGCCGGACTGCGGCTGGTTGAGGATCGGCGTCGACATCAGCGAGCCGTAGACCCCGCCGTTGGAGATGGTGAAGGTGCCGCCCTGCAGGTCGTCGAGCGCCAGCGAGCCGTCGCGGGCCTTCCTGCCGAGCTCGTTGATGGCCTTCTCGATCTCGGCGAGGCTCTTGGCGTCGGCGTCGCGCACCACCGGCACCACCAGGCCGCGATCGGTGCCGACGGCGACGCCGATGTCGTAGTGGTTCTTGTAGATCAGGTCGGTCCCGTCGATCTCGGCGTTGACGTCCGGCACCGCCTTCAGCGCCGACACGCAGGCGCGCACGAAGAAGCTCATGAAGCCCAGGCGCACGCCGTGGCGCTTCTCGAAGGCGTCCTTGTACTGGCTGCGCAGGGCCATCACCGCGCCCATGTCGACCTCGTTGAAGGTCGTCAGCATGGCGGCGGTGTTCTGCGCCTCCTTCAGGCGCCGGGCGATGGTCTGGCGCAGGCGGGTCATGCGCACCCGCTCCTCGCGCTCGCCGACCGCGCGCGGCGGGGCGGCGACCTGCACCGGCGCGGGCTGGGCCTCGGC
>DASXEN010000188.1:0-8783 GCA_036490095.1 Caulobacteraceae bacterium
AGCCACTCGTTCAAAAACAACACCTTCTGATCGATCACTGACGTCGGGCTCCAAGGCATCGGCAGGCTCCTCCTGCCGAACCGCTAGACCGTCAGCGATGCAATCGGACTAAACTGTCAGCCTTCTAACCGGGTCGGACCGTTGCCCCGCACCCCCTCCACCGCTTCGCGGTCCCCCTCCCCCTACGGGGAGGAGAAGTTTACGCCGCCTCGCGCACCCCGTTCACCCGGTCCACCAGCCCCCAGGCCAGCGCCTCCTCGGCGCTCATGAAGTTGTCGCGGTCGAGGGCCGCCTCGACCTCCTCGACCGTGCGGCCGCAGTGCTTGGCGTAGAGCTCGTTGATCTTCTGCTGGGTTTCCAGCACGTCCTTGGCGTGGCGGGCGATGTCCGAGGCCTTGCCCTGGAAGCCGCCGGAGCCCTGGTGGACCATGATCCTGGCGTTGGGCAGCGCCACGCGCAGACCGGGCTCGCCGGCCATCAGCAGGAACGAGCCCATCGAGGCGGCGAAGCCCATGCACATCGTCGCCACCGGGCTCTTCAGGTACTGCATGGTGTCGTAGATGGCGAAGCCGGCCGTCACCACGCCGCCGGGCGAGTTGATGTACATCTCGATCGGCTTCTTCGGGTTCTCGGCTTCCAGGAACAGCAGCTGGGCGCAGACCAGCGCCGCCATGCCGTCCTCGATCGGCCCGTTGACGAAGACGATCCGCTCGCGCAGCAGCCGCGAGAAGATGTCGAACGCCCGCTCGCCGCGGCTCGACTCCTCCACCACCATCGGCACGAGGTTGCTGACGTAGGTCATGCCGCCATCCTCCAGCCGCCGGCCGCGCGGACCGGCTTCGCCCGCACCGCCCGCGGGCGGAACGCCAGCACCGTCGCCGGCTGCGGCGCGCGGTGGGTGATGGTCAGGTGCGAGCCGCCGTCCGCCGGACTGACCTCGAAGCTGACCAGGCTCTCGCCCTCGCGGGTCGGCCAGACCAGGTCGAGCCGCTCGCCGCGGCGCTCGCCGGCCACCTCGGCGGGACCCGCCTCGGGCGCGCCGAGCCAGGCCTCGCGCAGCTCCGACGTCGCCAGCGCGCGCCAGACCTTCTCCGGCGGCGCCTCGAGATCGACCTCGAACACCAGCGCCTCGGCGTCGCGCTCCTCAGACTTCTCGGGCGTCTCGCTCATTGGTCCATCTCCTTGAGGATGTCTTTCAGCCGCTCGATCCGCACCGGCCAGAAGGCGCGGTAGCGGCCCAGCCAGTCGAGCAGCGGCGCCAGGCCCGCCGGCTCGATCCGGTAGTAGACCTTGCGCCCCTCGCGCCGCTCGCCGACCAGGCCTGCGGCCTTCAGCGCCGCCAGGTGCTGGGAGACCGCCGGCTGCGAGATCGGCAGGCCTTCGCGCAGCTCGGCGACGCTGCGCTCGCCGCCGGTAAGCCGCTCGTAGACGGCTCTGCGGGTCGGATCGCCCAGGGCGCGGAACACCTCGGTTTCGAACATGGCCGAATGATAAGCATGCACTTATGGATTTGGCAAGCCCTGCCGTTGAACCTCTGCCGCGGGCGGCCGTTACCTTTGCAACCACGAGGAGGACTGTCCGATGAACCGCATCCTGATCAAACGCGTGCTGCTGGGCTGCGCCGCCGCCGCGACGATGGCCACGGCCGCGCCGCTGGCCGCCTATGCCGACCCGCCGAACCAGACCCAGGTGGCCAAGGACGCCATGCATCGCGCCCAATCCGACGAGTCCAAGGCCCGCGGCCACGCCAAGTCGGCGATCTCGAAGTCGGCCGAGCTGCGCAAGCGCCGCATCGCGGCCGCCGCCGCGGCCCGCAAGCGCCGCCTCGCCGCCTACGCCAAGCGCCACGAGCACTCGATCTCGGCCTCGGCGCACAGCCGCGAGACCCACGTCTCCAATCAGGCCAGCGCCGAGAAGAAGGCGCTGGACGCCGGCCGTCACTAGGGAGGGCTGCGCCGCCCGTACGTGGTTCGAGACGCGCTCCGGCGAGCGCTTCCTCACATGACGAGGTCTGTTGCAGCCCAACCCACTTCGTCATCCTGAGGAGGCCCAACGCGGCCGTCTCAAAGGACGCAGGGCCGCGCCGCGCTCGAACCGCCCTACTGCTCGCCGCGCGGCATCGCCGCGCGCACGGCCGGGTCGAAGCCGCTGGCGGCCCACTCGCCCATGGCGGTGTTCCAGTGCGAGAAGAAGCGGCGCACGTCCGGGTCCGGGCTCATCGCCAGCCGCTCGGGGAACAGGTTCCAGTCGGTGAGCGCCGAGCTCGGCGGGCGGATGTAGCGGCCCTCGGTGCGCAGCCAGCCGCCCCGGCCGTAGTACTGGTGCCAGGTGCGGCGCATCTGCTCGCCGTCGCCGTCCAGCCGGGTGTGGAAGGTGGCGGTGTCGTAGAGCACGCAGGTTCCGGCCGGGCCGTAGATCGGCGCCTCGCAATAGGCCTCGCCCAAGCCGGCGTAGGCCTCGTGCAGCGACGCATAGCGGCTGCTGCCCGGCGCGACGCAGAAGCAGGGCATGCCCGGCTCGACGTCCGACAGGTAGTGGATGGCGCAGAGCCAGTCGCAGGGGCCGTAGGGCGCGCGGGTGAGCCGGTCGTCGCGCACGGCGTCGTGGTGGAAGTTCATCGCCCGCTGGCCGGCCCCCGCCGGCGTCTCACGGAAGTTGAATTCGGCGAAGCGGGCGTGCTCGGCGCCGCCCAGCAGCCGCGCCGCCACCGCAAACGAGGGCGCGTGGCGCGTGTAGCGATCGAGCTCGGGGTAGTCGAGCAGCGGCTGGGAGTAGATCAGGCCCTGGTTGCGGTGGTGCGGCTTGCGCCGGTCGCCGAGGCCCCAGGCCTGCGGCCGCTCGCGCTGGCTGCGCTCGCAGAATTCGTTGAGGTGGTCGAGCTCGGCGGCCGTCAGGCAGTCCGACAGCACCACGAAGCCGTGCGCCTCGAAATAGGCGACCGCGGCGTCCTGCTCGCGGACCGGATCGAACGCCGGCGCGGCGTCGCGCCGGATGCGCCCGAACCCCTGCGCGGCCAGCGCCGGATCGCCGCTGGCATTCGCCAGCAGCTCGAACTCCACCTTCATCGCCACCCTCCCCGACGGCCGGCCCGACGCCTAGCACGGCTCGGCGACGCCTTCACGTCAGCAAGTGGCCTCAGCCCTTCTCGAACAGCAGCGCCTTGGTGAGGAAGGCCGAGTCCCGGTCCGCCACGCTGAGCCCGGCCTGGGCGAACAGCGCCGGCAGGTCGGTCCCGGCATAGCCGGCGTAGTAGGGCTCGTGGAAGTAGGCCGGGAAGGCCTCCAGCAGCCGCGCCAGGCGCGGCTCGTCGGCGGGCTGGATGGAGTCAGCCAGGGCGAGGCGGCCGCCCGGCTTCAGCACCCGGCCGATCTCGGCGGCGACCTGGGTGCGCACCTTCGGCGGCAGCTCGTGGAACAGGTAGACGCAGGTGACCGCGTCGAGGCTGGCGTCGGCGAAGGGCAGCTGCTCGGCCTTGGCCTGCACGAGGGCGGCGCGGGGCGCGGCGGCGCGCGCCGCGGCGACATAGGCCGGCGAGAGGTCGGCGCCGATCAGCCGGGCGCGGGGAAAGGCGCGGGCGAGGTCGCCCAGGAAGGCGCCGGCCCCACAGGCGAGGTCGAGGACCGCGAGGCCGCGGTGGTCGCGCGTGCGCCAGCCCTTGGCCAGCAGCGAGAGCGCACGGCGGCGCATGGCCCCGGCGGTACCGGCGAACAGCGCCTCGACCTGCGCCTCGTAGCGGCCGGCGCTCTCGGCGGTGAACCAGCCGCCGGACTGGAAATGGAAGTTCTGGCGATAGTAGGCCGGATAGCTGGCCGGCGCCTCGGCGCGCACCTCGCGGCCGTCGCCGCGGCGGCGGCGCGCCTCCACCTCCATGGCGTCGGCGATGAAGTCGGCGGTGCGGCGCAGGGCGGCCACCGGGTTGGCGGGCCGGTCGTCCATGGCCGGGTAGAGGCCGGCGGCGACGTCGGCGGCCTCCTTCTCGAAGGCCGAGAGCCAGGCGCGGCGCACGAAGCCGGCCGGCGGCGGCTCGGCCAGCGGGGCGAAGTCCGGCGGCTTGACCTCGGCCGGCCGGGCAAGCGCGCGGGCGGCGACGCCGGCCGCGCCCCACCACAGCGCCTTGGCGGCCGCCGCGGCGGCGTAGGCGCGGGTGTCGCCGGCGAAGGCGCGCCGGCGCGGCGCCCTGGCCCTGGTCTCGCCCTCCGGCTCGTCCGCCTCCCGCTCGTCCGCCTCGCTCACCCGCCGCTCCTGACGAACACGCCCACCAGCTCCACATGGGGAGACCAGAGGAATTGGTCCACCGGCAGCACCCGCTGCAGCCTGAAGCCGGCGTCGGTCAGAATTCGGGCGTCGCGGGCGAAGGTGGCGGGATTGCAGGAGACGCCGGCGACGCGGGCGATGGACGAGCGGGCGAGTTCCCGGTGCTGCTCGGCGGCGCCGGCGCGCGGCGGATCGATCACCGCCGCGTCGAGGCGGCTCAGCTCGGCGGCCAGCGCCGGGCGGCGCACGAGGTCGCGGGCCTCGGCGGCGATGGGCTTCAGTCCGCCGGCCGCGCCCTGCGCCGAGCGCAGCGCGGCAATGGCCGGCGCGGCCACGTCATAGGCCGCCACCGACGCGCGCTCGGCCAGGCGCAGCGCGAAGGCGCCGACGCCGCAGTAGAGGTCGGCGACCGACCTGGCGCCCGCCAGCGCCTCCAGGACGAAGGTCGCCATCGCCTCTTCGGCGGCGGCGACCGCCTGCAGGAAGGCGCCGGACGGCAGGGCGACGCCGGCGCGGCCGATGCGGATCATCGGTGCGCGGGCCTGGTAGAGGATCTCCGCATCGAGGGTGACGCGGGCGAAGTCCGCCGCGGCCGCCGCCTCGGCGACCTGGGCGCGGCGGTCGGCCGAGAGCCCGCCGGCGCGGCGCTCGACGCCGGTGATATCGACGTCGATGCCGGTGTCGGTGAGGGTGACATGCAGCGTCGGTGCGGACTTCGGCGACTCGAACAGCGGTGCGGCCAGCCGCCGCAACGCCGGGAAGGCCGCGACCAGCCTGGGATCGGCGACCGGGCAGACCTCGATGGGCGCGAGCCGCCAGGACCGGCGCGCCTTGAAGCCGATCAGCGCCTCGCCCCGCCGGCCCGGCCGCGCATGCAGCGCCAGGCGCCGGCGCGAGCCGGGCGGCGCGGCGAAGGGCGCCAGTATCTCGGTCTCGATCCGCTCGCGCGCCAGAGCGAGGCGGATCTGCTCGGCCTTCCAGGCGAGGTAGGGCGCGTGGGCCCAGTGCTGCAGCGCGCAGCCGCCGCAATCGCCGAAATGCGGGCACGGCGGGGCGACGCGCTCGGGGCTGGGGGCCAGCACCTCGACCTGCTCGGCGCGATCGCCGGCCACCTCGGCCCGGACGCGCTCGCCCGGCAGCGTCAACGGCGCATAGACCGGACCGGCCGCGATCCCATCGCCCTGCGCGCCGAGGCGCTCCACAAGGAGGTCGCGCGTCTCGCTCGGCCCTGTCACAAGCCTGGGCGCTCGGGCGGCCCATCCGCGCCCGGCTCGTGATCGGGCAACAACTCGGCCGCTGACGACCGTTTCGGGTAGATCGTCAGCACGTCGCCGGAGCGAACAATCGTGACCTCAAGTTCCGCGTCGAAAGCCACCTGATCTGGCAGAAGGACGATCTCGTCCCCGTCTCGATGGACGATCCTACCGGTCGCGACGGTCATGGGCTCTCTCCAGCCTGAGTGGCCCTGTCTATGCCAGTTCGGGGGCCGATGGGCGATTCTCGTCAGCGGATTGCCGGCGCGCGAGACGAGGAGGCCCCGTCGTGCGCTCCGCTTTCTTAGTGAGCTTCGTGGGAAAGATCGCGCCTGCGGCGAGCTCGACTCTTGACCACGGAAAGCACGGACGTAGTAGATTCCGGACGACTTTGCTTCGCCGATCTCCGGGGTGACACTGAAAGGGACGAAAGGGTTCGGCTGCGTCCGTGCTTTCCGTGTTTTCCGCGGTTCAAAATAGCCTGTTTTACGTCTGAGCCGCCCCCTCCGGCGCGAACAGCTTCTTCAGCTCGTTCTTGAGGATCTTGCCGTTGGCGTTGCGGGGCAGCACCTCGCGCTGGAAGAGTATCTTCACCGGCACCTTGAAGGCCGCCAGCCGCTCGGCGACGAAGGCGCGCAGCTCCTTCTCGGTGGCTTCGGCGTCGGGCTTCAGCGTCACCACCGCGCCCGGCTCCTCGCCCAGCGTCTTGTGCGGGATGCCGACCAGGGCGGCGTCCATCACCGCCGGGTGGTCGTAGAGGACGTTCTCCACCTCGATGCAGTAGATGTTCTCGCCGCCGCGGATCAGCATGTCCTTGGCGCGGTCGATGATGAAGCAGAAGCCCTCCTCGTCCAGCCGGGCGAGGTCGCCGGTCTTCACCCAGCCGTCCTCGAAGGTCTGGGCGGTGGCCTCGGGCTTGTTCCAGTAGCCCTTCACCACCTGCGGGCCCTTGCACCAGAGCTCGCCCACCTCGCCGATGGCGAGCTCGCGGTCGCCCTCGACGGTCATGATCTTGAGGTCGGTCACCGGCACGGCCGGGCCGCAGCTGTCCGGGCGGTGCTCGTAGTCCTCGCCGCCGTTGGAGGTGGCGGTGGCCGAGGTCTCGGTCATGCCCCAGCCGTTGCCGGCGGCGCTCTTGGGGAAGGTTTCCTTGATCTTGCGCACCAGCTCCGGCGCCGAGGGTGCGCCGCCGTAGGCGACGCTCTCCAGCGAGGAGAGGTCGTAGTTCTTGCGCAACGGGTGCTCGATCAGCTGCCAGGCGATGGTCGGCACGCCGCCGGCGGCCTGCATCTTCTCGCGCTCGATCAGCTCGAAGGCCCGCACCGGGTCCCAGCGGCGCATCATGACGAGTTTGCCGCCGGCGAAGGCGAGCGGGTTCAGCACCGCGAAGCAGCCGGTGGCGTGGAAGAACGGCACCGACAGCAGCATCGAGCGCTGCGGCGCGTTCGGGTCGGGCGCCGGTGGGGTCTCGCCGCGGCGCAGGAACTGGCGCTGGCCGGCGCTGGCCGCGGCCATGATGTTGGAGTTGATGTTGCGCTGGGTGGCGAGCGCCCCCTTCGGCTTTCCGGTGGTGCCGGAGGTGTAGAAGATGGTGGCGTCGTCCTCGGGCAGGATCTCCACCGGCGGCAGCGGGCGGTCCGGCAGGTCCTTCCAGCTGTCCGGCGCGCCGATAACGCCCTCCAGCTTGGCGATCAGCGGGTTGGCGATCTCGTCGTCCTCGCGGCTGACGTAGACGCGGGTGAGGTCCGGGCAGTTCGGCAGGTGCTCGGTGATCCGCTCCAGCCGCTCGGAATCGACGATGGCGACCGTGGTCCCGGAATCGACCAGCCCGTATTCCAGCTCCGGCCCGGTCCACCAGGCGTTCAGCGGCGTGACGATCGCGCCCAGCGAGGCGGCCGCATAGAAGGCCACCGGCCACTCCGGCAGGTTGCGCATGATGATGGCGACGCGGTCACCCTTCTCGACGCCCTGGGCCGCCAGCTCGTGCGCCAGCGCCGAGACGGCGCGGAAGAAGGCCTCGTAGCTGACCCGCTCGTCCTCGTGGACCAGGAAGATCTTCTCGCCGTGGCCCCGCGCCGCCTCGGCGACGAAACGCAAGCTGGGCGGCGCGTTCTTCCAGACCCGGGTCGGCACGCCGCGGATCACCAGCTCGTCCATCTCGCAGGGCATGCCGGGCGCGGTGATGATGCGGTTGGCGTCGGCGACGGACATGGCGGGCCAGGCTTTGGCCGGGGCGGCGGATTCACTCATCGGGCGTCGGGTCTCTTCAAAGGGTCGGGCGGGGCGCGGGTGAACAAGCATAAGGAACAGCGTGATGCAAACGCCGCGGCGCGGCCGCCCCTGACGGCAAAACTGGACAGCCGCAGGGGGTGTTTCTCGCTTGACGGCAGAGCGCGACGCACGGCGGGGTGGCGCCGGACAAGGGAGGGCAGGACATGCCGGTGATGACCGCCGCCGAGGCGATGACGGCTCAGCTTAAATCGTTGCCGCCGTATCTGCGGCCGAAGGAGCCGGGGCTGTTCGAGCTGCTGCTGAAGTCGGCCGGGCGGCTGCGCCCCGACGGCGGCCTGCACGACGCGCGGATGGCCGCGGTGATCTACAAGCTGCAGGAGTTCGGCGCTGGCTACGGCGACACGCCGCCGCCGACCGCCATCAACCTGCCCGCCGACCACGCGATGCACCTCGACTGCAGCAACGAGTGGTACTGGCTCAGCTGCCACCTGGAGGCCGTCGGCCCCAACGGCCCGACGCGCATCGCCGTGCTGCTCGACATGCTGCGCTTCCGCCTGATCTCGAAAGAGCTGCAGAAGGGCATCGGCTGGACCGACGCCGAGTGCCAGCTGGTCTGGAACGCCGTGACCGTCGCGGTCTCCGACTCCACCGGCGCCCGCATGTATCGCCGCAACACCAATGCCCAGTGGACCAAGGTGGGCGGCAAGGCCCGCTTCTCGAAGCCGGGGGAGGACTTCTTCTTCAGCTGCGGTCCGGACGAGCTGAGCGGCAAGCGCGAAGTGCTGCCGCTGACGGTCAAGGTCGACGACGGCGACAACATGAAGC
This sequence comes from Caulobacteraceae bacterium, assembly GCA_036490095.1. GTDB lineage: Bacteria > Pseudomonadota > Alphaproteobacteria > Caulobacterales > Caulobacteraceae > Acaudatibacter. Next base: position 8,565 of record DASXEN010000188.1, read on the forward strand.
TGGACCTGACGGTCAGATCCGAGATGAAGCCGGACAAGGCCTACTTCCTGCAGGGCACAGACGGCACGACGCCCAACCCGCGGCCGGGCCTCTACTACAGCTGGCCGCAGCTGGAGGTGGGCGGCAGGATCAGCGTCGGCGGGCACACCTACGAGGCCACCGGCCGCGGCTGGATCGACCACCAGCTGCTGGCCTCGCAGACCCCCACCAGCGACCCGG
>DASXEN010000198.1:0-92295 GCA_036490095.1 Caulobacteraceae bacterium
CGCTTCATCAACGCCCAGACGCTGCGCTCCTTCTCCTCGATCCTGCACGGCGAGCAGGGGGCGCTGAACCTGTCGGCCAGCCTCTGCCACGTGCTCTACGACCAGGGCGCGCAGGAATACGCCGCCAACCAGACCCGCGAAGAGGCGCGCCACGTCACCGCCTTCGCCAAGTACATCAAGGCCCGCTGGGGCAAGCCGGTGGCCTGCAGCCCGGTGCTGCTCAACCTGCTCAACGAGATCATCTCCTCGCCGGAGGTCTACAAGAAGATCATCGGCATGCAGATGCTGGTCGAGGGGCTGGCCATGGGCGCCTTCGCCACCTTCTACCAGAAGCTCAACGACCCGCTCGGCCGCAAGCTGATGCAGCTGGTGATGACCGACGAGGCCTTCCACCACAAGTTCGGGAAGATCTGGGCCGACCGCACCATCCCGAAGCTCAACGAGGAAGAGCACAACATCATCGAGGACTGGGCGGCGCACTGCTTCCAGACGCTGCTGTTCAACCTCGTGGCGCCCTCCGAGCAGCGCGATCTCTACGAGGAGTTCGGCATGGACCCCGACCGGGTGATCCAGGAGTTCGCCGAGATCGCCACCGACGAGGCCCGCCGCGAGGACATGAAGGAGGCGACCAACATCTTCCGGGTGTTGATCAAGACCCTGCTCAACGCCGGCATCATCACCGACCGCACCCGCGCCTTCTACGGCATGTACGTCGACATGGACGAGCTGAAGAGCGAGGGCGACCGCATGGTCGGCGACGACATCGCCGAGGAAGGCATCATTTACCTGAAGGCCATCAACTTCCGCGACCGGGCCCCGGCGCTGCGGCTTGCCGCCGCAGAATAAGGCTCAGTTCTTTTTTCCGTCGCGATCGGCGGCTAGGTGCGGCGTAGGGCGCGAGCAGCGCCTTACGCCGCGCTAACGATTCGGCGGCGATAAGCCGGAAGATGACGATGAAGCTCACCGCACTCGCCTGCGCGCTCGCCGGCCAGCTGCAGCCGCTGCGGCCGGTGCCGGCCGCCGCCGACACCGGCCGCTGGTACGAGATCGCCCGCACGCCCAACGGCATGCAGGCCGACTGCCAGGGCTCCACCACCGACTTCGCGGGCTCGGCCAACGGCGCCTTCCTCGCCGTGCAGACCTGCCACAAGGGCGCCGCCGCCGGCCCGAAGGCGATCACCAGCGTGCACGGCAAGGTGCTGCCCGGCAGCATGAACGCCAAGATGCAGCTGGCCATGCTGGGCGGCCTGATCACCCAGCAGTACTGGATCATCGACCACGCCGCCGACAACGGCTGGCTGATCATGGCGACGCCCAACGCCCGCTACGTCTGGCTGATGTCGCGCCAGCCGGTGCTCAGCGCCGCCACCCGCGCCCAGGCGCTGGGCCGCATCCAGCAGCTCGGCTTCGACCTGACGCGCCTGGCCTTCCCTCAGCAGCTCGTCCGCTGATCGCGCTGCCGGCGCCGGGCGCTTGACGGGCACTAATATACTTGTCTCAGTAATTCGACTGCGTTAAGCTCTGATTATGAAAGAGCCACAGACACTTATGGAAGCGGTCCGCTACTTCGCGGACGCGGACCGCACGCTGGAAACCATGGTTTCTCTGCGCTGGCCGAACGGGGTGCATTGCCCCACGTGCGGCCGGACGGACGTGCGGTTCCTCGCCACGCGGCGGCTCTGGGAATGCAAGGAAAAGCATCCGCGCAAGCAATTCTCGGCGAAGGTCGGGACCATCTTCGAGGATAGCCCCCTGCCGCTGGACAAGTGGTTCGTCGCGGTCTGGTCCATCGCCAACTGCAAGAACGGCATTTCGAGCTACGAGCTGGCCCGCGCCATCGGCGTCACCCAAAAGTCGGCCTGGCACATGCTCCACCGTATACGGCTCGCCATGGACGTCGGCGGTATCGACAAGATGGATCGCACCACTGAGGTGGACGAAACCTATGTCGGCGCCGTCGCGGGCAACATGCACAAGGACAAACGCGATGCGGCCCGGCGCGGGACGGTGCAGCACTACGAGAAAGCCGCCGTCGTCGGCCTTCTTGAGCGTGGCGACGCCGACACGGCGAGCCGGGTCCGCGCCTCGACCATCAAAGACGCGAACGCCAAGACGCTCCAAGCCGCAGTCCGTCAAAACGTCAACGCCGGTTCGATGGTCATGACGGACGGCTTTTCAGCCTATCGCGGTTTAGAGCGCGACTACCTGCATCAATCGGTGGATCACATGACCGAATTTGTGCGGGGCATCGTCCATACCAACGGGATCGAGAACTTCTGGAGCCTGCTGAAACGGTCGATCAAAGGAACCTACGTCTGCGTGGAGCCCTTCCACCTCGACGCCTACGTCACGGAACAAACCTTCCGTTTCAACGAGCGCAAACGCAACGATGCGGGCCGCTTCGCGAAGGTGTTATCCTCTGTCGCCGGCAAGCGGCTGACCTACAAGGACCTGATCTCGCATGCCCCGCAAGGAGCACACTGAAGGCGACGCCAAGGGCGGGGACGAAGGCCCGGTCGCGGAATCGGCCGCGCCGATGGAGCGGTTTAAGAAGCTCACCGCTCGCTTGCTGAAAGTGAAGCGCGAGGATTTGGGGAAGCGTGACGGCGCGGGACCACCCGACGTTTAGAGGGCTCTTCCATCTTCGAAATAAGGAAGTCGCTCAGACTCGTCATCGTCGGCCTCGCGACGCGTCCGTTGACCGCCAAAGTGGGTTTGCTGCAATAGGTCGAGCACTTCCCACGCTGGCACGACAAGTGTCATGCTGTTCGGTATAAATAAGCGATCACCGTCTAGCACAGGTTGGCCAGCGACCTCAGTGCCAGCAGATTTGCTGGCCCTGACGACATCTTTATACTGGCCGACGTGAACGCCTAACAGCTTGACGAACGTGTTATCACGGGCTTCGAAGACTTCCGCCTGCCGATAGAACCGCGAAGCGTCCGCGCGGGCGAAAACCCTGCTGGCAATTCCGGTCATCGGCGGCCCGTTGTGCGTCTCCCGCAAATCACCCCCTGGCGTCCGATAGATGAAAACTGGCGAACCCGAGAAGCCAGGGCGCGAGCGTATGTCGAAGATGTGCGTTGGCCGCTTGGAACGATCAGGGCGCTTAATCGGCAAGTCGTCTTGAGCCAGCAAACTTAGGTTGCCAAATCTTCCGGCGACAACATTCCGGTCCGCACCGGGGACATCCCGAAACAGCCCCAGCATGAAGCCGTCCTCGCCGATCCCAAGCTGAACGCTGCGGCTGAAGTCCCTCGTAACCAGCCAGGACTCGTGGATTAGCCGAAAGTCGTCGCTCTCTTGGAGTTTATCAGTGATGTCGATAGCGGCTAGGTCCTCGCCGCTACCGGCGCTTGTCCACGTGTCCGGCTCTAACTCTAAGAGACGCGACCCGCCTCCCTTCACATTGATCCTTATGAACGAGCCGTCTTGAAGGACATGCTTACTTGTCACCGCGTAGACGTGGCGAGGCTGCCAAACAAAGTTTCCGCCGGGTGTCGGAGAGCTGCGCTGAACGCCGACTAAGAAGCCCGTGCCGCACACGCCCAAATCGCCGTCGGTCGGGTCGATCCCATAGAGGAAGAATACGGCGCGGTGGAAATTGGGATTCAGGCGCGGCATGCCGAAGGGCGTCCATCGAAGCGAGACTTGCCGAAGGTGCGACGACCGCACGAGCGCGTTCCGATGGGGAAAATCAGCGTCCTGGAACTCCACGCACGGCAGGTAGCAAGCGGAGGTCATCTTAGCCGCCTCGCTGAGTCAAGTATATTGTTACCGCTTGACGTCCGGAACGAAGGTGGAACAGGATGGGGCGTGGAGACGCTGGTCCTCGCCCTCTCGCGCCCTGAGACCACCGACGCGGTGACCCGCGGGGCCGGGCGGCTGATGACCGCGCTCGGCTATGCGCCGCTGCTGGAGGTGACGCTGCCCAACGGCCGGCGCGCCGACATCATGGCGCTGGGTCCGCGCGGCGAGATCGCCATCTGCGAGGTGAAGTCGGGGCTGGAGGATTTCCGCGTCGACCGCAAATGGGGCGAGTACCTGCCCTACTGCGACGCCTTCTACTTCGCCGTCGCGCCGGAGTTCCCCCGCCAGATCCTGCCCGAGACGCCGGGCCTGATCGTCGCCGACGGCTTCGGCGGCGCGGTGCTGCGCGAGCCGCCCGCGACGCCGTTGGCCCCGGCCCGCCGCAAGGCGCTGACCGTCGCCTTCGGGCGGCTGGCGGCGTTCAGGACGCTGGACATCTAGCGCCCTCTGCTCCCCCTCATGGGGAAGAGACCCGGACTACCGCGGCGCCCGCTTCGCCAATATCCGCTGCAGCGTGCGGCGGTGCATGTTGAGGCGGCGGGCGGTTTCCGAGACGTTGTGGCCGCAGAGCTCGTAGACGCGCTGGATGTGCTCCCAGCGCACCCGGTCGGCGCTCATCGGGTTCTCGGGCGGGGCCGGGGCGCCGCCCTGCGCCAGCAGCGCCTTGGCGACGTCGTCGGCGTCGGCCGGCTTGGAGAGGTAGTCGACCGCCCCCGCCTTCACCGCCGCCACCGCCGTGGCGATGTTGCCGTAGCCGGTCAGCATGACGATCCGCGCATCGGGCCTGGCCTCGCGCAGCGCCTCGACCACCTTCAGCCCGCTGCCGTCCTCCAGGCGCATGTCCAGCACGGCGAAGGCCGGCGGCCGGCTTCGCACCGACTGCAGCGCCTCCTGCACCGATTCCACGAGCGTGGTCTGGAAGCCGCGGCTCTCCAGCGCGCGGCCGAGGCGGTTGCGCAGCGGCGCGTCGTCGTCGAGCAGCAGCAGCGACTTCTCAGGAAGCGTTGCGATCGCGGACTCGATGTTCGTCATCAGTGCTCGCTCCAGTTTGAACCCGTCACTCAGGTCAACCTACAAGACTCCCAACTCCTGGGCCTGACAAGCTCCACGATTCCAGATTGTAAACGAGGCTACCCGATCGGAGTTGCTTCGATCCTCGCGCGTTGCCACCGGGCGGCCACAATGGCGCCTCCACGCCGGCCATTTCGGAATTCTACGACCGCGCCAGTCCTTTCCAGCAGGGTCTTGGCGATGAAGAAGCCGAGTCCCATGCCGATGTGGCCGGTGCGCGAGCCCTCCGCGCCCGGGCGGCTGGTCACATAGGGCTCGCCGAGCTTGGCCAGCACCTGCGGCGAGAAGCCGGGGCCGTCGTCGCGCACCTCCACCGACACCGTCGCCGCGTCGAAGCGGGCGGTGACCAGTATCTCCTTGCGGGCGAAGTCGAAGGCGTTCTCGACGATCGAGGTCATGGCGTGCAGCACCTCCGGCCAGCGCCACACGTCCGGGGCCTCGATGCCCGCCGCGCCGGTCACCAGCGCCTCCACCCGCACCGCCTCGGCGTCGGCGTAGGGCTCGACCACCTCGCGGACGAACTGCAGCAGCGACATGCGCTCGTGCACCTCGTCGGTGGCGTTCGGCATCTCGCCCAGCCGGCGCAGGATGTCGCGGCAGCGTTGCGCCTGGGAGATGAGCAGCTCGGCGTCGTCGCGCAGCGGACCTTCCGGAACCTCGCGCGCCATCTCCTTGGCGACGACCGCGATGGTGGCGAGCGGCGTGCCCAGCTCGTGCGCCGCCGCGGCGGCCAGCGCGCCCAGCGCGGAGAGCCGCTGCTCGCGCGCCAGCACCGTCTCGGTGACGTTCAGCGCCAGCTCCATGCGCGAGGCCTCGGCCGCCGCCTGGTGGGCGTAGCCGGCGGCGAAGGCGATGCCGGCCACCAGCGCCGTCGCCAGGCCCATGCGGTAGAGGAACGGCAGCTGCAGCGGCGCGCCGGGCGTCCACGGCAGCGGCAGGGCGGAGATGGCGAGGCCGATGGTCACGGCGATGGCGAGGCCGGCCAGCGCCGCGCCGTAGCGCACCGGCAGGCTGGCGCCGGCCAGCGTCACCGGGGCGATGATCAGCAGCGCGAACGGATTGGCGATGCCGCCGGTGAGGTAGAGCAGCGCCGCCAGCTGCACGATGTCGAAGCCGAGCTGGCCGGCCGCCTCCCAGTCGCGCGCCGTGCGCCGGCTGACCGGCGTCAGCGTCAGCAGCAGGTTGAGCCAGGCGCCGATGGCCACCACCACCGCGCAAGGCAGGTAGGGGGCCGGGAACTTCAGCCCCTCGGCGACCACCGCCAGGGCGGTCGCCTGCCCCGCCAGCGCCAGCCAGCGCAGCGTGATCAGCGTGCGCATGCGCAGCCGCCCGGGCCGGCGGACCGCGCCGGCGGCCGCTTGCGCGGCTGCGGAGCCGGGCGTATCCGGACCCGGCTTGGCGGGGGCCGGCGTGACGGATGAAGGCGTGGAAGCCATGGCCATCAGGTCCTTGAGATTGAGGCCTGGCGAGGATCGCGTCAAAGGGGCTGTACAGTGAAGCTCCCGCGCTGGGCGAGCGCGCTCGCCGTTTTCGGGCTTCTGGCGACGGCCGGCTGCGCCCCGCACGGCGGGGTGGCCTGCGCCACGGCGCAGGCGCCGGACACCCCCGGCGGTCCGTTCAACCTCGTCGACCAGGACGGCAAGGCCGTCGACCAGCGGGTGCTGAACGGCAAGTGGAGCGTGGTCTTCTTCGGCTACACCTTCTGCCCCGACTTCTGCCCCACCACCCTGACCACGCTCGGCCGGGCGATGGACGTGCTGGGGCCGAAGGCGAAGGAGGTGCAGGTGGTGTTCATCACCATCGACCCGGCGCGCGACACGCCGGCGGCGCTGAAGACCTACCTCTCCAGCCGGGTCTTCCCGAGGAACATGCTGGGGCTGACCGGCACGCCGGCGCAGATCGCCAACGTCGCCAAGCGCTATGTGGTTTTCTACCAGAAGGAAGGGACCGGTCCGGGCTACTCCATGGACCACTCCACCGCCCTCTACCTGATGGACCCCTGCGGCAAGTTCCACAGCGTCATCGCCGACGGCCTGACGCCGGACCAGGACGCCCAGGCCATCTCCGACGCCATGCGCGGGGCGTGACACATAAACCGTTGAGACTACGAAATTATCCCACAAATCGGCAAATCGCCGAAATGTGGGATAATTCTCGGAGCCCGTGCGCGCAACCGGCGCCTCCGGCATCCGCCCCTGCGTCAAGCTGCGCCGCAAACGGCTGGACTTCCTTTACCACGGCCCCGATATTGTTGCGGCGCACAATAGCGAGGGCCCATGCTCTATTCGCTGCACGAAGCGGCTTACAATTCGGCGACTCCGCTCCGCATCGCCGCGCACGCGGCGCGGGACTTCTGGGGCTCGCCGCTGAACCCGGCGAGCGGCTCGAAGTGGGGCCGCACGCTCTATGCCTCGGCCGACCTGGTCGCCAACCTCACCCGCCGCTACGGCCGCCCGGCCTGGGGCATCGAGAGCGTGACGGTGAAAGGGCAGCCGGTCGCCGTGCGCGACGAGGTGGTCTGGCGAAGCCCGTGGGTGAAGCTGCGGCGCTTCTCGCGCGAGACCGCCGGCCTTCGCCGCGCCCGCGCGCCGCTGGCCGCGCCGCCGCTGCTGATCGTGGCGCCGCTGTCCGGCCACTACGCCACGCTGCTGCGCGGCACGGTGGAGACCTTCCTGCAGGACTTCGACGTCTACGTCACCGACTGGTCGAACGCCCGCGACGTGCCGATCCTCGAGGGCCGGTTCGACTTCCACGACTACATCGACCAGGTGATCGCCATGCTGCGCCACATCGGCGAGCGGGCGCATGTGGTGGCGGTGTGCCAGCCGGGTCCGCCGGTGCTGGCGGCGGCGGCGCTGATGGCCGAGGACGGCGATCCGCACCGGCCGGCCAGCGTCAGCTTCCTCGGCAGCCCGATCGACGCGCGCCTCGCGCCCACGGCCACCAATCGCCTCGCCGAGGAGCGGCCGTTCTCCTGGTTCCAGCAGGCGATGATCCACACCGTGCCCGCCCCCTATCCGGGCATGCTGCGGCGCGTCTACCCGGGCTTCGTGCAGCTCTACAGCTTCATTTCGATGAACGCCGACAAGCACCAGGCGGCGCATCAGCGCTATTTCGAGAATCTGGTGGAGGGCGACGGCGATTCCGCCGACAAGCACCGCGAGTTCTACGACGAGTACCTGTCGGTGCTGGATCTGACCGAGGAGTTCTACTTGCAGACGGTGGACACGGTGTTCCAGCGCTACCTGCTGCCGAAGGGCGAGCTGACCCACCGCGGCCGGCCGGTGCGGCTGGCGGCGATCACCGACGTGGCGGCGATGAGCGTCGAGGGCGAGAACGACGACATCTCCGGCGTCGGCCAGACCCAGGCGGTGCATGCCCTGCTGCTCAACCTGCCGGAGGCCCTGCATGAGCTCTACGTGCAGCCCACGGTCGGCCACTACGGCGTCTTCAACGGCCGCCGGTTCAACGACGAGATCTACCCGCGCATCCGCGATTTCATCGAGCGCGCCGAGGCGGCGGTGGCCGCCGGCTGAGCTGCTGCAATGCGCCGTCTGGATTCGAGGTTTCGTAGAAGACGGCGCCAGCCCCCGAGGTTGCCCTTGCACGTCAACCAGGGCGTCGCCAGGCGAGCCGTCACCGTCGCCCTTCTGCTTTCAGCCTTCGCCATGAACGCCTGCGTCGCGCCGCGGCCCAACCTCGCGATCACCGCCGATCAGTGGCGCGCCGACCTTCGGCAACTGGCCGATGAGCTGCCGAAGCGGCACATGAACGCCTTCCACGCAGTCTCGCGGCCGGCGTTCGAAGCCGCTGTCGCGGACCTCGATCGTCGCATCCCCAGCCTCGACGGCGATCAGGTGTTCGTCGGCCTGGCGACGATCGTGCGGATGATCGGCGACGGCCACACCAGCGTGCGCATCCCGGACGACAGTGGGGCGCTGCCGCTGCGCATCCGCCGGTTCGGCGACGAATGGCGGGTGGCGCAGGTGGCGGCTGGCGGCGAGGCCGCGCTGGGAGCGAAGGTGCTGGCGATCGGCGGCGCGCCGATCGCCGAGGCGCATGCGCGCATGCTGGCGGTGACGCCGTCGGACGAGAGCCAGGAGCTGCGCGACGCGCTGGCCGACATGCTGCTGACCCGCGGCCTCTTCCTGCACGGGTTCGGCCTCGCGCCGGACCGCAACCACGCCCGCCTCGACCTCGAAGGCGACGACGGCCGCCGCTTCGGCTTTGACGCGGCCGCGATGCCGGCGGGAGCAAAGCCCGTCTGGCGCGGTCCCGCCGCGACGCCAACGCTGGCCGAGCAGCGGCCGGACGACCCGCTATGGTGCGCGCCACTGCAGGGCGGCCGCACCATCTACTGCGACTTTCGCAGCTACAAAGGGCTGTCGAGCCCAGCCGCGGCGCTGCGCGCGCAGCTCGCCGCGGCCGCGCCCGACAAACTGATCATCGACCTGCGCCAGAACGGCGGTGGCGACTTCTTCGTCGGACTGCGCGAGTTGGTCGACCCGATCGCCAAGCTGCCGGCGATCAACCGCAAGGGGCGCCTCTTCGTGCTCATCGGCGTGATGACCTTCTCGGCGGCCATGTCCAACGCCGCCCACTTCCGGCAGCGCACCGCGGCGCTGCTCGTGGGCGAGGCGATCGGCGAGCGACCGAACAGCTACCAAGAGAACGGCGAGCTGACGCTGACAAACTCGCACCTTGTGGTGTCCTACTCGACGCGGTTCTACAGCTTCGCGCCGGCGGGTGGCGAGAACCGCATCCGCCCGGACATCCCGGTCGAGACCACCTGGGCCGACGTCAAGGCCGGCCGAGATCCGGCCCTGCAGCGTGCGCTCGAGTATCCGGGCGGCTGAGCCGGATCACCGCTCCGAGAACATAGCCCCGCCCTTCATCTTCGAGTCGCGCGGGGCGTCGATGACGGTGACCGTGACCGCCTCGATCGGGGCGCTGAAGTGCTTGACCACCGCGGCGGTGATGTCGGCGCAGAGCGCTTTCTTCTGGGCCGGCGTGCGGCCTTCCACGGCGTGGACGATGACTTCCGGCATGGCGCGGGTCCCTGGCAAAAAGCGCGTGAGGCGTAGCGGGGCGCTGGCGCCGCGGCAAGACGCCTCAGTTCAGCTTCAGCCGCACCCGCTCGCGCGCCGCCCTGGCCGCCAGCGCGGCGCCGCCGTCGAGGCGCTGCGCGTGGGCCAGGGCTTCTAGCGCCCCGGCCAGCGCCCCCTGCCCTTCGCGGGCCGCGGCGACGTCGATCCAGGGGCGGTGGTCGGTGGGATCGATCAGCGCGCGGCGCAGGGCCGAGCGCTCGGCGCGGGCGAAGTCGCGAGCGGCGACGGCGCGGGCGAAGACGTTGTTCTGCAGCCGGATCAGCACCGCCCGGTCGCTGGCCGGCGTCATCAGCGCCTCCAGCCGCTCGGCGACGTTGGGGGTGAGGCCGGCGTGCAGCGCCCGCCGGGTCAGCTCCGAGGGCAGCACCACGCGGCCCTCGCTGAACGGGTCGAGCGCCAGCGGCCCCTCGGCGGTCTCGATGCGCAAGAGGAAGTGGCCCGGGAAGTCGACGCCGCGCACGTCGAGCCCGCACTGGCGCGCCGCGTCGAGATAGAAGATGCCCAGCGTCACCGGCAGCCCCTTGCGCCGCTCGGCCACGCAGATGACATCGGTGTTCTCCGGGCTGTCGTAGGTGATCAGGTCGCCGGCCAGGCGCATGTCGCCGGCCATGGTCTCGGCCAGCGCCTCCTCCGGCGATTCGCGCCGCAGCCGCGACTTCAGCCGCCGCACCGCGTCGGCGGCCATGGCGCGCACCTGCTCGGCGTCGCGCGACGGCTCCTCGTGGACCGCGCAGGCCAGCGCCGCCTCAAGCAGCGGGAAGCCGGCGTCGCCGTTGGCGCCGACATCGGTCAGGAAGCGCTGCGCCTCGTTCCGCGTCATCGTGATTTCCGGCTACGGCGGCGCCGGCTAGTCCCCAAACCAAGCATCGGGAATATGACAAGGCCAGCGCCCGGGCGCGAGAGCCAACAGGTCGAGGCGGATTGCCGCGCCCTTCAGATCGCGCCGCCGCGCCGCGAAAGCCTCGCCGGCCCGGCGCAGACGCTGGCGCTGGCGCCAGGTCACCGCCTCCAGCGCCGTCTCGATCGAGCCGCGCAGCTTCACCTCCACCACCGCCAGGACCGCGCCCTTCTGCGCCAGCAGGTCGATCTCGCCCTGCGGCGTCTTCAGGCGAAAGCCCAGGATGCGGTAGCCCTTGGCCATCAGCCACAGCGCCGCCAGCAGCTCGCCGCGGCGGCCGGCCCGCCGCGCCAGCAAGCCGGTGAGGCTGCGGTCGCGGGCCATCAACGGCCCTTCAGCTCGAGCGCGCGGCGATAGAGCTCGCGCCGCGGCAGGCCGGTGGCGGCGGCGACCTCGCGGGCGGCGTCGGCCGGCGACAGCCGCCCGATCGCCTCGGCCAGCGCCGCCTCGGCGTCCTCTGGCCGGGCGGCCTCGTCCGGCGGCGGCCCGATCACAATCACCACCTCGCCCCTGGGCGCGGCCAGCGCCGGATCGGCGGCCAGCGTGGTGAGGTCGCTGCGGACCACCGTCTCGTGCAGCTTGGTCAGCTCGCGCGCCACCGCCGCCGGCCGCGGCCCCAGCACCGCCGCCATGTCGGCCAGCGAGGCGCCGAGCCGCGAGGCGCCTTCGAACAGGATCAGCGTCGCCCGCACACCCCGCAGCCCCTCCAGGAAGGTGCGCCGGGCGGCGGCCTTCGGCGGCGGAAAGCCGGCGAAGAGGAAGCGGTCGGTCGGCAGGCCGGCGACGCTCAAGGCCGCCAGCGCCGACGACGCGCCGGGGATCGGCCAGACCGCCACGCCGGCCGCCAGCGCCTCGGTCACCAGCCGGTAGCCGGGGTCTGAGACCAGCGGCGTGCCGGCGTCCGAGACCAGCGCTACCCGCGCGCCCTCAGCCAACGCCGCCAGCGCCGCCGGTCGGACGCGGGCCGCGGCGTGCTCGTCGTAGCGCTGCAGCCGCTTGGAGAGGCCGTAGGCGGCGAGCAGCTTGCCGGTGACGCGGGTGTCCTCGGCCAGCACCAGGCCGGCGCCGGCCAGCACGTCGAGCGCGCGCAGGGTGATGTCGCGCAGGTTGCCGATCGGCGTCGCCACCAGATAGAGGCCGGCCTCCAGCGGTGCGTCGGAGAGGGCGGGCGGCGGCGGTCGCGGAGCCAGCTTTCGACCCTCCTCGGCGGCGGACCCGGCCTGCTTAGCCCGATGCGGCGCTGTCGGCGAGGTCGAGGGTGATGCGGTCGAGCACGGCGCGGCCGGCGGCGGTGGCGATCAGCCGACCCGGCGACGGCGCCAGCAGGCCGGCGTCGGTCAGCGATCGGACCGTCGCCGGGTCCGGCGACAGCGCCGCCAGCTCGGCGAGGCCGACGCCCTCGACCGTGCGCAGCCCCATCAGCAGCCGCTCCTCAGCCGCCTCCAGCGGGGTCAGCCGCGTCCGCTCGGCGAGGCCGCAGCCGGCCGCCCCGACGCGGGCGACGTAGTCCGCGACGCGCGCCGGCGTCAGCGTCGCCCAGCGCTCGCCGTCCGCGCCGGTGATCCGCCCATGCGCCCCCGGCCCTACGCCCAGGTAGTCGCCGCCGCGCCAGTAGACCAGGTTGTGGCGCGAGCGGGCGGCCGGCCCCCGCGCATGGTTGGAGACCTCGTAGGCGGCAAGGCCCGCATCGCCCAGCACGCCTTGCGTCGTCTCGTAGAGCGCGGCGGCCAGGTCCGGATCGGGCGGCGCCCAGCGGCCGCGGCGCACGGCGCGGTCGAACGGCGTGCCGGCCTCGATGGTCAGCTGGTAGGCGGAGACGTGCTCGGCCCCCAGCGCCAGCGCCTCGCGAAGCTCGCGCTCCCAGGCATCCGGCGTCTGGCCCGGCCGGGCGTAGATCAGGTCGATGGAGACGCGAGGAAAGGCGCGGCCGGCGATCTCGGCGGCGCGGCGGGCGTCGGCGGCGCTGTGATCGCGGCCCAGGAAGGCCAGCGCCGCGTCGTCCAGCGACTGCACGCCGAGCGACAGCCGGTTCACCCCCGCGGCGGTGAAGTCCGCGAAGCGGCCGGCCTCGGCGTCGGTGGGATTGGCCTCCAGCGTCACCTCGAGGTCGGGCGCAGGCTCGAAGAGGCGCCGCGCCAAGGCGATGATCTCGCCCGCCCACTCGGGGTGCATCAGCGATGGCGTGCCGCCGCCGAAGAAGATCGAGGCGAGCCGCCTGCGGCCGAGCCGCCCGGCCTGGGCGGCGAGGTCGGCGACGATGGCGCGGGCCAGCGCTGCCGGCCCCTTGCCGCCGCGGGCGCGCACCACGTTGAAGTCGCAGTAGGGACAGATGCGCGCGCAGTAGGGCCAGTGGACATAGAGGGCGATGTCGCGGACGCCGGCCTCGGCGGGGCCGCCGCTCGCGGCCGCGTCAATCAAACAGGGCCGCCTTCAGCTTCGCGAAGGCCCTGGCGCGGTGGCTGATCCCATCCTTCACCGCCGCATCCAGCTCGCCGAAGGTCTCGCGGTAGCCGTCCGGCACGAAGATCGGGTCGTAGCCGAACCCCTTGTCGCCGCGCGGCGGGAAGGTCAGCGTGCCGTCCACCCGGCCCTCGACCACCACCGCCGGGCCGCCCGGCCAGGCCACCGCCAGCGCGCTGGTGAACCAGGCCGCCGGATCGTCGCTCTCGCTCTCGTCCAGCCGCTGCTCGACCAGCCGCATCGCGTGGCCGAAGTCGCGGCCGGGCCCGGCCCACCTGGCCGAGAAGATGCCCGGCGCGCCGCCCAGCGCCGCCACCGACAGCCCCGAATCGTCGGCCAGCGCGACCAGCCCGGAGGCTTCCGCCGCCGCCCGCGCCTTGATGAGCGCGTTGCCGCCGAAGGTCTGCTCGGTCTCGTCCGGCTCGGCCAGGCCGAGCGACGCGGCCGTCACCACCTCGAATCGCCCCTCCAGCAGCGCCGCCAGCTCGCGCGCCTTGCCGGGATTGTGGGTGGCCGCGACGAGCCGCTGGCCGCTGATCAGGCGAAGAGCCATGCCGCTTGTTTCGCGCATGCGAAGGCGGCCCGCAAGCATGACGGCTTTTTAATGCATTGCAAAATCTTAATATCGTTTGTCGATAAATCCAGTTGATCGAAAAACGATGAACCCGTATTGATTAGCGCAACGGGACGCCGGCGACGGTTGTTTCGGAGGTGTTAAACCACCACAATTCATGCTGCAACGCACAACACGGGGATAGACCGATGAACACGATTCTCAAGCTTCTGGACCGGTCCGCGATCACGCTGACCAACCTGATGGTCCTGATCGGCATGCCGCTGGCGGCCGTCGCGCTCGCGACCAACGCCCTCTAGGGTGGCGTCCGCTGGCGCGGCCTCCCAGTTGGAGGCATCTTCGCCTTCCCTTTCGTGATGAAGGGGAAGGCGAAGTCGTTTCTGCGAGGGACCGCACGATGATCCGCGCGCTTGGCCCGGGCTCGGTGTCGAGCTTCCTGAAAGTGATCCTGGACGTGTTCTACTACGTCCTTTGGGCGGTGGTGTTCGTCTTCGCCGTCGCCCTCCTGATCCTGCTGCTGATCAGCTTCGACCCGCAGGTGCTGCCCGCGACGACGCTGGTGCAGGCGCAGATCCTCGGCCACGCGCCGGGCCTCGGCGCGGCGATCATGCTGGCGGGGGCCGAGCTGTCGCTGATCGGGGTGATCGTCATCGTCCAGCGCCTGCGCCGCATCTTCGGCGCCATGACCGCCGGCGATCCCTTCCATCCGGACAATGTGCGCCGCCTCAGGGTCATCGCCCTGGTGCTGGCGCTGATCGAGGTCAACGGCTACCTGTTCGGCGCGCTCGACCACTTCGCCCTGGGCAGCCGCCATGCGCCGGGGTTCAACCTGAACCTCACCTCCTGGTTCGCGGTGCTGGTGATCGTGGTGCTGGCCGAGGTGTTCCGTGAGGGCGCGCGCCTTCGCCGCGACGCCGAGCTGACCATCTAGCCGGCGCGCCCAGCATGCCCATCCGCGTCCACCTCGACCGCATCCTGCTCGAACGGCGCATGTCGCTGACCGAGCTCGCCGACCGCGTGGGCGTGACCATCGCCAACCTCTCGATCCTGAAGACCGGCAAGGCGCGGGCGGTGCGCTTCTCCACCCTCGACGCCCTGTGCCGCGAACTGGGCTGCCAACCCGGCGACCTGCTGGTGTTCGAGCCCGGCCCGCCGGACGACGACGAGGGGCCCGAGCTGGAGGAGTGAGCCGGCCGGCTTAAGGCGCGATGCCGAGCTGCTTGAAGCGGTCCGGTAAGCCCGGCTCGATGGCGGCAGCGGCGGCGATGTCGGCGTCGCCCTGCGCCTTGCGGCCCTTCTTCAGCTGCGCGAGCCCGCGGCCGTAGAGCGACCACGGGTCGTGCCTGGTCTGCTCCAGGGCGCCGTTGTAGTCGGCGATCGCCTTGTCGGCCTCGCCGCGCCGCAGATGCACGAGGCCGCGGCTGTCGAGGATGCTCGCCGCGCCCGGCGCCAGGCGCAGCGCGGCGTCGCAGTCGGCCTCGGCCTTGTCCAGCTCCTGGCCCCACAGGGCGCGCACCCAGCACCGATTGTTCAGCACCGAGGCCATCTCGGCGTCCTTGGGGTGGGTGGCGATCCAGGCGTCGTAGCGCGCGACCGCGTCGGCGAACCGGTCGAAGGAGACATAGCGTTGCGCGACCGGCAGGGCCTGGCTCGGATCGGCCTTGATCGCGGCGTCGAAGTCGGCGGCCGCGCCCGCCGTGTCTCGGCGGGCCAGCCGCAGCTCGCCCCGCGCCAACAGCGCCGTCACGTCGTCGGGCTTCAGCTTCAGAGCGGCCTCGAAATCGGCCGCCGCCATCATCGGCTGGCCTTGGCGCCAATAGAGGCGGCCTCGTTCGACCAGCGGCTGGGGATCGCCGGGGGCAAGGGCGATGGCGCTGGCGTAGTCGGAGATGGCGCTGTCGTAGTCGGCCCGCGCGGCGAACGCCGCCGCCCGGCGGCTGAAGCCCGCGGCGTCGCTGGGCTTTTCCGCGCCAGCTGCGGCTGCGGTCGTGACCGCAGTCGCTGCAGGGCGGTTGGCGTCGCCGAGGTCGAAGACCGGCCCGCCGTTGTAGGTGAAGTAGAGCCTGGCCTGGCTCTTCGACACGAAGACCCGGTGCGACAGGAAGAAGTCCGCGCCCACCAGCATGTCGGCGCCGTCCAGCCGGATGTCGCCGATCCGCAAGCTGGTGTTCTTGATCGCCTCGCCGCCGATCTCGAAACTCGTCACCGGGGCGATCCAGGTCTCGTATTCGCCGAGGCCGATGCCACCGCTGACGCCGCCGGGCTTCACCCGCGGGTCGGCGAGATTGACGCCGGCCGCCTTCGCCGCCTTGAGCGACACGATGGTGCGCGGCGCGCCGGTGTCGAACTGCGCGCGGATGCTGACCCCGTTCACCTTCACCGTGCCGCGAATGGAGTCCGACTGGCGGCTGATCGTGTAGATGTCGATGGCGGAATAGGGCCGATCCGTGGCCCAGTAGGCGAGCGCCGTCTTCTCGCACCCGGTCGGCTTCATCAGCCGGATCACGCCGTCGGCGAGATCGAACTCGGTGTCCGCCAGGCCCAGCATGTTCTCGCCGAGCAGCCCGTCGGCGGGCAGCTGCGGGGCGGTCATCAGGAAGTCGGCGTTGTGCAGGGTGAAGCCCAGCACCTCGAAGGTCTTCGCCTGGGCGAGGCCGGCGTCCGCCTCCCCGCCGGCCCCTTCCAGGGTCGCGCCCGAGCGGGCGGCGATCTTCAGGCCGAGCCGCCTGGCGGCCTGGGGCGTGATGGAGCTGAAGAAGGCGCCGCTGTCGGCGATCATCTTCGCCTCGCCGCCGTCGATCTTGACCGAGACCGTCGGCGTCAGGCCCTGCATGGTCACCGGCAGCTCGGCGATCTTGGCCAATCCACAGCCGGCCAGCGCCGGCGACGCGAGCACGCTAACCGCAAACGCGAAACTGACGACCCCACCCCTCATGCGAGCGGAGGCTAGCGCGAGGATTCGCGCGATGGAAGGCGGCGACGGAAAAAAGCGCCCGGCGGCGCGGGCCGGAGCCGTCGCTCTTGCCAAAACGCTGACATCAACGCTGGCTATGAGGACGCCGACAGCGCCAGACAGGAGCCTCTCATGGCCGACCAGCTCACCTTCTACACCCACCCGCAGTCACGCGGCCGCATCGTCCGCTGGATGCTGGAGGAGGTGGGCCAGCCCTACGAGACGCAGGTGATGGACTACGCCACGACGCTGAAGGGGCCGGCCTACCTGGCGATCAACCCGATGGGCAAGATCCCGGCGATCAAGCATGGCGACACGGTGGTGACCGAGTGCGGGGCGATCTGCGCCTACCTCGCCGACGCCTTCCCGGCCGCCGGCCTCGCGCCGCCGTCCGGCGATCCGCGCCGCGGCCCCTACTACCGCTGGCTGTTCTTCGGCGCCGGACCGGTGGAGAGCGTGGTGATCACCAAGGCCCTCGGCGTCGAGGTGAAGCCCGAGCAGAAGCGCATGGTCGGCTGGGGCGATGCGACCGACGCGCTGAACGCGCTGGAGGCGGCGGTGGGCGCCGGCGACTACCTCGCCGGCGACGCCTTCAGCGCCGCCGACCTCTACATCTGCGCCTCGCTCGGCTGGGGCATGCAGTTCGGCGCGATCGAGAAGCGGCCGACGTTCGAGGCCTACGTCGAGCGCCTGAGCCAGCGCCCCGCCTACCAGCGCGCCAACGAGATCGACGACAAGCTGATGGCCGAGCTGACGCCGGCGCAGCCGGCCGGATGAGCGGCGCGCGGAGCGCCAGCGTCGCCCTGGCGCTGGCCGCGCTGGCGGGCGGCGACGGGGCTCAAGCCGCGGGCGCGGACTGCCGCCGCATCCCGGTGTTGCCGGCTGGCTGCTTTGCCGAGCGCGGCGCGCCAGGCGCCCGCTGCAGAGCGATACCGCCCGCCCGCGCCCCGTGCTTCATGGTGCGCGGGCGGCTCGCCTTCTACAATGGGACGCCCGGCCTCAGGCTGCTGCCGCTCGGCTCGCGCCGCATATTCGGCGTCCTGGGCGGCGACGGGGATGCGGAATCGGCGACGCTCGTCCCCAAGTCGGTCGACCGGGTCGCAAGGCCCAGCCAACCTGGCGCGTACCTGGACGTGTTTGGCGACTTCAAGGTGTGTCCGATGGCCAGCGAACGCGCCCGATGGATGCGGCCGGTCTGCATCGTCAGCGCTCGGAACGTGGTCCCGTCCCTGTGGCAGAACAACCTGCCCGGCGGCCGGCTACCCACCGGTTGGCGTCAGCGATCCGCGGCGGCGCCGAAGTAGCCGAACGCCGCGCCGGAGCCGGGACAGCCGCCACGTTCTATGTCTTGCGCGGCGCCGAACCTACGCGGAGACCTCGATGCCGGACGAACATCTCGATCGCCTGAAAGCGGCGGCCCACGCCGCCTGGCTCTACGCCCTGCCGCTGATCGAGATCGCCACGACGCGGCAGCGTGGCCAATCCGCCGGCGCGCGGATGAACGCGTTCGGCCACATGCGCAGGCTGGCCGACCACACCTCGCGCGGCGTCACCACGCCGAACAACGACACCTTCTACTCGACCGCCCAGATCGACCTCAGCGCCGGGGCGGTGAGCATCCACCTGCCGCCGTCCGGCGAGCGTTACCTCTCGCTGGCGCTGATGGACGCCTACACCAACAACTTTGCAGTGCTGGGCACGCGCACCACCGGCGGCGACGGCGGCGTCTTCACCCTGATCGGGCCGCGCGAGCCGGCCGACGGGCCGAACGTCGTGCGCTCGCCCACCGACCACGTCTGGGCGCTGGCCCGCATCCTGGTGGAGAGCCCGGACGACGCCGAGGCGGCCAAGGCGGTGCAGCACGGCCTCTCGATGCAGGGGCCGGCGGTCGAGGCGCCCGGGCCGTTCGCCGGCCGCGCCGCGCCCTGGCAGGACTATTTCGCCAGCGCCGCGCGGCTGCTGGCGCTGAACCCGCCGCCGGTGACGGACCGGGCGATGCTGCAGACGATGGCGCCGCTGGACCTCGCCGACTTCGACGCCGCGCGCTTCTCGGCCGGGCAGGCGGCGGCGATCGAGGCCGGCGTCGCCGAGGCCAAGGCGGCGGTGCGGCGCGGCGGCGGCCTCGCCGGCGGCGCGCCGCAGGGCGGCTGGAGCTATCCGGACTGGCGGCTCGGCGAGTACGGCCAGGCCTACGGCTTTCGCGCCAGCGTGGCGCTCTCGGGCCTCGCGGCGCTGCCGCCCGTCGAGGCGATGTACATGCGCGCCGCCGGTCCGCTGCCGGGCGGCCTGTTCGACGGCAGTGAGGCCTGGCGGCTGCATTTTCCCGCCGGCCAGCCGATCCCGGTCGACAGCTTCTGGTCGCTCAGCCTCTACGAGGCCACCGACGATGGCCAGTTTTTCTTCGCCGACAACCCGATCGGCCGCTACGCCATCGGCGACCGCACGCCGGGCCTCACCTATGGCGAGGATGGCTCGCTGGACATCTGGATCGGCCACGCGGACCCTGGTCCGGAGCGCCGCGGCGCCTGGCTGCCGGCGCCTGCCGGCCCGTTCGCCCTCTTCATGCGCGCCTACCTGCCCAAGCCGGAGCTGCTGGAAGGCCGCTACCGCCTGCCGCCGGTGGAGCGGGTATGAGGCGGTCGGCATGACGCTCGTGCGTCCTTCGAGACGGCCGCTGCGCGGCCTCCTCAGGATGACGAAGCTGGGTGGGCTGCAACAAAGCTCGTCATGGTGAGGAGCGCTCGACAGAGCGCGTCTCGAACCACGCACGATCGACGGATCGTCAGCCCACCGCCTTGCGCTGCAGCTCGACCAGGTCGGCGATGCCCTGCTGGGCCAACGTGAACAGGCGCTCGAACTCGGCGCGGGTGAAGCCGCGCTTCTCGCCGGTGGCCTGGATCTCGACGATGTCGCCGCCGCCGGTGAGCACGAAGTTGGAGTCGGCCTCGGCGTTCGAGTCCTCCTCGTAGTCGAGGTCGAGCACCGGGGTGTCCTGGCAGACGCCGCAGGAGATGGCGGCGACGTGGTCGCGGATCGGGTCGGCGGCGATCACCCCCTCGTCCTTCAGCCAGCGGGTGGCGAGCCGCAGCGCCACCCAGGCGCCGGTGATGGCCGCGGTGCGGGTGCCGCCGTCGGCCTGGATCACGTCGCAGTCGAGGGTGAACTGGCGCTCGCCCAGCGCCCGCATGTCGGTGACGGCGCGCAAGGAGCGGCCGATCAGCCGCTGGATCTCCTGGCTGCGGCCCGACTGCCTGCCCTCCGCCGCCTCGCGCCGGCCGCGGGTGTGGGTGGCCCTGGGCAGCATGCCGTATTCGGCGGTGACCCAGCCCTGGCCGCGGCCGCGCAGGAAGCCCGGCACCGTCTCGTCGAGGCTGGCGGTGACCAGCACCCGGGTGTGGCCGAACGAGACCAGGCACGAGCCCTCGGCGTAGCGGTTGACGCCGGTCTCCAGGCTGACGGTCCTCAGCTCGTGCGCCGCCCGTCCGGAGGGTCGTGCCGCCATGCCTCGTGCTCCTTGCGCCGCGTCGGGCGGGGCTTATCCTCTTAAACCCTGATGACCAACCCGCTCGTCGGCATCTCGGCCGTCAACGGCCCCACGCTCGCGGAGCTGGATGCGAGGGCGCGCGACATCTTTCGCCGCATCGTCGAGGCCTACCTGGAGACCGGCGAGCCGGTCGGCTCGCGCACCCTGTCGCGGGCCGGGATCGCGCTGTCGCCGGCCTCGATCCGCAACACCATGCAGGACCTGGCCGAGCTGGGCCTGCTCGACGCGCCGCACATCAGCGCCGGCCGGGTGCCGACCCACACGGGCCTGCGCCTGTTCGTCGACGGCCTGCTGGAGGTGGGCGACCTGATCGAGGAGGAGCGGCGCTCGATCGAGGCGCGGCTCTCGGCTCACGGCCGCTCGGTGGAGGAGGCGCTGAACGAGGCCAGCTCGATCCTCTCGGGGCTGGCCGGCGGGGCCGGGGTGGTGGTGACGCCGTCGCGGGACGCCGGCGTCAAGCACGTCGAGTTCGTGGCGCTCGGCCCCGACCAGGCGCTGGCGGTCATGGTGTTCGACGACGGCCAGGTGGAGAACCGGCTGATGCGGCGGCCGGCCGGCGTCACCCCGTCGGCATTGGTGGAGGCGTCCAACTTCCTCAACGCCCGCTTGCGCGGCCGCACCCTCGGCGACGCGCGCCAGGAGGTCGGCCGCGAGCTGGAGCGGGCGCGGCGCGAGCTCAACTCGGCCAGCGCGCGGCTGGTCGAGGAGGGCCTGGCGGCCTGGAGCGGCGGCGCCGAGACTGAGCGGGCGCTGATCGTGCGCGGCCACGCCAACCTCTTGGGCGACCCGCAGATGCTGGCCGACCTGGAGCTGGTGCGGCGGCTGTTCGACGACCTGGAGCAGAAAGAGCAGCTGATCGGCCTCTTGGATAACGTGCGCGACGCCGAGGGCGTGCGCATCTTCATCGGCGCCGAGACGCGGCTGTTCTCGCTTTCGGGTTCCGCCGTGATCGCCGCGCCCTATATGAGCGGCAGGCAGAAGGTGCTGGGCGCGATCGGCGTGATCGGGCCGGCGCGGCTCAACTATGCCCGGGTGATCCCGCTCGTCGACTACACGGCGCGGGCGCTCGGGCGCATCATGGACGGATGAGACAGACGTATGATTGACGACGAGACGCCGGCGGCGGGCGAGGGCCCCGAGGCCGAAACGGGCGGCGGGATCCCTGGCCGGGCGGAAGACGCGGGCGGCGACGAGCTGGAAACCTTGCGCGCCGAGGTGGCGTCGCTGAAGGACCAGATGCTGCGCGTGGCGGCCGACGCGGAGAACACCAAGCGCCGGACCGAGCGCGAGGCCAACGATTCGCGGGCCTACGCGATCCAGAAGTTCGCCCGTGACCTCTTGGGCGTCGCCGACAACCTGCAGCGGGCGATGCAGCACGCGCCGACCGACTCAGGTGACCCGCTGGTCAAGAATCTCGCCATCGGTCTGCAGCTCACCGAGAAGGAGCTGATGGGCGCCTTCGAGCGCAACGGGCTGAAGAAGATCGACCCGGTGCGAGGCGCCAAGTTCGACCCGCACCAGCACCAGGCGATGCAGGAGCAGCCCGCCGACGACGTCGCCGCCGGCGGCGTGCTGCAGGTGATCCAGCCGGGCTACGAGCTGTTCGGGCGGCTGGTCAGGCCGGCGATGGTGATCGTCGCCGCCCGCGGCTCGGCCGCCGGCGCCGAGGCCCCCGACCAGGTCGCCCAGAACCCCTACGCCGCCGCCGGCGACGGCGGCTCGGGCGCGTCCGTGGACACCAAGGCCTGACCGCGGCGCCTCCAGCCCGGCGCGGAGTCGCGACCTGACCATGCGCCTGCTCGTCGTCATCGCCCACTACTACCGGCATGCGCCGGCCTCGGAGCGCCGCTCGTTCGGCAGCGACCGGATGCCGTTCGCCAAGATCACCGGGCTGAACGCGGCGATCGTGGCCCTGCACCGCCATTGCGGCACGTATCGGCTCAGCCTGGAGCCGCCGGTCCGCCGGGGCTTGGACATCGTGGTGGTGACCGCCCCCGGCGACAACCTGCTGGAATGGCTGGGGCTCGATCCCTCCAGCTACGCCGTCGAGTACTACGACGGCGAGCCGCTGCTGCTGCCGTTCGAAGCTCAGCGAATCATGCGCGAGCGGGCCGGCGCCTACGACCTCTACGCCTATCTCGAGGACGACCTCATCGTCGACGATCCGGCGTTCTTCGAGAAGATCGCCTGGTTCGCGGCGACGTTCGGCCCCCGCGCGCTGCTGTCGCCGCGCCGCTATGAGATGCCCCACGCCGGGTCGCCCGAAAAGCAGGCGATCGACCACCCGCTGGGGCCTGGCGCGCTGAAGCCGTTTCGCAAGGCCGGATCGGCGCCGGTGCTGGCGGGCGAGTGGAACGGCCGGCGGCAGGCTTTCCGCCTGCCGACAAACCCGCACAGCGGCTGCTTCGTGGTGGACGGCGCCCAGCTGCGGCTCTGGATCGAGTCGGGCACGCTCTACGACCGCGACGCCTCATGGATCAGTCCGCTGGAGAGCGCCGCCACGCTCGCGCCCGGCAAGGTGTTCACCCTCTACCGCGCCGCCGAGCCCGACCCCTGGTTCGTCGCGATCGAGCATTTCGGCGCCCACTACGCGACGCTGGGCGCCGCGGCGGGCGAGACCTATGGCGAGCCGCCGCTGCTCGCCTGGGTCGAGGCGGCCGCCCGGCAGGGCTTCGAGGGCGTGCCGGAGGCGCTCGCAGCCATGGCCGCGGCGGCCACGACCGACAACATGCTGAGGGCCGAGGCGACGAAGCACCGGATGCGGGCCGACTCGCTGGAGCGCTCGCGCGGCCAGCTCGCCAGGGCCCTGGTCCGCGCCATCTGGCGAAAGGCGGCGCCGCGCTCCTGGCGCCGGGACCGTCCCGGACCGTAGATTCTCCGTAGTTTGCGGCGCCCGGCGGCAGACGGCGGCGCGCGCCGCGCGGACTCTCCCCCAAGACATCGCCGGCGGCTCTTCCGCCGCGCGCGGTTTCGTCTTCCGCCGCGCGCGGTTTCGTCTAATGTCCGGCGTCCCATCACCCTGCGCCGCGCGGGGGATCGGGTGGCGGCGCGGCGGCCTTCGGATCGGACCTGGATGAAGCTGACAATCGAGCGGGCGGCGCTGCTGAAGGCGCTGGGGCATGTGCAGAGCGTCGTGGAGCGGCGCAACACCATCCCCATCCTCTCGAACGTGCTGCTGTCGGCCAGCCGCGGCCAGGTGGCCTTCTCGGCCACCGACCTCGACATGGAGATCGCCGACACCAGCCCGGCGCAGGTGGAGGGCGACGGCCAGATCACCGCCCCGGCCCACACCCTCTACGAAATCGCCCGCAAGCTGCCGGAGGGCGCCGACGTTTCGCTGAGCTACACCGGCGAGGACCCGCGCCTGACGGTGCAGGCCGGCCGCTCGCGCTTCAACCTGCCGGTGCTGCCGGCCGGCGACTTCCCGATGATGTCGTCGGAGGGCCTCTCCGAGCCGATCGGCATCGACACCAACGACCTCGTCAGGCTGATCGACAAGACCCGTTTCGCCATCTCCACCGAGGAGACGCGCTACTACCTCAACGGCCTCTACCTGCACGCCGTGGTCGAGGACGGGACCCCGAAGCTGCGCGCCGTGGCCACCGACGGGCGGCGCCTGGCGCTGGCCGAGATGCCGGCCCCGGAAGGCTTCTCCGGCGCGCCCGGCGTGATCATCCCGCGCAAGACCATCAACGAGGCCCGCCGGCTGATGGACGACGCCGGCGAGACCGTCACCATGGGCGTCTCGGCCCAGAAGATCCGCTTCGGCTTCGCCCACGCGGCGATGACCTCGAAGGTGATCGACGGCTCCTTCCCGCCCTACGAGCGGGTGATCCCCCGCGACAACAAGCGGGTGATGACGCTGGACAACGCCCTCTTCGCCGCCGCCGTCGACCGCGTCGCCACCATCTCCACCGAGCAGAGCCGGGCGGTGAAGCTGTCGATCGAGAGCGGGCGGATGACGCTGACGGTGCGCAACATGGACGCCGGCCAGGCGGTCGAGGAGCTGGAGGTCGACTACGACGGCGAGCCGTTCGAGATCGGCTTCAACGCCCGCTACATCCTCGACGTCACCAGCCAGATCGGCGGCGAGATCGCCGAGTTCCGCTTCGCCGAGCACGCCGGCGGCGCGACGGTGCTCGACCCCACCCTGGTGCTCGATCCCACCGACGCCGGCGTGCAGTACGTGCTGATGCCGCTGCGGGCCTGACCGGCCGCGGGCGAGACCGCGGCCCCGAAGGTAGGCCGCGAACAGGCCCCTACACGCGGTTCTAAGGCATGCTGGAGAGCCGCGGGGGACCCCTGCGCTAGGGTACTACAAGTTACGTTACCGAAGTCGCTGACGAGGCTCCTGGAGGCCTTGGCGGCGATTTCTAAGAACGGTTGAAGGATTCGGTCGCCAGGATCGCGCAAAACGCGAACCCGTGCCCCGACGTCGGATCTACGGCCGCGCGCCCCAGGGCGGACCGTCGACCGGCGCCCGGGCCGCCGCGGCCCGGCGGTCGAAGGTCGTCACCCGCTCGATCATCCGCAGCGCCTCCGGAATCGAGCGCGCCGCGCCCAGCGCGATGATGATCGACGAGACGCCAAGGCAGCCAAAGAAGATGTCGGAGCCATTCATGCCCATGGCAACGTGGAATACGCCCGGGCGTTCCGGCCCCTCCGCCGGCGGGGGAGGTTCGGTCTACCCAGCGGCGCCGCGCGGGCCTAGATAGCGGCCATGCAACGCACCACGCTCGGCCGCACCGGCCTTTCCGTCTCGCGGCTCTGCCTCGGCACCATGACCTTCGGCCTGCAGTGCGACGAGCCGCAGAGCCGGGCGATCATGGACAAGGCGGCCGAGGGCGGGATCGACTTCTTCGACAGCGCCGACGTCTATCCGCTGGGCGGCGGCGCCAACACCGTCGGCCGCACCGAGGAGATCGTCGGCAACTGGCTCGTCGGCAAGCGCCACGACTACATCGTCGCCACCAAGTGCGTCGGCCGCACCGGCCGCAAGCCCTGGGACCAGGGGATGAGCCGCAAGCACATCCTGGACGCCATCGACGCCTCGCTAAAGCGGCTGAAGACCGACTACGTCGACCTCTACCAGCTGCACAGCTACGACCCGACGACCCCGCTCGACGAGGCGCTGGAGGCGCTGGACACGGTGGTGAAGAGCGGCAAGGCCCGCTACGTCGGCGTCTCCAACTGGCCGGCGATCAAGGTGGCGCGCGGCGTCGGCCGCGCCGAGCTGAACGGCTGGAGCCGCATCGCCTCGCTGCAGCCGCGCTACAACCTGATCTTCCGCACCTTCGAGCGCGACCTCCTGCCGCTCGCCCGGGAGGAGGGCATCGGCGTCATCCCCTACAACCCGCTGGCCGGCGGCATGCTGACCGGCAAGCACCAGCCCGGCCCGGCGCCGGAGGGCACGCGCTTCACCCTCGGCACGGCCGGCGCCCGCTACCAGGAACGCTACTGGCACGACCGCGAGTTCGCCGCCGTCGAGGCGCTGAAGGGCGTGGCGGCCGAGGCCGGCGTCAACATGGCGACCATGGCGGTGAGCTGGGTGCTGGCCAACCCGGCGATCACCGCGCCGATCGTCGGCGCCAGCAAGCCCGAGCAGCTCGCCGACAGCCTGGCCGCCGCCGAAAAGCCGATGCCCGCCGACCTGAAGGCCAAGCTCGACGACCTGACCCACGAATGGCGCGCCGTCGACGCCGAGCGGTGACTCAGAATTCCGCTCTTCCCCGCGAAAGCGGGGACCCAGGCTTTTTCTGCCGCCCGCGACGCCCTTCGATAAAACCCCTGGGTCCCCGCTTTCGCGGGGAAGAGCGGGTTTAGGCGATGCGCTCAGCCGTCGAGAGCCTGACCGTCACCGACTTCCGCTCCTACGAGCAGGCGCAGCTGGTGGCCGGGGGGCGCAGTGTGTTCCTGTTCGGGCCGAACGGGGCCGGCAAGACCAACCTGCTGGAGGCCGTCAGCCTCTTCTCTCCGGGGCGCGGCATGCGCGCCGCGAGCCTCGCCGAACTGGGGCGGCGGCTGTCGCAGGAGCCGCAGGGGCGGGCCTGGGCGGTGTCGGCGGCGATCCTGGCCGACGACGGGACCACCCAGCTCGGCACCGGCGTCGAGACCGCCGGCGCGGCGCGGCGGCTGGTGCGGGTGGAGGGCGAGCCGGCGCCGCCGGGGCGGCTGGCCGAGCACGTGCGGCCGCTGTGGCTGACGCCGTCCCAGGACCGGCTCTTCCTCGAGGGCGCGGCCGACCGGCGGCGCTTCTTCGACCGGCTGGTGTTCGCCGCCGAGCCGATCCACGCCGCCCACGTCGGCGCCTATGAACGCTCGCTGCGCGAGCGCACCCGGCTGCTGGCCGACGAGGCGCCGGACGGCGCCTGGCTGACGGCGCTGGAGGCGCGCATGGCCGACGCCGGGGCCCGCGTCGCCGAGGCCCGCGCCGCCACCCTGACCGCGCTGCAAGGCGAGATCGACGCCCGCGCCGGCCGCCCGTTCCCGCAGGGCGACCTGGGCCTCGCCGGCGACTACGAGCAGCTGGCGCTGGCCGGCGCGCGGCTGGCCGAGATCGAGGCCCGGATCGCCGCCGACCTGGCCGCCAGCCGCCCCCGCGACGCCGCCGCCGGGCGGGCGCTGAAGGGTCCGCACCGGGGCGATCTGACCGTCGTCCACCGGCTGCGCGGCCGTCCGGCCGCCGAATGTTCGACCGGCGAGCAGAAAGCGCTGATTCTGAACCTGGTTTTGGCCCAGGGCGCGCGACTTTCGCGTGCGGAATCGCAACCGAATCCTATATTATTGCTGGATGAAGTTGCGGCGCACCTCGACCCTGTCCGGCGCGCCGCCCTGGCCGAGGAAATCGGCGCGCTTGGACTGCAGGCCTTTCTCACAGGCACGGACGAAGCGCTGTTCGACCCCTTCAAGGGCGAGGCGCTCGGCGTGCGCGTGGACGCCTCGCGGCTGGCCGCTCTGGACGCATGAATGACTGACGAAACATACGACGACGGCGCCGCTGACTACGGCTCGGAATCGATCAAGGTCCTCAAGGGACTCGACGCGGTGCGCAAGCGCCCCGGCATGTACATTGGCGACACCGACGACGGCTCGGGCCTGCACCACATGGTCTACGAGGTGGTCGACAACGCCATCGACGAGGCGCTGGAGGGCTGGGCCACCCGCGTCGAGGTGATCCTCAACGCCGACGGTTCGGCCACCGACACCGACGACGGCCGCGGCATCCCCACCGACATCCACGAGGGCGAGGGCGTCTCCGGGGCCGAGGTCATCATGACGCAGCTGCACGCCGGCGGAAAATTCGACCAGAACTCCTACAAGGTCTCCGGCGGCCTGCACGGCGTCGGCGTCTCGGTCGTCAACGCGCTTTCCGAATGGCTGCAGCTGACCATCTACCGCGGCGGGCTGAAGCACCAGATGACCTTCCGCCATGGCGACCCCGTGGCCCCGCTCGCCATCACCGGCGAGGCCCCCCGGCGCGCCGACGGCGAGTTCCTGACCGGCACCGAGGTCAGCTTCCTGCCGTCGACCAATACCTTCGCCTTCATCGAGTTCGACCGGAAGACCCTGGAGCATCGCCTGCGCGAGCTGGCCTTCCTCAACTCCGGCGTCAGCATCGTCCTGCGGGACCTGACCGGCGCCGAGCCGTTCGAGGAGACGATGCGCTACGAGGGCGGCGTCGAGGCGTTCGTGCGCCACCTCGACAAGGCCAAGACGCCGCTGCTGAAGGCGCCGATCGTGGTGCGCGGCGAGCGCGAGACGGTGCAGCTCGACATGGCGCTGTGGTGGAACGACGGCTACCACGAGAATGTCCTGTGCTTCACCAACAACATCCCCCAGCGCGACGGCGGCACCCACCTGTCGGCCTTCCGCAGCGCCCTGACGCGGATCGTCACCGGCTATGCGGAGAGCTCCGGCGCGGCCAAGCGCGAAAAGGTGACGCTGTCGGGCGAGGACGCCCGCGAGGGTCTCACCTGCGTGCTGTCGGTGAAGGTGCCGGACCCGAAGTTCTCGTCGCAGACCAAGGACAAGCTGGTCTCGTCCGAGGTGCGCCCGGCGGTCGAGGGCCTGGTCGGCGAAGGCATCGCCACCTGGTTCGAGGAGCATCCGGCCGAGGCCAAGCTGATCGTGCAGAAGATCGCCGAGGCGGCCGCCGCCCGCGAGGCGGCCCGCAAGGCCCGCGAGCTGACCCGGCGCAAGACCGCGCTCGACATCTCCTCGCTGCCCGGCAAGCTCGCCGACTGCCAGGAGCGTGATCCGGCCAAGTCGGAGATCTTCCTGGTCGAGGGCGATTCAGCCGGCGGATCGGCCAAACAGGCCCGCAACCGCGAGAACCAGGCGGTGCTGCCGCTGCGCGGCAAGATCCTCAACGTCGAGCGGGCCCGCTTCGACCGCATGCTGGGGTCCGACCAGATCGGCACCCTGATCACCGCGCTGGGCGCCGGGATCGGCCACGACGACTTCGACATCGCCAAGATCCGCTACCACCGGATCATCGTGATGACCGACGCCGACGTCGACGGCGCCCACATCCGCACCCTGCTGCTGACCTTCTTTTACCGGCAGATGCCGGAGGTGATCGAGCGCGGCTACCTCTATATCGCCCAGCCGCCGCTCTATAAGGCCACCAAGGGCAAGTCCTCGCGCTACCTGAAGGACGATCCGGAGCTGGAGAGCTTCCTGGTCGAGGAAGGGCTCGACCAGGCCGAGCTCGACCTCGCCGCCGGCGAGCGCCGCACCGGCCGCGACCTCGACGCCCTGGTCGCCGCCTCGCGCACCGCCAAGGCCACCGTCGAGCGGCTGGCCGCCCGCGCCCCGGCCTTCGCCGTCGAGCAGGCGGCGCTGGCCGGGCTGTTCGGCGAGACGCCCGACCCCGCCGCGGCAGCGGCCCGCTTCGACCTCTACGCCGAGGAGGGCGACGGCCAGTGGTCCGGCGAGCGCGGCGAGGGCGGCTACGTGTTCTCGCGGGTCAAGCGCGGCGTCACCGAGCGGATCGTGCTCGACGACCTTCTGGCCCAGTCGGCCGACGCCCGGCGCCTGGCCGAGCGGGTGAAGGCGCTGGGCGACGCCTTCGCCAGCCCCGCCGCCTACCGCCGCCGCGACCGCTCGCAGACCATCCGCGGCCCGCTCGACCTGGTGGACGCGGTGTTCGAAGCCGGCCGCCGCGGCCTGACCATCCAGCGCTACAAGGGCCTGGGCGAAATGAACCCCGAGCAGCTCTGGGAGACCACGCTCGATTCCAACGCCCGCACCCTCCTACAGGTGAGGGTCGCCCACGCCGACGACGCCGACGACATGTTCACCCGCCTGATGGGCGACCTCGTCAAGCCCCGCCGCGAGTTCATCCAGGAAAACGCCCTGGACGCCGAGGTGGATATTTAGCGGAGGGTCTCCCCTCCGTCGCGGCTAACCCGCGAGCGGGTTCTCCCCTGCGTCGCGCTTCCCCCGCCCTACCGGGGGGAAGTGTCGCTGGCGAGCCCGAAGGGCGATGCGCGACGACGGGGGGACCTTCGCCGATCAGCCGCAGGATGCCGTCAACGACGTCGGCGACATCCTTCATGACGTCGGCCGCCGCAATCCGCAGCACCTCCAGGCCTTGCGCCCGCAGCCAGGCGTCGCGACGCTCGTCCCACTCCGGCTGGTCGCCGTGGCCGTGGCTCTCGTCATCGATCTCGATGGCGAGGCGCGCTTCAGGACAGTAGAAGTCCAGACGTAGCGTCCGATCGGATACTGCCGCCGAAACTTCAGACCGCCTGCCGCGCGGCCGCGCAGATGCGTCCAAAGCAACACCTCCGGGCGGCTCAATTGTCAGCGCAGGTCGCGCGCCCGGTCGACGATGGTGGCGAGCTGGCCCACGCGCAACACCCCCAGCACCGCCTCCCCGTACCGCGCCAGCTTCACCTGGCCGACGCCGCTGATGCGGCCGACGGCGTCCAGCGTCGCCGGGCGTTCGCGGGCCAGGGCGGCGAGGGTGGTGTCGGCGAAGATCACGTAGGGGGGCACGGCCTGGCGGCGGGCTTCGTCGCGGCGCCAGGCGCGCAGGGCTTCAAAGAGCGGCAGGTCGTCGGGCTGCAGCGCCTCGGCGGTGCGGGCGCGGCGGGCGGTGCGGGTGTCGCCGGCGCTGGCGAGGGCGCGGCGGACGACGATGCGGCGCTCGCCGCGGTAGACGGTGCGCACGGCGCCGGCGTCGGCGAGGCCGACCAGCGGGCGCCCGTCGTTGGGGTCCTCGACCAGCAGGCCCTCGAACAAGAGCCGGTCGACGAGCTCGCGCCAGGCCGCGGCCTTCAGGTCGCCGCCGATGCCGAAGGTGGACAGCCCTGCCTCGACGTCGCTGACGTCCTTGGTCTTGCCGAGCAGGTGGTCGACCACGCGGCCGCGGCCGACCCGCCCGGCCAGCCGGTGCACGGCTGACAGCGCCTTCTGCGCCGCCTCGGTGACGTCGACGCCGGTGACCGGCGAGACGCAGATGTCGCAGACGCCGCAGGGCTCCGCGCCCTCCTCGCCGAAGTAGCGGCGCACGGCGGCGGCGCGGCAGCCGAGACCCTCCAGCATGGCGTAGAGCTGGCGCACCTTGCCGACCTGGACGTTGCGCACCTCGTCCGGCAGGCCGCGCTGGCCGATGCGGCGCATGGCCCAGGCCA
The DNA here is from genome assembly GCA_036490095.1 of Caulobacteraceae bacterium. Taxonomy (GTDB): domain Bacteria; phylum Pseudomonadota; class Alphaproteobacteria; order Caulobacterales; family Caulobacteraceae; genus Acaudatibacter. Next base: position 31,059 of record DASXEN010000198.1, read on the forward strand.
TGTCGGCCGGACCGTAGAGGGTGATGCCCTCGGCCGGCGCGCCGTCGCGCCCGGCGCGGCCCACCTCCTGCCAGTAGGCCTCGATCGAGGCCGGCGGGTCGGCGTGGATGACGAAGCGCACGTCCGGCTTGTCGATGCCCATGCCGAAGGCGATGGTCGCCACCATCACCGCCCCGTCCTCGGCGAGGAACCAGGCCAGCCGGTCGGCCCGCACCCGCTTGTCGAGGCCGGCGTGGTAGGCCTTGGCGGCGACGCCCTGGCCCGCCAGCTCGTCGGCCAGCGCCTCGGTCCCGTCGCGGGTGCCCGAATAGACGATGCCGGAGCGGCCGGGCCTGGCCTTGATCAGCTCGGCGACGCGCCGGCCGCCGCGCTCCTTGCGCTCGGCCGCCAGCGCCAGCTCCGGCCGCGCGAAGCTGGCCACGAACTCGCGGGCGTCCTCCAGGCGCAGCTCGGCGCGGATGTCGGCGCGGGTGCGGGCGTCGGCGGTGGCGGTCAGCGCCAGGCGCGGCACGCCGGGGAACAGCTCGGCGAGGCGGCCGAGCGCGCGGTAGTCGGGCCGGAAGTCGTGGCCCCACTGGCTGACGCAGTGGGCCTCGTCGATGGCCACCAGCGACAGCGCCCGCCCGCGCAGCCGCCGCAGCACCGCTTCGCTCATCAGCCCCTCGGGGGCGACGTAGAGCAGCTTCAGCTCGCCGGACTCGACGCGTTTCCAGGCGGCCTCGCGCTCGCCCGGGTCGAGGGCGGAATCCATCCGCGCCGCGGCGACGCCGGCCTGCTTCAGCGCCTCGACCTGGTCGCTCATCAGCGCGATCAGCGGCGAGACCACCAGCGCCAGGCCGGGGCGCATCAGCGCCGGGATCTGGAAGCAGACGCTCTTGCCGCCGCCGGTCGGCAGCACCGCGATGGCGCTGCGGCCGGCCAGCGCCTCGCCGATCACCCCGGCCTGCAGCCCGCGGAACTCCGCATGGCCGAACACGCGGCGCAGGATCTCGCGGGCGGAATCGAGGCCGTCGGCCATGCGGACGCTATGGCAGACGCGGGCGCATCTCGACAATGGCCATCTAGATGGCTATCTATCGCTCATGAGCGAATACTCCGTCGCCGAGGCCAAGAACCATCTGCCGAAGCTGATCGACCGCGCCCTGGCCGGCGAGGAGGTGACCATCACGCGCCGCGGCAAGGTGCTTGTGAAGCTGGTGATGGCGAACCCGCCGCCGGTGGAATGCGCCGATGCGCCCCGCACGTTCAACGACATCGAGTGGCTGAAGCGCCACCAGGTAGAGACGAGCGATTCCGCTTTCGACTCGGCGGCCCTGATCCGCGCGATGCGCGACGACTACCGCTATTGATCTATCTGGACACCAGCGTCGTCGTGTCCGTCTTCGTTCCAGACGTTCACTCGCATCGCGTCCTGACTTGGCTGGGTCGAACCAGCGACGCTCCTGTGCTGAGCTATTGGACGATAGCTGAGTTCAGCTCCGCCGCCGCTCTGCTGGAGCGCGTCGGACAGATCACTCGGGACCGGCGCCTGCTGGCCGAGCAGAATTTCGACGCTTGGACGACCTCAGTGGAGCGGGCGCCCGTGGTGCGGGTCGACTTCGAGGTCGCCCGCGACCTCATTCGCCACGGTCGCGCAGCCCTGAGAACGCCCGACGCGCTGCATTTGGCCGTGGCGCGGCGGCTGGGCGCGACTCTCGCCACCCTTGACGCCGGAATGGGGACAGCGGCCTTGGCGGCCGGATTGTCGCTCGAAACGATCTGAAGACCTTTCGCCGCATCCTTAACGCGCCTTCACCTTTCCTCAATCGGCTGGAGCGTCCCATGCGGGTCAGCTAAGGAGCGCTTGCGGGGGAGGCGCGCTCTTCGGGAAACGAGCGAGACGACATGGCCAACCCCGGCGCGCCGCGCCCCCGCCGCACCCCGTTCCAGGCGTTGGTCTACTGGTCGCTGGTGCTCGGCGTCTGGGGGGTGATCTTCGTCATCGGCTTCCTGGCGGTGTTCGCCACCGACCTGCCCGACACCTCGACGCTCTACAACGTCAAGCGCCAGCCCTCGATCTCCTACCTGGACCGCTCCGGGGCGCTGGTGGCGGTGCGCGGCAGCCAGGAGTCGCCGCCGGTCAACATCGACCAGCTGCCGCCCTACGTGCCCGCCGCCTTCATCGCCATCGAGGACCGGCAGTTCTACCACCACTTCGGCTTCAACCCGTGGGGCATGGTCCGGGCGGAGGTCTACAACCTCACCCACAAGGGCGCGCCGCTGCAGGGCGGCTCGACCATCACCCAGCAGCTGGCCCGCAACCTCTTCCTGACGCCGACCCAGAGCATCCGCCGCAAGGCCCAGGAGCTGATCCTGGCGGTGTGGCTGGAGACCAAGTTCTCCAAGAAGCAGATCCTGGCGCTCTACCTCAACCGGGTGAACTTCGGCGGCGGCGCCTACGGCATCGAGGCCGCCTCGCAGCGCTATTTCAACAAGCCGGCCAGCCAGCTGACCCTAGGCGAGGCGGCGCTGCTGGCGGCGACCATGAAGGGGCCGAGCCGCTACAACCCCGCGGCCAACAGCGAGCGCGCCGCCAAGCGGGCGACCACTGTGCTGGACGCCATGGTGGAGATGAAGGCGATCACGCCGGCTGAGCGTGATCAGGCGTTCGCCACGCCGGTCCACGTCTCGGCCACCCTGGCCAGCCAGCGGGCGCAGTATTTCACCGACTGGCTCGACGGCCAGGTGCGGGCGCTGATCGGCAAGGAGCCGACCGAGGACCTGGTGGTGGAGACGACGCTCGACCTGCCGATCCAGGCCGCCGCCGAGCAGGCGGTGCGGACCGGCATCGCCGGACACCAGGGCCAGGGGGTGCAGCAGGCGGCGCTGGTGGCGCTCGACGGCGAGGGCCGCATCCGCGCCTACGTCGGCGGCGATTCCTACGCCGACAGCCAGTTCGACCGGGCCACGGAGGCGCAGCGCCAGGCGGGCTCGGCGTTCAAGCCGTTCGTCTACCTGACCGCGATGGAGGCCGGTCACACGCCCGCCGAGCAGGTGGTCGACGAGCCGATCACCATCGGCAACTGGTCGCCGAAGAACTACACCGGCAAGTACCTGGGCCCGATCACCCTGGAGACGGCGCTCGCCCAGTCGATCAACACCGTGGCGGCGCGGCTCGCCAACGAGGTCGGCACCAACAACGTCGCCGCCACCGCCCACCGGCTGGGCATCACCTCGCAGATCCAGACCGACCCGTCGATGGCGCTGGGCGCGGTGGAAGTCTCGCCGATGGAGATGGCCGAGGCCTACGACGCCTTCGCCAACGGCGGCTATCGGGTGCGCGCCTACGGCATCGAGCGCATCCGCACCGCCGGCGGCAAGGTGCTCTACGACCACGGCGTCGGCGGCGCGCAGCTGCAGCAGGTTATCCCGCAGCCGGCGCTGTCGGAGATGATCGAGATGATGCGCCAGGTGGTGGCCAGCGGCACCGGCGGGCGGGCGAAGATCGGCGGCTACGACCTGGCCGGCAAGACCGGCACCACCAGCGACTACCGCGACGCCTGGTTCGTCGGCCTCACCGGCGGCTTCGTCACCGCGGTCTGGACCGGGCGCGACGACAACACGCCGATGAAGCGGGTCACCGGCGGCGGCGCGCCGGCGGAGATCTGGAAGAGCTTCATGGCCCCGGTGCTGCCGCACATCCGCGCCCAGACCATCCCCGGCGGCGCCGCGCCGGCGGCGGCCCAGGACGTGATCGGCAACTTCATCGACGGCGGCGCCGAAGCCGGCGCGCCCGCGCCGAAGGCCCCGATCCCCGACGAAGCCCCGCAACCCGCCGCCCCGCCGCCGCCCCAACCCCGCGACGCCGGCCCGCCACCGTTCTGATCGCGACCGCCCATCACCTCACCTCTCCCCGTCTTCGCCGGGGAGAGGGCTACGGATAGCGCCGTGTCGCGGAGGGATGGCTCAGCCGCATCTGCCTCTCCGTAGCCCTCTCCCCGCTTGCGGGGAGAGGTGAGGTGAGGGGTTCTGCCCTACAGCCCGCCGAACCCGTGCAGCCGCGACCCATGCTCCCTCAGCCACGCCCGATGGCGACGCGGGTCGCCCACCAGCCGCCGGACCTCGGCCCAGAAGCGCGGGCCGTGGTTGGCTTCGATCAGGTGGGCGCATTCGTGGGCGGCGACGTAGTCGGCGACCTCGGGCGGGGCCAGCGCCAGGCGCCATGAGAGGCGGATCGAGGCCGGGCGGCGCGCGTCGCCCGGCGTGCAGGAGCCCCAGCGGGTGCGCGCGTCGACGACGCTGAACCGCGGGACCGGCCGTTGCAGCCCCGCGCAATGCCGCGCCAGCCGCGGCGCGAACCAGGCCTTGGCCTCGCGCTTGATCAGCTGCACGGCCGCATGGCCGTACTCGGCCTCGTCGGCGCCCAGCGGCAGCCTCACGCCGCGCTCCCAGCCGGCGCCCTCCAGGCTGGCGCGGCCGGGCGAGCGGCCGAGCCGGCAGCGCTCGCCGAACAGGTCGAGCTCCAGCCCGGGCGCGAACCGGGTCGGCGGCGTCAGCTCGGCGGCTCGCGCGGCGATCCAGGCGCGGCGTTCGTAGGCGAAGGCGGCCGCGTCGCCCAGCCGCCGCGGCGTCGGCGCGATCGCCAGCAGCTGGCCCCTGGCCCGGTCGACGCGCAGCGAGACGCGCCGCGCCCGGGCGCTGACGGTGAGCCGCACGGGCGTCCCCGCCACCTCGATCACGTCGCCGTCGGCATGCCGAATCGCGCGCTTGAACATCGCTCCAGCTAAGCCCGGCCGGCGGCGGCGTGAATTCACAATCGCTGCGGCCGGCATGCTAGGAGGCCAGGGCAGAGACGGAGACGCGCGTGGACCGACCGACCCAATCCCTCGCCGAGCGGCTCGGCTATGGCCCGGGCGACCGGCGGGTCATCCTCAACTGCGACGACCTCGGCTCCAGCCACTCGGCCAACCTGGCGGCGCTGGACGCGGTGGAGCGCGGCGTCGCCACCAGCGCCACCCTGATGGTTCCCTGCCCGTGGGCGCTGGAGGCGGTGGAGCTGTTCAAGGGCAAGGACGTCGGCGTGCACCTGACGCTGACGGCGGAGTACCCGACCTACCGCTGGCGCTCGCTGACCGGCGCGGCTTCGCTGCACGACGCCGAGGGCTTCCTGCCGCGCACCGCCGCCGAAGTGTGGGCCAGGGCCGATTTCGAGGACGTGCGCCGCGAATGCCGCGCCCAGATCGACCAGGCGCTGGCCTGGGGTGTCGACGTGACCCATCTCGACAGCCACATGGGCGTCAACCAGACCAACCGGCGCTACTACGAGCTCTACCTGGAGCTGGCCGAGGCCTACGCCCTGCCGGTGCGGATGGCGGGCCGCAATGCGGAGGCGGCGCTGGGTTTCCCGGTGCGCGGGCCGGCCGCGGCGCGGGGGCTGGCGCATCCGGACGACTTCTTCTTCCGCTGGAAGTCGCCGACCGCCGAGCTGATGCAAGAGCGCGTGCCGAAGCTGCGGCCCGGCGTCACCGAGTTCCTGATCCACCCCGTGCTCGACGGCCCCGAGCTGCGCGGCTACGACCTCGACGCCGCCCAGGTCCGCGTCGACGACCACGCCTGCGCCGTCGATGCCGAGATCGCCGCGCTGCTGGCGGCGGAGCATATCCAGACCATCAGCTTTCGGCCGCTCAGGGAGCTGCAGCGCGGCCGCTGCTCACCCGCGACAGCGGGGGAGGTGGCGCGCGGAGCGTGACGGAGGGGGCCAACCCTATCAGGCAAATCCGCGATCTCGCAGCGGCCGCGCCCCCTCCACCGTCCTTCGGCCGGTCCCCCTCCCCCGCTTCGCGGTGGAGGAGCGAATAAGCTTGCCCTTCCTCCGGGGCGCCGGCGTACCGTGGCGTCGAAACCGAGTTCTGGAGGCCGCACATGCACGACCTGATCATCCGTGGCGGGACCATCGTCGACGGCACGGGCGAGGCGCCGTTCGTGGGCGACGTGGCGATCGACGGCGACCGCATCGTCGAGATCGGCCGGGAGCTTGGCCCGGCGCGGCGCGAGATCGACGCGGCCGGCCTGCTGGTCACGCCCGGCTTCGTCGACATCCACACCCACTACGACGGCCAGGCCACCTGGGACCCGCTGCTGGCGCCCTCCAGCTGGCACGGCGTCACCACCGCGGTGATGGGCAATTGCGGTGTCGGCTTCGCGCCGGTGCGCCCCGAGCACCACGACTTCCTGATCGACCTGATGGAGGGCGTCGAGGACATCCCCGGCTCGGCCCTGGCCGAGGGCATCGACTGGAAGTGGGAGCGCTTCCCCGAATACCTCGACGCGCTGGAGGCGATGCCGCGGGTCATGGACGTCGGCGCCCAGGTGCCGCACGCCGCCGTGCGCGCCTACGTGCTCGGCGATCGCTGCAACACCGACTATGTGCCCAACGCGGCCGAGATCGCTGAGATGGCCGAGCTGGTGCGCGAGGGCGTCGCCGCCGGCGCGCTCGGCTTTTCCACCTCGCGCACCCTGCTGCACCGCGACCTCAAGGGCGTGCACATGCCCGGCACCTTCGCCGGCTCCGACGAGATGCTGGCGCTGGGCATGGCCATGAAGGGGCTCAGCCACGGCGTCTACGAGCTGGTCTCGGACCACCTCGGCGAGGACGACGAGTGGGAGTGGGTGAAGACCTTCGCCGAGGAGACCGGTCTGCCGGTGACCCTCGTGGCGACCTCCGGCGGCGCCTACGAAGGCAACAAGATGTACAACATCGCCGAGGAAGCGCGCACCAAGGGCATGGAGATCCGCCCGCAGATCGCCGGGCGCCCCACGGGCGTGCTGCACGGCCTCACCTCCAGCCTCAACATCTTCGCCAGCCACCCGACCTTCCGGCGCGACATCGCCCACCTGCCGCTGGAGGCGAAGGTGGCGAAGCTGCGCGAGCCGGAGATCCGCGCCGCGCTGCTGGCCGAGGCGCCGAGCTTCCGCAACGGGCCGATGGCGGCGGGCGCGGACGAGTTCCTCTACCGCGTCTTCCCGCTGGGCGAGCGGCCCGACTACGAGCCGGACCGCGCCCAGAGCGTCGGGGGGCTGGCCGAGGCCGCGGGCGTGACGCCCAAGGAGATGATGTACGATCTGCTCGTCCGCGACGGCGGGCGCGAGCTGTTCTACCAGCCGCTGGGCGGCTACCTGACCTACAACTTCGACTTCTTCCGCAAGAACATGCAGCACCCGAACGTGGTGTTCGGCCTCTCCGACGGCGGCGCCCACTGCGGCGTCATCGCCGACGCCGGCATGCCGACCTTCATCCTCACCCACTGGGGCCGCGACCGCACCAAGGGCGAGCGCTTCCCCGTCGAGTTCCTGGTGCGCAAGCTGACCCGCGACACGGCAATGGCCTACGGCCTTTCCGACCGCGGCCAGCTGACGCCGGGCCTGCTGGCCGACGTCAACGTGATCGATTTCGACGCACTGCGCCTCTACCGGCCCGAGGCGGTCTACGACCTGCCGGCGGGCGGGCGGCGGCTGGTGCAGCGCGCCGACGGCTACCGCTACACGGTCAAGTCCGGCCAGGTGACGTTCGAGGACGGCGAACCCACCGGCGCGCTGCCCGGCTCGCTGGTGCGCGGCGGCCGCGAGGCCCGCATCCTGGCCTGAGCGCCGGTCACAGGAGGCCGAAGCCGTCGCGCCATGAGCCAAGCCCCAGGCCGGCCCGCGGACCGGCTTCCTCGATGAGCTCGAAGTAGCGCTCGGCGTCGGGCAACGCCCGGAAGTCGGTGGAGTCGGTCCGGCGCATGCCGAGGCATTGGACGAAGTAGCGGGTCTCGGCAGTGCCGATCACGGCGTTTTCCCAGAGGACGGCGCAGCGGCCGCGGCGCAGCGCCTGTCTCGGCTTCGGGCGCATCGGCCACCAGCTCTTTCAACGGATAGGCGTGGGCGAGGAGCCGCCGGTTGCGCCTTATAAGAATCTCGGCGATCTCAGAGTCGGTGCAGCGTCGCGCTTTCGCCGCCGGTGTCCTGATGCGCCAGCACCGACGCGCCGGCGGCGGTGATCTGCCAGCCGCTGCGGTTGCGGGCCGCGAAGCCCAGCTCGGTCAGCCCGAGCGCGTCGGCGATCACGATCCAGCCCACCTCCAGCCCGGCCTGCTTGCGGGCGAGGTTGCGCAGCGCATCCATCTGGCCGCCGGTGAGCGTCACGGCCGTGAGCTTTCGAGCCCGGCCGCGCGCCGGCCGCGAAGCCGGTCGAGCTCCTGCTGCAGGCGCACGACCTGGCTCTCCAGGTTGGTCACGTCGTCCTGCAGCTGCGCGCACCTCAGCTTGAGGTAGGCGTTCTGCCGTTCCAGCTTGCCGGCGTCGATGGCGCTGTCGGCCGTGACAAGGGGCGCCGCGGCGCCGGCCGCGCTCATGAGCTGATCTTCATCGTGCCCCGCAGGGCCAGCACGTCCCGCACCCGCCCCGGCGGACCGCCTCCGGTCGAGCGCGGATCGTTGAGCCCCGCGTTGGCGCGCGGGATCGGGCGAATCGGTTTGGCCATGATGTCTGTGCTTTCGCGCCCGCACGGCGCCGAACGCGTCGACCGAGCCGCCAAGCCATAGCACGTAATCGCCCGCGATAATTCACTCGCGGACAAATAATCTGACCCCGAGCCCAAGATATTGGCGAGGCGTCGGCCCGCCTCCATATCAATGAGATGCAGCCTGATCCTGTCGTTGTGCGGCGATGGCGCGAATTGCGCCAGATGCTGATCGTTCAATTGGAGATGTTCGACCGCGGGGGGCTGACCCTGAAATCGGGCGGCGTCGACGTATCCGCCGACGCAATGGCGAGCCTGAAGTGCGAAATCTTTGCCTTCGACGCGCTAATCTCGGGCGCCGAAGTCAAGCCGGCGGGCGCCGGCAGCGCCGCGGATCAGGCGCAAGGCCGCGCGGTCCCGCCGCCGGCGTGCTAGGCTCACCGGCGAGGAGGACCGCCCGATGGACCCTTCGCCGTTCGACATCCGCCCGCTCGACGCCAGCTTCGGCGCCGTGGTCACCGGCCCGCGGCTCGCCGAGCTCTCCGACGCCGAGTTCGCCGCCCTCTACCGGACCTGGCTCGACTACGCGCTGCTGATCTTCCCCGGCCAGCACCTGACCAGGGCCGAGCAGATCGCCTTCGCCCGCCGCTTCGGCCCGCCGGAGTTCGAGATCGCGCCGATCAGCAACGTGCGCGCCGACGGCTCCCTCCGCCCCGACGACGGCACGGACGACGCGGTGAAGGTGCTGAAGGGCAACATGGGCTGGCACTGCGATTCCACCTACATGCCGGTGCAGGCCAAGGGCGCCGTGTTCACCGCCCACGTCGTGCCCGACGAAGGCGGCGAGACCGGCTGGGCCGACATGCGCGCCGCCTACGACGCCCTGGACGCCGCCACGAAAGCCCGGATCGAGCCTCTCAGCGCCCACCACTCGCTGCGCTACAGCCAGGGCAAGCTCGGCCATGCGCACCAGCCCGGCAGCGCCTATTCCGGCTACGGCATGACCGAGACCGAGGCGCCGCTGCGGCCGCTGGTGAAGACCCACCCGGAGACGGGCCGGCGCTGCCTGATGGTCGGCCGCCACGCCCACGCCATCCCCAGCCTGGCCGAGGCCGACTCCGAGCGGCTGCTGGACGAGCTGGCCGACTTCGCCGTGCAGCCGCCGCGCGTCCACCACCACCGCTGGACCCCCGGCGACGCGGTGGTCTGGGACAACCGCGCGCTGATGCACCGCGCCTGCCCGTGGGACATGGGCCAGCCGCGGGTGATGTACCACTCGCGCATCGCCGGCGATCCGGCGAGCGAGGGCTGGCAGCGCGGCTGACGCCGGCGCCGGCATTTCTGGCTTGCGCGGCGCGCCCGCCGACGTGACAGAGGCCGCACAAGCCTTCGCGGAGCCGCCATGTCTCTCCAGGTCGCCGTCCAGATGGACCCGCTCGAGCGGGTCAACATCGAGACCGACACCACCTTCATGCTGATGCTGGAGGCGCAGACCCGCGGCCACGGCCTGTTCGTCTACGCGGCCGACAAGCTGGCGCTGGACGACGGCCGGGTGCTGGCCCGCGGCCGCGCCGCCAACCTCCGCGCGGTGAAGGGCGACCACCACACGGTCGGCGACGTCGAGGTGCGCGACCTCTCGGAGTTCGACGTGGTGCTGATGCGCCAGGACCCGCCGTTCGACCTCGCATACATCACCGCCACCTACTTCCTGGAGAAGATCCACCCGGCGACGCTGGTGGTGAACGACCCGGCCGAGGTGCGCAACGCGCCGGAGAAGCTGTTCGTCACCGGCTTTCCCGGCCTGCAGCCGCCGACCCTGATCACCGCCGACGCCGAGGCGTTGCACGACTTCCATCGCAGGCACGGCGACATGGTGCTGAAGCCGCTCTACGGCGGCGCCGGCTCCGGCGTCGTGAAGCTGAAGGCGGGCGACCCCAACCTCGACGCGCTGCTGGAGCTGCACGCCATGATCGGCCGCGAGCCGGTGATCGCCCAGCAGTTCATCCCGGCGGTCTCGGCGGGCGACAAGCGCATCCTGCTGGTCGACGGCGAGCCGGTGGGCGCCATCAACCGCATCCCCGGCGAGGGCCAGGTGCGCTCCAACCTGGCCCGCGGCGGCCGCGCCGAGGCTGTCGGCCTGACCGCCCGCGACCACGAGATCTGCGCCGCCATCTCGATGGAGCTGAAGACCCGCGGCCTCCTTCTCGTCGGCATCGACGTAATCGGCGACTACCTGACCGAGATCAACGTCACCTCGCCTACCGGCGCCCAGCAGCTGAAGCAATTCGGCGGCCCGGACACCGCCACCGCCCTCTGGGATCGGATCGAGGCGCTGCGGGGGATCGTCTAGCGGTGGCCGCGCGCGGCCTGGCGATTCGGCGCTTTGCAGTCCGTCGCGGCCGAGCGGACGCGACGTGTGGTCTCCGATCACGGCACAGCTTCCGCAGCGGATGAGCCGCGCCGGCTAGGTCACTGATTTGACACAGACTCTCTAATTGTTCCGTTTTCGTTCTTGATCCGGCCCGGCCGATGTGCTGGGATGTGGATAAGTCTTGGGATGCAAAGGGGTTTTCCCGCATGGCCGGGCGGGTGGTCACCGTCGCCTTCGAGGGCGTCGAGGCGCGGCGCGTCGACGTCGAGGTGCAGCTGACCGGCGGCGCGGTCCACTTCGCCGTGGTCGGCCTCGCCGACAAGGCCGTGGCCGAGAGCAAGGAGCGGGTCCGCGCGGCCTTCGCCGGCCTGGGCCTGGCCCTGCCGGCCAAGCGGATCGTCGCCAACCTGTCGCCGGCCGACCTGCCCAAGGAAGGCAGCCACTACGACCTGCCGATCGCGCTCGCCCTGATGGTGACCATGGGCATCCTGCCGGCCGACGCGCTGGACGGCTGGGCGGCGATCGGCGAGCTGAACCTCGACGGCCAGATCGCCCCGGTGACCGGCGCCCTGCCCGCGGCCATCGCCGCCGGCGGCTGGAACATGGGCCTGATCTGCCCGGAGGCCTGCGGCCCGGAGGCGGCCTGGGCGGGCGAGACCGCGGTGCTGGCGCCGCGCTCGCTGATCGCCATCGTCAACCACTTCCGCGGCGCGCAGGTGATGGGCCATCCGAAGCCCGGGCCGATGCTCGACGGGGCCACGGCGCCCGACCTGAAGGACGTCAAGGGCCAGGAGCAGGCCAAGCGGGCGCTGGAGATCGCCGCCGCCGGCGGCCACAACCTGCTCTACGTCGGCCCGCCCGGCTCGGGGAAGTCGATGCTGGCGCAGCGGCTGCCGGGCCTCCTGCCGCCGCTCTCGGCCGGCGAACTCTTGGCCACCTCCATGGTCCACTCGATGGCCGGCCTGATCGCCAAGGGCGCGCTGACCCGCGCCCGGCCGTTCCGCAGCCCGCACCACTCGGCCAGCATGGCCGCGCTGACCGGCGGCGGCGTGCGCGCCAAGCCGGGCGAGGTCTCGCTGGCCCACAACGGCGTGCTGTTCCTCGACGAGCTGCCCGAGTTCAATCCGCAAGCGCTCGATTCGCTTCGCCAGCCGCTGGAGACCGGCGAGGTGATGGTGGCGCGCGCCAACTACCACATCCGCTACCCCGCCCAGTTCATGCTGGTGGCCGCGGCCAACCCGTGCCGCTGCGGCATGGGCGGGCCGGGCCGCGGCCATTGCGGCAAGGCGCCGAGGTGCCAGCTGGCCTATCAGGCGCGCATCTCCGGCCCACTGCTCGACCGCATCGACCTCACCGTCGACGTGCCGCCGGTCACCGCCGCGGACCTCGCCCTGCCGGCGCCGGCGGAAGGCACGGCCGAGGTGGCCGCGCGGGTGGCGGCGGCGCGCGACATCGCCGTCGAGCGCGCCGCCAAGGCCGTCGCCGAGACCAATGCCGCCGAGACCGGCGGCGCCGGCGCGACGGCGCTCAACGCCCGCGCCGAGGGCCGCTGGCTGGAGGCGATCGCCGCGCTCGACGAGCCGGGCCGCGCCCTCCTCACCCGCGCCGCCGAGGCCGGCCGGCTCTCCGCCCGCGGCTGGACCCGCACCCTGCGCCTGGCCCGCACCATCGCCGACCTGGAGGGCGGCGGCCCGGTCCGCCGCATCCACATCGCCGAGGCGCTGATCTACCGCCGCGTCGCCCCGGCCGCCGAGTTCGGCGAGACGCGGGCAAGCGTCTACGAGCTCTGAGCAGGTCGGCGCGGATGCAGGTCACCGACCAGGTCGCCGGGCAGATCGAGGCGGCCATAGAGGCCTTCCCCGGCCGCGAGGGCCTCTGCGGCGTGGTCCGCATCAGCCGGGCCGGCGCGCCGCTGTTCGAGCGCGCCTACGGCCACGCCAGCCTCCAGCTCGGAGTTCCCAATGGGCCGCAGACGCGCTTCCACATCGCTTCGGTGACCAAGATGTTCATCTCGGCGGCGGTGGTGCGGCTGGCGTGCGGCGGGACGCTGTCGCTGGACGCGCATCCCTCGCGCTACCTGCCTGAAGCGGCGCCGCTCGACCCGCGGATCACGCTGCACCAGCTGCTGTCGCACACCTCCGGCCTCGCCGACATCTACGCGAGGCCGGACCTGCGGCAGGACATGCAGGCGCTGGCGGCGCGCCGCGGGCGGCTGCTCGACTACCTCATCGCGCTGCCGCGGCTGGCCGAGCCGGGCGCCAGGTGGAGCTACAGCACCACCGGCTACCTGCTGCTCGCCTGCATCCTGGAGCGGGCGGGCGGCGCGCCGTTCGGCGCCGTCATGGAAGCCACGCTGCTGCGCCCGCTCGGTCTCGCCGACACCGGCGAGGACGATCCTCGCCGGGTCAATCCGGGGCGCGCGCTGGGACACGTCCGCAGGCGCGACGGCAGCTGGCGCAACGCGCCGAACGACGCCCTGGCCGAGGCCGACGGGCCACGCGAGCTCTACTCCACGGCCGCCGACCTCGACCGCTGGGGATGCGCGATCATGGCCGGCGAGGTGCTGAGCCCGGACGGCGCGGCGCTGACCTTCGCGCCGCACGCCCACGTCGGCCCCGGCAGCGATTTCGACCCGTCGCTCGACTATGGCTACGGCTGGTTCCTCGGTCCCGGCTACCGCTGGATCGGCGGCATGACCGCCGGCTTCCGCGCGGCGATGTGGCAATATCCGGCCGAGCGGCTGAACGTGGTCATGCTGTGGAACAATGAGCGGGTCGACTCGCAGGGCCTGTTCCGCGCGCTGGCCCCCATCCTGCTCGGCTGATCCGCGCCGATGCGCCGGCCGCTGACGCCGCGGGCGCCGGCGTGTAGGATCGCGGGCATGGAGCGCGTGCTGGAGCCGCCGGCCAGCGAGAGGGCCTCGCCGACCACCCGGGCGCCGATCGCCTGGGCGCCGTTCGCCGACGGCGCGGCGGCGCCGGACGTCGAGCTTTCGCTGCTGGAGCGCGCCTTCCGCGCCCGACCCGCCAACCCGCAGCTGGCGACGGCGTACGGCCGCGCGCTGGTCGACCGGATGGCGTTCGACGCCGCCATGGCGCCGCTCGCCGCTGCCGCGGCCGCCGCGCCGGACGCGCCGCTGCCGCGGGCGAGGCTGGCCGAATGCCAGGTGCGGCGGGACGATTTCACCGGCGCGCTGGCGAGCCTCGCCTTCGATGACGCCGCCGCCCCCGCCGCCGTGCGCGCCCAGGTGGGCTACCTGCGCGGATCGGCGCACGCGAGCCTGGGCGAGACGGCCGCGGCCGAGGCGGCGCTGCGGTCGGCGCTGGCGATCCGGCCGGCCCATTCGCCCACCTTCCGCAAGCTCGCCTCGCTGCTCGCCGACGCCGGCCGCGACGTCGACCTGATCGCGCTCTGCGACGGCCTCGCGGCGCAGGACGTCCGCCACAGCCGCCTGCTGTCGGTGCGGGCGCAGTCGCTAGCGGCGCTCGGCCGCGCGGCGGAGGCGGCGGAGCTGCTGGACATGAGCCGCGTCGACATCGGCCTCGTCGACGTCCCCGCCGGCTTCGCCTCGCTCACCGAGCTCAATGCCGCATTGGCCGAGGAGCTGCTCGACCACCCGTATGCGGTGAAGCGGGACGGCGACCGCGTCTACGCCGGGGGCCGCGTGCACCACCTGCTGCACGGCCCGCGCCCGCAGCTGATCCGGGCGCTGGCGGAGGTCGTCCGCCCACGGATGGAGACTTACGTGGCCGGCCTGACGCCGCGCGGCGACGGCGACCTGTGGGCGCGGGCGCGGCCGGCCAAGGCGCGGCTCGACGTCTGGGGCGTGGTCCAGCACGACGCCGACCGCGTCGGCTGGCACATCCATCCCAACGCCTGGCTGAGCGGCGTCTACTATGTGGCGGCGCCGCCCACCGTGTCCGCCGAGGGCGAGGGGCCGGGCTGCCTGGAGTTCGGCCCGCCGCCGGAAGCGGCCGCCGCGCTCGCCGGCTTCGTCAGCGTGCGCCGCATCGCGCCGGAGCCCGGCCTGCTGGTGCTGGCGCCCGGCCACTTCCACCACCGCACCATCGCCACCGGCGCCGCCGCGCCGCGCATCAGCATCGCCTTCGACCTCGCCCCGATCCGCGGGGACGACGAGGGCGGGGCGGCGGAGGCGTGACGCCTCAGGTCCGGTTGGCCACCCGCACCAGCGCCCCGGTGACCGCGCGGGCGGCGTCGGAGGCGAGGAACAGCATCACCTCGGCGACGTCGGCCGGCTGCACCCAGCGGGCGAAGTCGGCGTCCGGCATGTCGGCGCGGTTGGGGGGCGTGTCTAGGATGGTGGGCGCCACCGCGTTCACCGTCACGCCGGCGTCCTTCAGCTCCTCGGCGAGGCTCTCGGTCAGCCGGGCGACGCCGGCCTTGGAGGCGGCGTAGGGGCCCATGCCGGCGGCGGCGCGGGTCGCCGCGTCCGCGCCGACGTTGACGATGCGGCCCGCGCCGGAGGCCTTCAGGGCCGGCAGGGCGGCGCGCGAGGCGTTGGCGGCGGTCTGCAGGTTGACGCGGAACAGCAGCTCCCAGAGCGCCGCGTCGCTGCCCTCCAGCGTGGTCCAGCGGAAGGTCCCGGCGATGTTGAAGAGCGCGTCGAGCCGGCCGAGCCGCTCGCTCACCGCGCCGATCGCCGCCGCCGCGCCGGCCGCATCGGTGAGGTCGACGCCGCCCAGCACCAGCGCGCCCGCCGCCAGGTCCGCCGGCGCCGCCGAGGCGGGCGCCGCGTCGATCAGCGCCAGCCGCCAGCCGCGCTCGCGCGCCAGCCTCGCCACCGCCGCGCCCAGCGAGCCGAACGCGCCCGTGATCGCCGCCACCCGGCCCGCATCCGCCATCGCCCGTCTCCTTCGAAGCTGCGCGGCCCTCGGCGTAGCCCATCAGCGGCGCCGCGCGCCAGGGCGGGGCGCAGGGAATTCGCGGCGCGGGGCCGAATCCGGCGACACTGGCTGCAATGGCCACCAGCCGACCCGCGTCCGACCACCGCGCCCGCCTCGCCGTCGCCTGGCTGATCCCGCTGGCGCTGGGCGCGGCGGTCAGCTTCGCGCCGCAGGTGCTGAACGACGGCGACACCTTCTGGCACGTCGCCGCCGGCCGCTGGATGATCGCCCACGCGAGCGTGCCGGCGACCGACCCGTTCTCCTTCACCTTTCTCGGCCGCCCGTGGATGGCGCACGAGTGGCTGAGCGAGGTGGCCATGGGCGCGGCCTGGACGGCCGCCGGCTGGGCGGGCGTGATGCTGCTGACCGGACTGGCAGCCGGGGCGCTGGCGGCGGTGATGGCGAACTGGCTGCTGCGCTGGCTGGCGCCGCTGTCGGCCACCATGGCGCTGGCGCTCGGCCTCGCCTGCGTCGCGCCAGGCCTGCTGGCGCGCCCGCACATGCTGGTGCTGCCGGCGCTGGCGCTCTGGACCGTGGGGCTGCTGAAGGCGCGGCGGGAGGGACGCGCGCCCAGCCCGTGGCTGGCGCTGCTGCTGGCGCTCTGGGCCAACCTGCACTCCAGCTTCATCGTCGGCCTGCTGGTCGCCGCGGCCTTCGCGCTGGAGGCGGCGCTGGACGTCAAGGCGTGGCGGCCGCGCGCGCTCGCCGGCTGGGCGGCGTTCCTGGCCCTCAGCGCCGTCGCCACCCTGGCCACCCCGCACGGCCTGGCCGGCCTCGCCTTCCCGCTGAAGGTGCTGAACATGAAGACCCTGGCGGTGATCACCGAGTGGCAGGGTCCGGACTTCATGAAGTTGTCGCCGCTGGAGATCGCCCTGATCGGCGCCCTGTTCGTCAGCTTCTGGAAGGGGGTGCGGCTGACGGCGGTGCGGGCCGCGCTGCTGGTCGGCCTCACCCACATGACCTTCCAGCACGTGCGCCAGGAGGTGCTGCTGGGCGTGGTCGGGCCGCTGATCCTGGCCGAGCCGCTCGGCCGGGCGCTGGGGCGCGGCGAGGCCGCCGCCTGGCGGGCGCCGTGGAGCGAGGCGCTGGTCGCGGGCGCGCTCTGCGCCGCCCTGGTCGTCGCGCGGCTGGCGAGCCCGCAGGTGCGCGCCGACGGGCCGACGGCGCCGGTCACCGCGCTGGCGCAGGTTCCGGCCGCCCTGAAAACCCAGCCCGTGCTCAACGACTACGACTTCGGCGGCTACCTGATCTTCGAGGGCGTGCGCCCCTACATCGACGGCCGCGCCGACATGTACGGCGACGCCTTCGTGGCCGACGACGACGCCATCCAGCGCGGGACCCAGGGCCTGATCGACGCCGCCATCAAACGCTACGACATCCGCTGGGCGATCCTGCGCCCCGACCGCCCGCTGGTCGGGGCGCTGGAGCACATGCCCGGGTGGCGGGAGATCTACCGGGACAAGGTCGCGGTGGTGGTCGCGAAGAGCGGCTGATTGCGGCGAGGCGGGTGGCGGATGGGCGCGAAGGATTGGTCCACGAACCCTCACGAACGACACGACACTGTAAGGGGTGGTGGGGCATCGGGCTGTTCGTGTGCGTTCGTGAGGTTCGTGGACAATCCTTGGGTCCTCGCGGCCACTCCGGCCTGCCCGAAAGGGGCTTCGCCTCCGCGCGCGGCCCCTACGCCGTCGTCGTCTCCGCCAGGTCCAGTTCCTCGATCATCTGGCGGCGGATCAGGAACTTCTGCACCTTGCCGGTGACGGTCATCGGGAACTCGTCCACGAAGCGGATGTAGCGGGGGATCTTGAAGTGGGCGATCTGGCCGCGGCAGAAGGCGCGGATCTCCTCCTCGTCGGCGGTCTCGCCGGGCGCCAGCTTCACCCAGGCGCACAGCTCCTCGCCCATCTTCGGGTCCGGCACGCCGACCACCTGCACGTCGGCCACCTTGGGGTGGGCGTAGAGGAACTCCTCGATCTCGCGCGGATAGATGTTCTCGCCGCCGCGGATCACCATGTCCTTGATCCGCCCGACAATGTTGCCATAGCCGGCCGCATCGATGGTCCCGAGGTCGCCGGTGTGCATCCAGCCGTCGGCGTCGATGGCCTCGGCGGTGCGCTCGGGGTCGTCCCAGTAGCCGAGCATAACCGAGTAGCCGCGGGTGCAGACCTCGCCGGCGACGCCGCGCGGGGTCACCGCGCCCGCCTCGTCCACCACCTTCACCTCCAGGTGCGGCTGCACCCGGCCGATGGTGGAGACGCGCCGCGCCACCGGATCGTCCGGCCCGGTCTGGAAGCTGACCGGGCTGGTCTCGGTCATGCCATAGGCGATGGTCACGTCCGCCATGTGCATCCGCTCGATCACCTGCTTCATCACCTCCGTCGGGCAGGGCGAGCCGGCCATCACGCCGGTGCGCAGGGCGGCCAGGTCGCGCGCCTCGAAGCCCGGCGAGCCGAGCGCGGCGATGAACATGGTCGGCACGCCGTAGAGGGCGGTGCAGCGCTCCGCCTCCACCGCCGCCAGCGTCGCCTCCGCATCGAAGGTGGGCGCGGGGAAGACCATGGCGCAGCCGTGCGTCACCGCCGCCAGCACCCCCATCACCATGCCGAAGCAGTGGTAGAGCGGCACGGGGATGCAGAGGCGGTCGTCCGGCCCGAGGCGCTGGGCGAGGCCGACGAAGTAGCCGTTGTTGAGGATGTTGCGGTGGGTGAGGGCCGCGCCCTTGGGCAGGCCGGTGGTGCCGCTGGTGAACTGGATGTTGATCGCGTCATTCGCCGAGAGCCCGGCGGCGATCTCGGTCAGGCGCGCGTCGTCGGCCGGCTCGGCGAGGCCGGGGATGTCGTCGAAGTCGAACCAGCCGGGGCGCACGTCGCCGCCGATCTTGATCGCCGCCCGCAGCGAGGGAACCCGCCCCGCCTGCAGCGCGCCCGGGAAGGCGTCCGGCAGCTCCGGGGCCAGGGTCTCGACCATGCCGGCGTAGTCGCTGGTCTTGTAGGCCTCGGCGCAGACCAGCGCCTTCACCCCCACCTTGTTCAGCGTGTACTCCAGCTCCGAGAGCCGGTAGGCGGGGTTGATCGTCACCAGGATCAGGCCGGCCTTGGCGGCGGCCAGCTGGGTCACCACCCACTCGGCGCAGTTGGGCGACCAGACGCCGATGCGCTCGCCGGGCTCGAGGCCGAGCGCCAGCAGGCCGGCGGCGAACACGTCGGCGTGGGCCGCCAGTTGCGACCAGCTCCAGCGGATGCGCTGGTGGACGCTGACCAGGGCGTCGCGGTTCGGCCACCGGATCGCCGCCGCATCCAGCGCCTCGCCGATGGTGGTCTCCAGCAGCGGCGGCGCGTCCGCGCCCTTCACCCAGCTCAGCGTCTCGTCCATGCGGCGTCGTCCCTCGGCGGCGCCGGCGGACCTTTTGAGATCGACGCTGCGCCATTGTTCGCTTGGCTGATCGTGATTCCGAGTGGGGGATCGGGTCAAGGATCGAGACCGCGGAGCGGCGGCGCCCGGATCGAGTCCGGGGCCCGTCCTTGACCCGATCCCCCACTCGGAAAATCCTGCATCCAAGCGGCCGACGGCCTACTCTGACCGCCGCTTTTGGGGAGTTGGCCAATGCCGCAGCACTTCGTCTGCCTGACCTTCGACTACGACAACGCCTCGCCGATGATCGCGCGGGAGATGACCACCCCGACGATGATCTCGCGCGGCGACTTCGGCATGGTGGCGGCCGAGCGGCTGCTGGCGCTGATGGCGAAGGCCGGCGTCGCCTCCACCTGGTTCATCCCCGGCCACACCATCGAGACCTACCCGGCCTCGGTGCGCGCCGTGTTCGAGGCCGGCCACGAGATCGGCCACCACGGCTGGACCCACCGCGTGCCCGCCAGCCTCAGCCGCGAGGAGGAGGAGCGCGAGCTGGTGCGCGGCAACCAGGCCATCGAGCGCCTCACCGGCCGCAAGGCGCGCGGCTACCGCTCGCCGGCGTGGGACCTCAGCCCCCACTCGATCGACCTCTTGCTGGCGCACGGCTTTGCCTACGACTCCAGCCTGATGGGCCACGACTACCTGCCCTACCAGGCCCGCGACGGCGACGTGATCAGCCTGCAGGAGCCGATCCGCTACGGCCCGGACACGCCGCTGGTGGAGATGCCGATCAGCTGGTCGCTCGACGACTATCCGGTGTTCGAATACATGCGCACCCCCACCGGCATCCAGGCCGGGCTGATGAACGCCGAGCTGGTGGGCGCCAACTGGCTGGCCGACTTCACCTACATGGCGGCGCACTGCGACTGGGGCGTGCTCACCTACACCATGCACCCGCACGTGATCGGCCGCGGCCACCGGCTGATCATGCTGCAAGGCCTGATCGAGAAGCTGAAGGCCGCCGGAGCGACGTTCGTGACCATGGAGGCGGCGGCGGCCGAATATCGGACGCAGTATCCGCAGGGGCGAAGCGAGCGGGGGCGCTAGGCATTAACATCACTTCGTGATGCAACCGGCGAAATCCCGGACCGTTTTTTGAGCAGCGAGAGGGGCGACTCCCCACTGCACAAAGAGGTCTACCATGTTGCGAGTGATGTTGCTGGCGGCGATCGCGAGCGGCGCCGCCGCTGGCCCGGCCCTGGCGCACGGCCACCATCGCTGGGCCTCGGCCCGGGCGGCGCAGGACTGGCGCGTCGACACCGCGGCGCGGATGTCCGAGGAGGCTGCCCTGAACCCATACGGCGGCCCGACGCTGATCGCCAGCCGGCCGGTGCCCGACACCTGGGCGAACCGGGCGCGCTTCGGCCAACCGCTGTCGCGCGCCGGCAAGCTGACGGCGCCGATCGGCGACTGAGGCCCGGAGGCGATTGACCGGAATGGCGTGAGCCGGCGCGACGCGGGCGCCGGCCCACGCCGCATCACAGCGTCTGCACCTGGGCGAGGGAGAAGGTCTCGCCCGGCGGATTTTCGCCGATGACCAGCTTGCCGCCGGTCAGGTTGTAGGGCGGCACCGGCAGGTTCAGCGGCGCCGGCGCGGATTTGAACACGCGCCCGGCGAGATCGTATTTGGAGCCGTGGCAGGGGCAGAACCAGCCCCCCGGCCATCCGGCGTTCACCGAGCCCGGCGTCGGCTGGTAGCCGGGCACGCAGCCGAGGTGGGTGCAGACGCCGACCAGCACCAGATACTCCGGATTGATCGAGCGCGACCAGTTCTTGGCATAGGCGGGCTGCTGCATCGTCTGCGAATGCGGATCGCGCAACATGTCGAGAACCGACGGATTGGTCAGCTGCGCCAGCATCGCCGGCGTGCGGCGGACGACGAACATCGGGTTCTTGCGCCACAGCACCACGATCTGCTGGCCGGGCTCGAGTTTGGCGAGGTCGACCGTCAGCGGCGAGCCCAGCGAGAGCACGTTGGCCGCTGGCTCCATCTGGTCGATCAACGGCCAGGCCACCGCCGCTGCGCCGCCGGCGGAGAACGCGGCGGTGATGATGTAGATGAAGTCACGCCGGCTAGGGTCGGGAGCCGGCAAGGTGGCGTCGGACATCCAATGCTCTCACGACTGCGACCGCAGCGGCCCTCCCTCTCATTCCGCCGAGCGGCCGGATTTGCATCCTATTGTGATCTAACTTGCGGCCGACGGATTCGTATCCGCCGCCGGTCGGTCAATCGCCCGTGATGCGCCGGTCAGCCGCCCTGCCGCCGCGCCTTCGGCGGCGCCTGGGTGTTGGCGGCCTGGGTCGAGGGGGCGGCGATCACCATCAGCGGGGCGTTGGCCAGGTAGCGCCTGGCCTCGGCCTTCACCTCGTCGAGGGTGATGCCTTCGTAGTCGCTCTCCCAGGTCTTGGCGGAGGCCAGCTGGTCCGGATGCGCCCATGAGCCGTCGAGCATGGCGATCCACCAGGGATTGGAGATCTCCCGCGTCGCGCCGTTGTCGAGCACCGGGCGGCGGGCGCGCTCCAGCATCCCCGGGGTGATATCGCCGTCGGCGAGCTGGCGGGCGATCTTGCGCAGCTCGGTGGCGACGATGTCGGTGGCGTCGGGGGCGGTGTCGATGCTCACCGTCAGCGCGCCCTGGTCGCCGCCGCGGCCGAGGTTGACGCTGACGCCGGGCGAATAGGCCTTGCCGAGCCGCTGGCGGATATCGTCGATCGCCTCGCCCTGGACGATGATGGCCAGGAGGTCGAGCGTGCGCTGCTCGCGCACCTTCTCCGGCGACCAGACGAACAGCGGCCAGGTGGCGAGCACCGTCGCCTTCTCCGGCGAGCCGTCGTGGGTGGTGCGCAGCGCCGCCTGCTCGGGCGCCGGGTAGCGGATCCGCGGCGCGTCGGGGCGATGGGTGTCGCGCCACTCGCGCGGCGGCAGGGCCCCGAGGGTGCGGGCGATCGCGGCGACGGCGGTGGTCTCGTCGAGGTCGCCGACGATGGTCACCTCCAGGGCGTCGTGCTTCAGGATCGGCCCGAGGATGCGGGCGAAGTCGGCGCTCTTGACGTGGTCGAGGTCGCGCTCGTCGGGCAGCAGCGGCACCCGCGGCGGCGGCATCGCCTTGTCGCGCGCCAGCTCGGCGGCGACGCCGGGCTCGGTGCGGGTGACGGCGTAGAGCGTCTTCACCGCCGTCGGGATGCGCGCGTCGACCGCCGGGCGGAAGCCGGGGTCGGAGAGGTAGGCGGCGATCAGCTGCAGCTCGACGTCGAGGTCGGACGGCCGCGTGGCGCCGGCGATCTCGAAGGCGTCGCGGCCGACGGCGAGCTGGAAGTCGCAGACGTGGCCTTCGCAGTAGTTGACGGTGTCCTCGAAGTCGTTCTTGCCCAGCCCGCCCTCGCGCAGCAACGACGCGCCGAGCTTGGCGGCCGGCAGGTCCCTGGCCGCCAGCTCCTCCTGGCCCGAGCCGAAGCGGATGCGGATTTCCACCCGGTCCTGGGCGTTCTGGCTGGACTTGAAGTTGAGGCGCAGGCCGTTGGCGAAGCTGATCCGCACCGCATCGATGTCGGGCAGCGGCGTGCGGCTGACCACCTCGCCCGGGGCGCCGAAGCTCGCGTAGGCCCAGGCGGCGCCGGAGTGGGCGGCCGGCTCGGCCGGCGCCGGCCCGGCCTCGGCGACCTGCCAGGTCTTCAGCACCGAGGCTTGCTGCTCGGGCTTCGAGGCGATCAGGGTGATCAGCGGCGGCGCGGCGTCCGACCAGACGCGGTTGTACTCGGCGTCGACCTTGTCGCGGCTGAGGCCGGCGAGCGCCAGGCGGCCGATCCGCTGGTCCTCCTCGGCGGTGGAGAAGGTGCCGTTGTTGGTGAGGTTGGAGACGATGCTCTGGGCGAGCTGGGCGCCGGTCATGGTCGGCGCCTGGCCGACCTCGGCCTCCACCTGCGCGGTCAGCCCCCTGAGGCCGGCCTGGTACTCCTCGTCGGTGAGGCCGTAGCGGGCCAGCCGCCGGGTCTCGTCGGAGATGGCGGTCAGCGCCCGCTGCCAGTCGCCGTCGCGCAGCGAGGCGGTGACGCAGGTGCTGTCGGCGGTGCGGTAGATCTGCTCGCGGTTGGAATCGGCGGAGACGAACGGCGGGTTGGCGCCGTTGGCGAGCGCCGAGAAGCGCTTGTCGAGCGTGCTTTCCCAGAGCTCCTGCTCGAAATCCTGGGTGCGCGAGGCGACGCCCTCGCGCTCGTCGGGGTCCTTGGCCGTCGGCCGGCAGACCTCCAGCGTCGGCGGCGCCTTGGGCTCGTCGATGGCCAGCACGGCGGTGGCGCGGTGCGGGTCGACGTGGCCGAGGTCGGGCTGCGGCGCGGCGGGCGTGTCGTTGCGCCAGCTCCCGAAGGCGGCGACGATGCGCGCCTTCAGCTCGTCGCGCGGCAGGTCGCCGACCGCCACGACGATCGACGTCTCCGGCCGGTACCAGCGGTGGTAGAAGCCGCGGATGGTGTCGGCGTTCACCGACTGAATGATCTCCTTCAGCCCGATCGGCTGGCGCTGCGGGCCGAGGAGGTCCGGGAACACGAACTTGCCGTTCTCCTCCGCGACCGCGCCAAGCGGGCTGCGGCTGCCGACGTACTCCGACATGATCACCCCGCGCTCGCGGTCGACCTGCGCCTGCTCGATGGTCGAGCCGTCGGCGACGTCGCGCAGCCAGTTGAAGGCGAGGTCGAGCCGCTGGGGCGTGATCTCGGAGACGTCGAGGCTGAAGGTGGTCGAATCGAAGGTGGTCTGGGCGTTCTGGTCGCGGCCGATCGAGACGCCGATGTCGGCGAAATCCTTCATCACCGTCCCGGGCGGGAAGTGGGTCGAGCCGTTGAACGACATGTGCTCGAGGAAGTGGGCGACGCCGCGCTCGCTGGCGGTCTCGTCCTGGCTGCCGGCCCCCACCATCAGGATCACCGACACCTTGCGGGTGCCGGCGCGGCGCATCACCCCATAGGTGAGGCCGTTGGGCAGCTTGCCGATCTCCGCCTCGGGATTGGGGCGGGTGAAGGGATAGGCCGCGTCGTCGACCGACTGCGCGCCGCTCTGCGACTGCGTCGCCAGCGGCCCATTGGCGATGGCGTTCATCTGCGCCAGCGCCGCGGTGGCGCCGGCCAGCGCGCCCACGGCCGCCAGAGCGATGAAGACGCTCTTTGCTCGTTCGATCATGCTCAAAAGAAACCTTCCGGGTGGGCGACCTTAGCCTGCGCCCAAGCTCCGCCCAAGCGCCGCGACGCCCCGCATGGCCCGCTAGCGGCAATCCGCGGCGCCTTCATGGCAGATTCAGTGATGGTGGATGCGTTGGCGATGCGTCATCGGGCCGCCGCGGCAGAAGGGCACGACCAGCAGGCAGGCGACGAACAGCCAGGCGGTGATGCGGAACACGTCGTCGAAGGCCAGCGTCAGCGCCTGCCCGCCCACGCCCTGCAGCAGCGTCTGCGCCGCCGCGCCCTGGCTGCGGGCCGGCCCGAGGCCGCTCTCGCCGAAGCGCAAGGCCAGCCCGGTCAGCGCCTCCCGGGCCGCGCCTGGCGTGCGCCCCAGCGCCTGGTCGAGCATCGCCGCGTGCGACTGGGTGAAGTCGATCAGCCAGGTGTTGACGGCGGCGATGCCGAACGCGCCGCCGAGGTTGCGCAACAGGTTGTTGAAGCCCGAGGCGTCCTTCAGCTCGTCGTCCGGCATGTCGCGCAACGCCATGCCCACCACCGAGACCATGGTCAGCAGCACCGCCGCGCCGCGCACCGCCTGCGGCCAGAACAGCTCCCAGAAGCCCCACTGAGGGGTCATCGACGACATCATCCAGAAGGAGGCGCCGTAGAGCAGCAGTCCGGCGACCATCAGCACCCTCAGGTCCACCCGTGCGGCGAGCCAGGCCGAGGGGCCGGCCGACAGGGTCATGAAGACGCCGGCGATGAACACGGTCGAACCGATGTCGAGGCTGGTGTAGCCGCGCACCCGGGCGAGAAACACCGGCGTCAGGTAGACGCTGGTGAAGATGCCGAAGCCGATCACGAACGAGAGGATGCTGGCGGCGACGAAGCCGCGCTGGCGGAACGGCGAGATGTTGACCAGCGGCCGTGGCGAGAACAGGCAGCGCTCGATGAAAACCAGGCCGGAGACGCCGGCGACCCAGGCCATCGAGGCGACCACACGGTCCTGGAGCCAGGCCCGCTGCGGCCCCTCCTCCAGCACGTACTGCAGGGCGCCCAGGAAGCCGGCGAGGCTGGCCGCGTGCAGCCAGTCGATCTTCAGCAGCAGCCGCGGGTCGGCCTTCTCGAAGCGGCCGAGCGCCACCAGCGACAGGGCCACCGCCAGGCCCGGCGGGATGTTGACGAAGAACAGCCAGCGCCAGCCGAGCCCGTCGGTGATCCAGCCGCCGATGGCGGGCCCCAGCGTCGGCGCCAGCGTCGACATCACCCCCAGCACCGCCGTCGCCGTCGCCGCCTCGGCGCCGTCGAAGAAGGTGAAGCCGGTGGCGAAGGCC
The DNA here is from genome assembly GCA_036490095.1 of Caulobacteraceae bacterium. Lineage (GTDB taxonomy): Bacteria > Pseudomonadota > Alphaproteobacteria > Caulobacterales > Caulobacteraceae > Acaudatibacter. The sequence goes on from DASXEN010000198.1 coordinate 56,709, forward strand.
AGCGGGATCATCGCCCCGCCGACGAAGCCCTGCACCGCTCTGAACACCACCATCGACGGCAGGTCCCAGGCGATGCCGCAAAAGAGGCTGGTGAGGGTGAAGAGCGCCGCCGAGCCGACGAACACCCAGCGGGTCGACAAGGCCTGGGCCAGGTAGGCCGACAGCGGGATCATCACGATCTCGGCCATCAGGTAGGCGGTCTGGATCCAGTCGATCTCGTCGAGGCTGGCCGACAGCCCGGCCTGGATCGAGCTCATCGAGGCGACGACGATCTGGATGTCCAGCAGCGCCATGAACTGGCCGACGGCCATGGCGAAGAAGATCGCCAGCTTCTTCCAGGGCGCGAGCGCCGCGGGCGGACTTCGCTCCAGGCTCGCCGCGAGGCTTCCGGCGGTCAATTCGCAACTCCCCTTGCGGCTGGCGAATTCATGCTAGCATCAACATCGCCGCGACGGGACGCGCGGGCGAGGGAGCTTAGACACCGCGCGCATGGCCATGGGCGGCACAGAGGGCCCGGGGGCTGGGGCCCAGGCGCGCTGGCGTGCGCTGACCGTTGGCCTGGTGGCCGCTGCGGCGATCGCCGCGGGGCTGGTGTGGATCTTTTCCGACAAGGCGACCACCACCACCGACGACGCCTACGTGCAGGGCGACAAGACCATCGTCTCGCCGAAGGTGCGCGGCATGGTCGAGGCGGTGAACGCGGTCGAGAACCGGGCGGTGAAGCCCGGCGAGGTGCTGGTGACCATCGACCCCGAGGAATACGACCTGCAGATCACCAAGGCCCAGGGCGACCTGATGGCCGCCAGGGCCTCCGAGCAGGAGGCGCACGCCGGCCTGGCGCGGCTCGACGCCGAAGAGAAGATGGCCTCGGGCCTGGTCAATTCCGCCCGGTCGGTGGCCGGAACCAACGGCGCGGCCGACCCGCTGCTCAGGCAGGCGTTCGAGACCGCCCGCGGCCAGGCGCTGGTGGCGGCCCGCACCCGCGGCGAGATCGAGGGCGCGCTCGCCGAGGCGACCGCCGCCGAGTACCGCGCCAAGACCGAGCTCGACGCGGCGAAGCTGCAGAAGCGCGAGACCCAGGTCACGGCGCCCACCGGCGGCGTGGTCGCCGACATCCAGGCGACGGTGGGCGCGATGGTGCAGCCGGGGGTGACGCTGATGACCCTGGTCGGCGAGGCAAAGCCGGTGGTCACCGCCAACTTCAAGGAGACCCAGATCGGCCGCATGCGCGCCGGCCAGCCGGCCACCGTGAAGATCGACGCCCTGCCCGGCCGCGCCTTCACCGGCCACGTCGACTCGATCGCCCCCGGCTCCGGCTCCCAGTTCGCCCTGCTGCCGTTCGAGCCCGGCTCCGGCAACTTCACCAAGATCGTCCAGCGCGTCCCGGTGCGGGTGGTGCTCGACCCCGGCCAGCCGGGCCTGAACCGGCTGCGCGCGGGGCTGTCCGCCGAGGTGACGGTGCGGCTGACGCCGGCGGGGGAGTGACCTCCCTCCCCTTCATGGGGAGGGACAGACCGTGAAGCGGTCGGGGCGGGGATGTCTTTTGAAGCCCGCCACGCCCGTTGACGCGTCCGACGTCCCCACCCGCCGACGCCGGCGCATCGGCGGCCCTCCCCATGAAGGGGAGGGACGCTACACCACCCCCATCGCCGCCAGCACCCGCTCCGGCGTGAGCGGATAGTCCCTCACCCGCGCCCCGCAGGCGTTGTAGACCGCGTTGGCGATCGCCGCCGCCGCGCCGCAGATGCCGGCTTCGCCGACGCCCTTGATGCCGAGCGGGTTGGCCTTGTCGTCGACCTCGGGGAGGAAATAGGCGTCCAGGTTGGCGATGTCGGCGTGCACCGGCGCCAGGTAGGTCCCGAGGTCCTGGCTAGTGAGGCTGCCGTAGCGCGGATCGACGCGGTTGGTCTCGGTCAGCGCCGTGCCGACGCCCCAGATCATGCCGCCGGTGATCTGGCTCTTGGCGGTCTTGGCGTTGAGGATGCGCCCGCAGGCGAAGACGCCCAGCATGCGCCGCAGGCGCACCTCACCGGTCACCGGATCGACGCCCACCTCGGCGAACTGGGCGCCGTGCGAGTAACTCGCGAACTGGCGGATGTCGGGCGCCGGCGTCGACGCCCCCTCGGCCTCGACCCCGGCCGGCGAGAGCCGCTGCACCAGGGCGGCGATGGTCTCCGAGCGGTTCTCCACGGTGATGAGGCCGTCGCGGAACTCCACCGCCTCGGGCGCCGCGCCGAACAGCGGCGAGTCGGGATCGGCGACCGCCATCTCGGTCAGCTTGGCCCGCAGCGCCATGCCGCCGGCCAGCGCCCCTGAGCCAGCCGAGGCGGCGCCGAACTGGCCGCCGGAGCCGGGCGCGGGCGCAAACCCGCTATCGCCGATCTCGACGATCACCTTCTCCAGCGCGACGCCCATGGTCTCGGCGGCGATCTGCGCCAGGATGGTGTAGCTGCCGGTGCCGATGTCGGTCATGCCCTGCTGCAGGCGGATGGTGCCGTCGGCCTGGGCGCGCATCGAGGCCTTGGCGGGCAGCAGGAAGTTGCCGCGGATGGCGGCGGCCATGCCCATGCCGACCAGCCAGCGGCCGTCGCGCACCTGGCCGGGCTTGGGGTTGCGGCTGCGCCAGCCGAACTTCTCCGCCCCGTCCTGCATGCACTCGATCAGCTGCCGCGCCGAGTAGGGCTGGCCGCTCTCCGGATGCTTGTCGGGCTCGTTGCGGATGCGCAGCTCGATCGGGTCGATGCCCAGCCGGTCGGCCAGCTCGTCCATCGCCGCCTCCAGGCTGACCATGCCGGAGGCCTCGCCCGGCGCGCGCATGGCGCTGGCGACGGCGATGTCGAGCAGCTTCAGCCGGTGGCCGCTCAGCCGGTGCGGGGCGGCGTAAAGGGCGCGCGAGAAGGCCGCGGCGCGCTCGATGAACGGGGCGTTGCGGTTGCAGTGGGTGGCCGCCATCAGCGACAGGGCGGTGAGCCGCCCGTCCGGCGTCGCGCCGAGGCGCACGCGCTGCACGGTGGCCGGCCGGTGGACCGTGGCGTTGAACATCTGCTGGCGGCTGAGCGCGATCTTCACCGGCATGCCGAGCGTGCGCGAGGCCAGCGCCGCGCAGGCCAGGTCCTCGTAGGACGAGCCCTTGCCGCCGAAGCCGCCGCCCACGTAGAGCGACATCAGGTGCACGTTGCGGCGGTCGATCTGCAGCGTCTCGGCCACCAGGTGCTGCGGGCCCTTCAGCATCTGCACCGAGGTGTGCACCACCACCTTTTCGCCCTCCCACCAGGCAGTGGTGGCGCAGGGCTCCATCTGGCAGTGGTTCTGGATCGGGGTGGAGTAGACCTCGTCGAGCTGGATCGGCGCTTCGCCGAAGGCCAGCTCGAACTCGCCGACCACCGAGTCCGGGTCGTGCTCCTGCGGCCCGGCGTCGGCCGGCTCGAAGCCGTATTCGGCGAGCGGATCCTCCTCGTAGCTCACCTGCACCAGCGCGGCGGCCGCGGCGGCGTTCTCCAGCGTGTCGGCGACCACCAAGGCCACCGGCTGGCCGAAGTAGCGGACCTTGGGGCTGACGAACACCGGGTCGGCCACCGCCTGCGACTGCACATAGGCCTTGGCGCCCGCCTCGCCCTGGCCAGGCGGCTGGTCGAACAGGTGCCAGACCAGCTTCACGCCCGGCGCGGCCTTGGCGGCGACGTCGTCCACCGCGACCACGGCGCCGCAGCCGATGCCCGCGCCCACCAGCACCCCGTAGGCCGGCGGCGACGGGGTCTTGGCCTCGTAGGCGTAGGGCGCGGTGCCGGAGACCTTCAGCGGCCCCTCGTAGCGGTCGACCGCGCGGCCGATCACGCCGGAGCGGTTCTGGTTGATCGGGTTGGGCCGGGCGTAGTCGGCGATGCTGCTCATCGGCCAGTCCTCGTCGCTTGCTCCAGCGCGTCGATCATCACGCGCCGCGCCAGGGTGATCTTGAAGTCGTTGCGGCCGAGGCCTTGGGCCGCCTCCAGCTCGGCCTCGGCCGCCTCCGCGGGGGTCGCGCCGGCGGCGCGGGCGGCCTCGGCCTTGGCCGCGCGCCAGGGCTTCAGCGCCACCGCGCCCAGCGCCATCCGCCCGCCCGCCACCGCCAGGCTGAAAAGCCCGCCGGCGTAGGAGGCGCGGTCGCGCACCTTACGGTAGTCCTGCCGGCCCTCGGGCGGCGGCGGCAGCACGATGGCGGTGACCAGCTCGCCGGCTTCCAGGTTGGTCTCGATGTGCGGCGCGTCGCCGGGCAGCCGGTGCAGGTCGTCGATGGCGATCGTGCGGCTGCGGCCCGACGGCGCCACCGTCTCGACGCTCGCCTGCAGCGCCGCGAGCGCGACGGCCATGTCGGACGGATGGGTGGCGACGCAGGCCTCGCTGGCGCCGAGGATGGCGTTGGCGCGCGCATCGCCGGCCAGCGCCGCGCAGCCGGCCCCCGGCTGGCGTTTGTTGCAGGGCTTGGCGGGGTCGTAGAAGTAGCCGCAGCGGGTGCGCTGCATCAGGTTGCCGCCGAGCGTGGCTTTGTTGCGCAGCTGCGCCGAGGCGCCGGCGACCAGCGCCTGGGTGAGCACGGGATAGCGGCTGCGCACGCGCCGGTCGGCGGCCGCGGCGCTGTTGCTGACCACCGCGCCGAGCCGCAGGCCGCCCTCCGGCGTCGCCTCGATGGCGGCCAGCGGCAGGCGGCCCACGTCGATCAGGTGCGCGGGCCGCTCGATCTCCAGCTTCATCAGGTCCAGCAGGTTGGTGCCGCCGGCGAGGAACTTGGCGCCGGGCGTCTCGGCCGCCGCCTTGGCCGCCTCGGCCGGGCTCTGCGCCCGCTCGTAGGTAAAAGGTCTCATGCGACCGGCCCCGCCACGTCTCGGATGGCTTCGAGGATCTGCGGATAGGCCGAGCAGCGGCAGATGTTGCCGCTCATCCGCTCGCGGATCTCCTCGTCGGTGAGCGGGACAGTCTCGCTGGCGAGGTCATCCGTCGCCTGGCTGGGCTCGCCGCGCCGCGCCTCGTCCAGCATGCCGAGCGCCGAGCAGATCTGGCCGGGCGTGCAGTAGCCGCACTGGAAGGCGTCGCGCTCCAGGAAGGCGCGCTGCAGCGGATGCAGGTCCGGCGGCAGCCCGACCCCCTCGATGGTGGTGACGCTCTGCCCCTCGTGCATGATCGCCAGCGACAGGCACGAATTGATCCGCACCCCGTCGACCAGCACCGTGCAGGCCCCGCACTGCCCATGGTCGCAGCCCTTCTTGGTGCCGGGCAGGCCGAGATGCTCGCGCAGCAGGTCGAGCAGGGTGGTGCGCAGGTCGAGCGTGACCTGCCGCGGCTCGCCGTTGACGGTGATCTCGAAGGTGGCCCGCGTGACGGCGCGGGCGGGCATGTCCATCATTGAAATTTCCGAATTAGACGGGCCTCAATGCGACGTTCATACGCCGCCGCGCCTCAGCCGCGCCAGCGCAACGCGACGTCAGGCCTCGCGGGCGCGGCGGCGCCCCGTCGACGGCCGCGGACGGCGCATCTAGGGAAGCCAGCCGAACCAGGCGCTGCGGTGGCGGACCAGTCGCGCAGATGTCGCGCGCCAACCCTCGTCAGACGCGGTCATCGTCGCACCCAGCCTGTCGCGCGATCCATCTCTCCAGACGATGGTGAGCTTGCAGACGACATCCGGCGAGCCTGGCTGGCTTCGCCGACAGGTCACGCCGGTGACGCGCCGCGCGGGAAAGCCCTCGATGATGAGCAAGTCGCCTGGGTTCTCGCGCTCATGCGCCTCCCGCTCTTGCACCTGCAGCTGCGCCCAAGCCGCATCGCCCAGCGCCCAGGGCGAGGGATAGGCCGCTTCTGCGGCGGCTGCCCGTGCAGGCCCGACGCCGGCCAGGACGGATGACAACGCCAGCGCTGCCAACGCAGACGCCCTGGGCATGATCGCTCCGGCGTTGTCGCGTTTCCGATCAGGCATTGCCTGTCGCGCCCGTGGACGGCTTTCGCCCGTAACTGATGGTCATCAGGCTGGGCTGGACGACGTGGCAGCCCGCCAGCGTGGCGCGATAGTCGTTGGCCATCTGTCGGCGCAGCTCGGCGACCGCTTCTTCCTGCGTCGCCCCACGGCGGACGAACGCGGCGAGCGACCGCTCAAAGCTCGCCTCGTCGGCGGGATAGCCGCCGAGCCCGTCGTGCAGCAGCGCCTTGAGCGTTCGGTCTTTTTCCGGAGTGTCGATCGGCGGGAACGAGGTGCGCACGGCGTCGCTGACCCGCGCCTCGATGTCGACGAGCCCGGCCTGGCGCATCAGCACCGGGGTCTTCATGCCGAGATTGCCGTCGGCGCCGTGCGCGGCGCGCCAGGTCGCCTCCATCTTCTGCCACAGCGCCAGCGGCGTCTTCTGCTGCTCGTCGGTCTCGTGAATGTGCAGCATGGCGTTGATGGCGTTGTGGCTGGCGTCGCAGGTGATGACGAGGCCACCGGGACGGGTGACCCGGATCATCTCGGTCAGCGCGGCCATCTGATCCGGCAGGTGCATCAGGACGGTGTGGGCGAAGGCGACGTCGAACGCGTCCGATGGCAAGGGCGCCGCGGTCGCCTCGCCCCGCGCCAGCACGGCGGCAAGATCGGCGTGGTCCAGCACCGCCTGCCCTTCGCGCACCAGCTGCTCGGACATGTCGAAGCCGACGTAGGAACTGCCCGCCGGCAGCAGCGGCAGGAGCCACATCGCGCCCCAGCCGAAGCCGCAGCCGAAGTCGACGATGCGCACCGGCGCCTCGGTTAGGCGCCAGACGTCGCGGACCAGGAAGCGCCAGTAGTCCTCGTTGTGCAGCATCCGCCGCGACTCGGCCAGGTAGGCGAACTTGTCGTCCCAGGTCTCGGTCATGCGTCCTCCGAGCCCGTGTCAGGCCGCGGCCCTGGCCCGCGCCAGCGCCGCGCGGACCAGGGGCAGGCGGTCGTTGCCGAAGTACATGTCCGAGCCGCCGATGAAGATGGTCGGCGAGCCGAAGCCGCCGCGGGCCATCACCTCGTCGGTGTTGGCGCGCAGCTGGTCCCTGATCGGCTGCTGGCCTTGCGCGGCCAGCAGCGCGTCGGCGTCGAGGCCCTGGGCGGCGCAGATGTCGCGCAGCACGTCATCCCGGGAGATGTCGCGGTCGGCACCCCAGTAGGCTTCGAAGACGGCGGTGGCGAACGGGACCAGCCGGCCCTGCGGCGCCAGCACCAGGCAGACACGCATCGCCTTGACGCTGTTCACCGGGAAGACGCTGGGCGGCATCTTGATCTTCAGCCCCGCGACGCGCGCCCAGTCCTGCAGGTCCTTGCCGGCATAGCGCGCCTTGGCCGGCACGGGGTGGGCGCGCTGTTCGTAGACCGACGGATTGACCGTGTTGAAGACGCCGCCGACCAGGATCGGGCGCCAGTCGATCTGCGCGCCGAACTCGGCCACCAGCGGCTGGATGTTGTGGAAGGCGAGGTAGGTCCAGGGGCTGGAGCAGTCGAAGAAGAACTCGATCATCCGCGCGGCTCCAGCGCCGGCGCCTTCCCTCGCGCCGGCTCGACCGCCATCTAAGCCCGACAGTCGCCGCAATGGGAGAGCAAAGCGTGACCGCACTTGCCGATTTTCCGATCGCCCGGCGCTGGCCGGCCCAGCACCCGGACCGGTTGCAGCTCTACGGTCTGCCGACGCCCAACGGGGTGAAGGTGTCGATCATGCTGGAGGAGATCGGCCTGCCGTACGAGCCGCACCTCGTCGACATCATGAAGGACGAGAACAAGACGCCGGAGTTCATCTCGCTCAATCCCAACGGCAAGATTCCGGCCATCGTCGATCCGGACGGGCCGGGCGGCAAGCCGTTCGGCCTCTTCGAGAGCGGCGCGATCCTGGTCTACCTGGCCGACAAGACCGGCAAGCTGATGCCAACCGACCCGGCGGCCCGCTACGAGACGCTGGCCTGGGTGTTCTTCCAGATGGCGGCGGTGGGGCCGATGTTCGGCCAGGTGGGCTTCTTCAACAAGTTCGCCGGGCGGACCTGGGAGGACAAGCGGCCGCTCGCCCGCTACGTCGACGAGAGCAAGCGGCTGCTCGGCGTGCTGGACGCGCGCCTCGACGGGCGCGACTGGCTGATGGGCGCCGACTACAGCATCGCCGACGTCGCCACGCTCGGCTGGGTGCGCAACCTGGTCGGCTTCTACGACGCGCGCGAGCTGGTGGGCTTCGACAGCTACGCCCACGTCGCCGCCTGGCTCGACCACGGCCTCGCCCGCCCCGCCGTGCAACGCGGCCTGACCATCCCGGCGCGGCCGGCGGCGTGAACGGCGCGCCGGATGACGCGCTCGCCGAGCGCGTCCACGCGCTGCTGGGCTGGGCGCCCGAAGCCTGGCGCCAGGTGCGCGGCGGCTACACGCCGGCGGCGCGCTATGTAGTCAGCCGCGGCGGCGAGCGGGCGTTCGTCAAGGCGGCCACCACGCGCACCACCGCCGCGATGCTGCGGCGGGAGATGGCGGCCTACCAGGCCGTGAATGGCGCCGTGCGGCCGGTGCTGATCGGGTGCGAGGACCACGACACCCAGCCGCTGCTGGCCATCGAGGACCTCAGCGCCGCCGATTGGCCGCCGCCGTGGACGTCGGCGCGCCTCGACGCCGTGCTGGCCACGATCGACAAGCTGCATCGCTCGGCCGCGCCGCTCCCCAGCTTCGAGGCCGTGCATGGCCCCGGAACGGCGGGCTGGGGCATGGTGGCGGCCGATCCCGGGCCATTCCTCTCACTCGGTCTTGCGTCACCCGAGTGGCTGGCGGCGGTGCTGCCCGGCTTGCTGGCGGCCGAGGCTGCGTGCCCGACCGCCGGCGCCGCGCCCTGCCACTTCGACCTGCGCAGCGACAACATGTGCCTGCTTGGCAGCGCGGCGAAGCTGATCGACTGGGCCGCCGCCAGCCTCGGCAATCCCGACCTCGACCTCGGCTTCTGGCTCGCGAGCCTGCACTACGAGGGCGGCCCGGCGCCGGACGAGGTGCTGCCGGCCGCGCCGGGCGTCGCGGCATACGTCAGCGGCTACTTCGCCGGACGGGCGGGGCTGCCGATCATCCCGGACGCGCCATTCGTCCGCCGGGTGCAGCGCGAGCAACTCACCACCGCCCTGCCCTGGGCCCAGCGCGCGCTGGCCCTGCCGGCGCTTTGAAGCCCGCCCCCTTGAAGGGGCTCGAGGCGACGATTCAGCAAAAGTCAGTTCCAGATCGGCGGGCGCTTGTCCTTCCACGGCGCTTCCTTCTCCAGCTGGGCGGCTAACCGGAACAGCGTGGCTTCGTCGGCGTAGCGGGCGGTGAACATCATGCCCATCGGCAGGCCGGCCGACGACCAGGCCAGCGGCAGCGAGATCGACGGCTGGCCGGTCATGTTGGCGACGCCGGGGTAGGAGAAGAACTCGCCGTTGCGCCGGCCGACGTCGCGCGGCGCGTTGGCGACCGGCGACAGGTAGCCGATCGGCGGCGGCGGCGCGGAGAGGGTCGGCGTCAGGAAGACGTCGAACGTCTCCCAAAGCTGCAGCGCCTGGCGCGCCAGCACCCGCAGCTTCTGCGCGTCGGCCATGGCGTCCATGCCGACGATGCGCTGGCCGCCCTTCCAGCTGGCCCAGGTGAGCGGCTCGAAGTCGTCACCCTCGGGCTCCCGTCCGGTCTCGGCGATCATCGCCCTGAGGCCGGCGGCGAAGTTGGCGCCGGAGAAGGCGTTTTGCGCCCCCCAGAGCGAGCGCTGGTCGACGCCGAGCCCTTGCGGAACCACCTCGTGGCCCAGCCGGCGCAGCAGCTCGGCGGCCTCCTCCAGCGCCGCGATCACCTCGGGGTGTGCCGGCCGGCCGTTGGCGGTCTCGGACGAGTAGGCGATCTTCAGCCGGCCGGGCGCGCGCAGCACCTCCTCGGCGTAGGGGCGGTCCTTGCGCGGATAGGCGTAGGGCGTGCCAGGCTCTTCGATGCCGGTCGCATCGAGCATCACCGCCGTGTCGCGCACCGTGCGGCTGATCACGTGCTCGACGACGAAGCCCTGGGCGAAGTCGTAGCCGTCCGGCAGGTCGACGACGCGGTCGCGGGTCGGCTTCAACCCCACCAGGCCGCAGCAGGAGGCGGGGATACGGATCGAGCCGCGGCCGTCGCCGCCGTGCGCCATCGGCACGATGCCGGCCGCCACCGCCGCCGCCGAACCGCCCGACGAGCCGCCGACGATGTGGTCCAGGTTCCAGGGATTGCGGCAGGGGCCGTAGAGCTGGCCCTCGGTGGTGCCGGCGATGCCGAACTCCGAGAGGTTGGTCTTGCCGAGCGTCACCACCCCGCTCTCACGGTAGCGGCGCATCAGCCCGGAATCCTCGGTGTCGACCGTCTGCCGGAAGAAGCGGCTGCCGCTGGTGCGCGGCCAGCCGGCGACGGCGATCAGCAGGTCCTTGACCAGGAACGGGACGCCGCGCAGCGGCCCGTCCGGCGCCGCGTTCGCCTTGGCGCGCGCCTCGTCGAAGGCCTTGTAGACCACCGCGTTGATGGCGGGGTTGCGCCGCTCGATGCGGGCGATGGCGGCCTCGACCAGCTCGGCGGGCGTCACCTCGCCTTTGCGCACCAGCTCGGCCAGGCCGACGCCGTCGTATTCGGCGTAGTCGTCCATCTCGTCCTCCGGCTTCCGCGCCCCGCGCTTTCCTGCAATGAAGCACGGGAGGCGACCTCATCGGGAGCTAAGAATCTTGGCCGAGTGGCGAAACTGGTCGGGCAGCGTGGTCGCCGCGCCGATGGCGGCGGAGCGCCCGAAGACGCTCGCCGAGCTGCGGAACCTGGTCGCGGCCGCCGCCAAGGTGCGGGTGACGGGCGCCGGCCACTCCTTCATGCCGCTCTGCGCCACCGACGGCCTGCTGCTGTCGCTGCTGGAGCTGGAGGGCGAGATCGAGGTCGCCGAGGACCGCCAGAGCGCCTGGGTCCCGGCCGGCTGGCCGATCGGCAAGCTGACCGCGGCGCTTTGGGACCAGGGCCTCTCGCTGGTCAACCAGGGCGACATCGACAAGCAGGCCATCGCCGGCGCGGTCTCCACCGCCACCCACGGCACCGGCCGCACCCTGGGCTCGCTGGCGACCGCCGCCGAGGGCTTCCGCCTGGTGCTGGCCGACGGAACGCACGTGGAATGCGACCGCGCCCAGGACCCGGAGCTGTTCCAGGCCGCGCGGCTCTCGCTCGGCATGCTGGGCGTGGTCACCGCCATCCGCATGCGGGTGCTGCCGGCCTACCGGCTGAAGGAGACCATCCGCCGCCAGTCGCTGGCCAAGACCCTGGACGAGTGGGACGCGCTGGCCGACGCCCACCGGCACGTGGAGTTCTTCCACTTCCCCTACTCCGAGCATGTGACGCTGAAGACCCTCGACGTGGTCGACGAGGGCGACAGCCCCGCGCCCGGCGAGTTCGAGGACACGGTCTTCCAGGCGGTCTGCGACCTCGTCACCGCGTGGCCGCGCACCGCCCCGGTGCTGCAGCGCATGCTGACCCGCGCGATCCGCGATTCCGAGCGCGCCGGGCCGGCGGGACGGATCTTCCCCTCCGAGCGCAGCGTCAAGTTCGAGGAGATGGAGTACGAGATCCCGGCCGCGAACGGGCCCGAGGCGCTGCGCCGGGCGATGACGCTGGTGCGCGACAGCCGCTGGCCGATCATCTTCCCGTTCGAATACCGCACCGTCGCCGCCGACGATATCTGGCTCTCGCCGATGCAGGGCCGCGACTGCGTCTCCATCAGCTTCCACCAGTACGCCAGGATGAACTGGCGGGAGGCCTTCGCCGGCGTCGAGCAGGTGTTCCAGGCCGCCGGCGGCCGCCCCCACTGGGCCAAGCGCCACACCCTGACCAGCGCCGACGTGCTGCGCCTCTATCCGGACGCGGAAAAGTGGGGCGCGGTGAGGAAGCGGATCGATCCCACGGCCAAGTTCCTCAACGGCCACCTGGCCGAGCTGTTCGCGTTCAGCCTGTAGCCCATTGACCCGCTCATCCCGGCGAAAAACACGAGAAGCACGAACAGGCTCTTCGCCCCGCGTTGGAGCGCCTCGTCCGGCTGCGTTCGTGCTTTTCGTGTTTTTCGTCGTTGGAGCCTTGCGGCGCCCGGGACGACATCAGCGGCTGCCTGGGTCCCGGCTGGCGCCGGGATGAGCGGGTTTAGGGGAGATTGTGCGGTGACCTACGCTGAAACCCTCCACGCCCACCTGATCGGCCGGCAGGGCTCGCGCAAGTCGCTCAACACGCCGGCGCTGGTGCTGGATGTCGAAGCGCTGGATCGCAACATCGCGGCGATGGCGGGCTTCGCGGCCAAGGCGGGGCTGAACCTCAGGCCCCATGCCAAGACCCACAAGAGCGTCGACATCGCCCGCCGCCAGATCGCGGCCGGGGCGCTGGGGGTCTGCTGCGCCAAGCTGGGCGAGGCGGAGGCGCTGGCCGAGGGCGGGATCGGGGGGCTGCTGATCACCTCGCCGGTCGTCGGCGAGGCGGCGGTGGAGCGGCTCATCGCGCTGGCGGGCCGCAGCCCCGGCCTGATGGCCTCGTGCGACCATCCGGACGCGGTGGCCGCCATCGGCGCGGCGGCGAAGGCGGCGGGCGTGAGCCTGACGCTGCTGGTCGACCTCGATCCGGGCCTGCGCCGCACCGGCGTCGCCGACGCGGCGGCCGCCGTGGCGCTGGCCCATCAGATCACGGAGCATCCCAGCCTCAGCTTCGGCGGCCTGCAGTTCTACTGCGGCGCCGAGCAGCACATCGAGGATTTCGCCGCCCGCCGCGAGGCGATCGTGACCAAGATGGAGAAGCTGACCGCGACCATCGAGGCGCTGACGGCCGCGGGCCTGGCGCCCGCCATCGTCAGCGGCGGCGGCACCGGCACCCACGCCATCGACGGCGCGCTGGGCGTCTTCACCGAGCTGCAGGTGGGCAGCTACGTCTTCATGGATCGTCAGTACAATGACTGTGCGCTGACCGAGGACGCCGCGCGGCCGTTCGAGACCTCGCTGATGATCGATGCGCGGGTGATCAGCGCCAGCCATCCGATGCTGGTGACGGTCGACGCCGGGCTGAAGGCGATGGCCACCGAGGCCGGCCCGCCGTCGATTTTAGCCGGGGCGGCGGACGGCAGCGCCTACCACTTCATGGGCGACGAGCACGGCGCGATCGTGCCGCCGCGCGGCGTCGCGCCGCCGAAGCTCGGCGAGCGGGTGACGCTGGGCGCCCCGCACTGCGACCCGACGGTGAACCTCTACGAGGCCTACCACGTGGTCCGCGGCGACACCCTGGAAGCCATCTGGCCGGTGACGGCGCGGGGGCGCAGCGCCTGACTCCCCTCCTCCTCCTCCCGTGTCATCCCGGAGACCCGCGCAGCGGAGTCATCCGGGACCTGCTTCAACGATCGCGCAAAGTAGGTCCCGGCTCTCCGCTGCGCTCCGGCCGGGATGACATAGTTGGTTGATTGCGAGTTACTGCGGCGTCAGCCACTCCACCGCCCACGTCCCGCGACCATCGCTCATCAGCGGGACCAGCTCGCGGCACAGCGCCGTCAGCTTCTCGTCCAGCTTCCAAGGCGCGTTTACGATCAGGAGGCCGCCGCCGGCCATGGCGACGCCGTCGGGCCGGTAGGGCAGGAACTCGGCCCGCAAAGCCTTCGGGAACGGCGTCCGGGTCGCCGCGGCCGCCAGCGCGTCGCCGATGACGCGGTCCTTGACCGGATACCAGGCCATGAAGATGCCGGTCGGCCACTTGCGCAGCCCCGCCACGAGGGCGGCGGTCATCCGCGCAGCCTCATCCGGCTGCTCGAACGGCGGGTCGATCAAGACGAGGCCGCGGCGCTCGGGCGGCGGCAGCAGTGCGCCCACCGCCTCGTAGCCGTCGCGGCGATGCACGGCGACACGTGGATCGGCCCGGTAGCGCGCCTGCAGCACCTCGGCGTCGGCCGGATGCAGCTCGCAGGCGATCAGCCGGTCGTCGTCCCGCATCAGCCGCCGCAGGATCTCCGGCGAGCCGGGATAGGCGGCGAGGCCGTCCGGGTTCATCGCCGCCAGCAACTGGGCGTAGGCCGTCGCCGCGGGCAAGTCGCGGCCGAAGATGCGGCCGACGCCCTCCTCGTACTCGCGGGTCTTCTGCGCGCCCTCCGAGGTCAGGTCGTAGGCGCCGATGCCGGCGTGGGTGTCGAGCACGGCGAACGGCTGCGGCTTGGCGCTGAGGTGCTCCAGCACCAGCGTCAGCGCGGCGTGCTTGAACACGTCGGCGTGGTTGCCGGCGTGGAAGGCGTGGCGGTAGTTCACCGGCCGGCCGTCATGGCGCCGGCAGCACCCGCCGCTCCACCAGCCGCCCGAGCCACTTGCTGAACATCGCCTCGGTGTCGACGCAGTCGCCGAAGCCGGCCTGGCGCAGCTTGACGGTGCTGACCAGCGCCGGCGGGATCGGCCCGGTCGCGCCCCAGGCGAACAGGAAGTCGGCGTAGTGGTGCGACTGGCCGACCAGGTCCGCCATCGGCGGGGCCTTCAGGCCATGCCTGGCGACGATCCGGTCCCACACCTCGGCGTGCTCCGGGAGGAACTGCGAGAGGCGCACCGGCTCGCCGGAGGCGGGTTCGAGGCCGAGCGCGCCGGCGATGGCCGGCCAGACGTTCTCCCAGACGAAGACGTCGCCGTTGGTGATGTTGAAGGTCTGGTCGGCGGCGGCAGGCGCCTCGGCGGCCCAGGCCAGCGCGCGGGCGATCAGGTCGGCGTCGACCGCCTCGATCACGTGGCCATGCTCGCCCGGGCAGACGAACGGCCGACCGAGCTCGCGGCAGATGGCGCCGTAGACGCCGAGGATCGGGATCAGGTTCATGGCGACGCCGAGCGCGCCGCCGAACACCACCTGCGGGCGCCAGATGGTGAAGCGCCAGTCCGCCCCCTCGCGGGCGGCGCGGATGTAGTCTTCCTGCAGCCAGTAGAAGTTGTCGTGCGGATCGCGGGGGCTGTCCTCCTTCGCCGGGATATTCAGCCGGTGGACGTGCGCCCCATAGGCCTTGGTCCCCTGCAGCACGCTGACGTGGGCGAGGCCCGCCGCGCGCTCGAAGAGCGGGTCCATCAGATTGCGCATCATGGCGAGGTTGGTCTGCATCTGGTCCTGCTCGAACCAGCCGGGGACCAGGCCGGGCTTTTCGAACAGGGCCGCGTAGACCACGTGGGTCACTTCGCCGAAGCCGGCCGCGGCCGCGCGGCAAGCGGCGGCGTCGGTGAGGTCGAGCGCCACGTGCTCGTAGCCGCGCGGCGCCGGTTCGGGCGCCCGGCGCGAGACGCCGACCACCCGCCAGCCCGGCAGGGAGGCGAAGTGCTCGGCCGCCGCCGCGCCGATCACGCCGCTGGCGCCGGCGATGAGGAGGGTCTTCATAGCCGTTTCATGCGCCCGAACCTGGGCCGACGGAAAGTAGGGACACACGCGCTTTTCCGATCCGGACGGCCGGTGAAGCGACGGAAAAGCGTGTGTGTCCCTACTTTCGGGCCCCTGGACGTCCGCTGCGTCAAGGCCTCACTCTGGGCGCCGGCTTTTGCGAGGAAACCGCCATGACCGACCATTCAGCCGAGCTGGAAGCCGCGCTCGCCGACGCCCACCTGCCGTCGCTGGCCGCGGCCATGGTGCACCTGACCGGTGACGCCAGCTTCGTCACCAAGGCCAACTGGCCCGTGTACGACTTCTTCGGCGACTCCAAGGTCGGCGGCTATTCGGCGGCGACTCAAGCCGAGCTGCGCACCAGGGCGAAGGCGGCGATCGAGGCGCACCTGGCCGGCGCGCCGCTGGCGCCGCAGCCCAGCCTGGAGACCGTGCGGGCGATGATGGACTTCGTCGCCGGCGCCGACATCCCCGAGCACTATGCGCCGTTCCTGATGGAAGAGCTGGCCATGTCGGGCATCGACCCGAAGCGGCCGGACTGGTCGTCGCCAAAGCTGAAGGCAGCCGCGCCGCACATGCCGGTGGTGATCGTCGGCGCCGGGATGTCGGGCCTGCTGGCCGGCATCCGGCTGAAGGAGGCCGGCGTCCCCTTCACCATCGTCGAGAAGAACCCGGAAGTGGGCGGCACCTGGTTCGAGAACCAGTATCCGGATTGCCGGGTCGACAACCCCAGCCACCTCTACAGCTATTCGTTCGAGCCCAACCATGAGTGGCCGAACCACTTCTCGCCGCAGCCGGTGCTGCTGGCCTACTTCAAGAACGTCGCCGACAAGCACGGCCTGCGGGAGCACATCCGCTTCGAGACGCAGGTGGAGGAGGCGGCGTGGGACGAGGCGGCGTCGATGTGGCGGGTGCGGGTGACGGGCAAGGACGGCCAGGCCGAGACGCTGAGCGCCAAGGCGGTGATCTCTGCGGTCGGGCAGCTGAACCAGCCGCGCTTCCCGGACGTGCCCGGCGTGGGCGACTTCAAGGGCCCGGCCTTCCACTCGGCCCGCTGGCGCCACGACGTCGACCTGAAGGACAAGCGCGTCGCGGTGATCGGCACCGGCGCCAGCGCCTTCCAGTTCGTGCCGGAGGTGGCCAAGGAAGCCGCGCACCTGACCGTGTTCCAGCGCACGCCGCCGTGGCTGGCGCCGACGCCTGACTACCACGAGCCCACCACCGCGGCGGAGAACTGGCTGATCGAGCACATGCCCTTCTACGGCAAGTGGTACCGCTTCTGGCTGTTCTGGATGCTCACCGACGGCATCTACGAGGCGGTGAAGGCCGACCCGACCTGGAACGGCGGCCCCGGCGCGGTCAGCCCGGCCAACGCGGTGATGCGCGAGATGCTGTCGATGGCCATCGGCGCGCAGGCCGAGGACCGGCCCGACCTGATCAAGCACCTGATCCCCGAGTACCCGATGGGCGGCAAGCGCATCCTGCGCGACGACGGCCTGTGGATCGCGGCGCTGAAGCGGGGCAACGTCGAGCTGGTCACCGACCCGATCGCCCGCATCACCGAGACCGGGATCGAGACGAAAGACGGCGAGGCGCGCGGCTTCGACGTGATCATCTACGGCACCGGCTTCACCGCCTCGTCGTTCCTGAAGACTTATCGGGTGAAGGGCCGCGGCCGGCGCGACCTGCACGACCAGTGGGCCGGCGACGCGCGCGCCTACCTGGGCATGACCACGCCGGGCTTCCCCAACTTCTTCATGATCTACGGGCCCAACACCAACATCGTCGTCAACGGCTCGATCATCTTCTTCTCCGAATGCTCGGTCCGCTACATCGTCGGCTGCCTGCAGCTGATGGCGCAGACCGGCGCCGAGACGCTGGAGGTGCGCCCGGACGTGCACGACGCCTTCAACGTCCGGGTCGACGAGGCCAACGCCAAGATGGCCTGGGGCGCGCCGCAGGTGTCGAGCTGGTACAAGAACGCGCTCGGCCGGGTGTCGCAGAACTGGCCGTTCCCGCTGGTCGACTACTGGAGCGCCACGCTGGCCCCGAACCCGTCGGACTTCATGCTCGGCGCCAAGGTGCCGGAGCCTGCGGAGTAGCGGGCTTGGCGGCGGATGAGGACGCGCTAGTCTCGGCCCCGGGTCCAATCCGAGGGCGAGGCGCATGACCGCCATACCGATGCCGGCCGCATTCTCCATGGGGACGGTGATCTCGCGGCTGTTCGCGGTGCTGGGCCGCAACCTCACCACCTTGCTGCTGCTGTCGGTGCTGCTGGTGGGGGCGCCGACGGCCGTGGTCTCCTTCGCGCAGCTCGGCGTCTTCTCGGCGAACGCGCTGAACTTCTTCGCGCCGGTGCGGCTCGGCCTGGGGGCGCTCGGCTTCCTGATCAGCATCGTCTGCAACGCCGTGCTGCAGGCGGCGGTGATCCACGCCACGGTGGGCGACCTCGCCGGCCGCAAGGTGAGCTTCGGCGAAAGCCTGGGCGTCGGCTTCCGCTTCTTCCTGCCGCTGATCGGCATCTCCATCATCGCCTGGGTAGGCTGCACGCTCGGCTTCATCCTCTTCATCGTCCCGGGCGTGCTGCTGGCGCTGGCCTGGTGCGTGGCGGCCCCGGCGGCGGTGATGGAGGGCGTCGGCGTGTTCGGCGCGCTGGGTCGCAGCCTCGACCTGACCCGCAATCACCGCGGGGCGATCTTCGGCCTGATGCTCGCCTACATCGTCGTCACCTGGATCGTGCAGATGGTGCTGGGCTCCATCGCCGCGGTCAGCGTCGCCTCCAGCGCCGGCGCCATGCGGGCCGCGCCGGGGCAGCTGCCGCAGGGCTTCCAGACGCTGATGTGGGTGCAGACCGGCTTCGCCCTGGTGATCAACACCCTGCTCGCCAGCGTCAGCTCGGTCGGCATCGCCTCGATCTATTTCGAGCTGCGCCAGTCGAAGGAAGGCATCGGCGTGGAACAGCTGGCCTCGGTGTTCGATTAAGCCGGCCCTTCGCGGCGAGGGCGGAGCTCAGGGTGAGTCCACGACAACACGAACGGTTCGCGCCTCTTCACCCACCTATCAGTGTCATCCCGGAGACCCGCGGAGCGGAGTCATCCGGGATCTCCTCAGCGCCGCTGTGCGAAGCAGATCCCGGATGAGTCCCGCCTGACGGCGGGCTCTCCGGGATGACATTGGTGGGGTGGAAAGGGGCGCGGCCTGTTCGTGTTGTTCGTGGACGACCCTGGCGAACGTGCCGCTGGCTGTATCCCCCAAAAAAAACTGGGTCCCGCTTTCGCGGAGGACCGGATGTAGGCCCTCACCCCAGGTCGAACTTGTCCTTGCGGCGGCGGCCGAACAGCAGCTGGGTTTCCAGGCGAGCGCGCAGGGCGCCGTAGTAGGCGGCGAGGAACGCCGCGTCGGTCTCGTCCTCGCGCGGGCGCCAGCCGATCTTGGCGCGGATGCGGTCGGCGACCGCGGCCATGGTCTTGCGGTCCTTGCGGCGCAGCACGTCCTCGAGCACGTGCAGCTCCTTGATGCCGTAGGCGCCGACCTGCTCGGGCGCGAAGGCGTAGTGGTCCGCCGCGAGCGCGCCCTGGGCGTCCAGCAGGTCGATGCTGAGCCGCTCGCGGGGCGCCTTCACCACCCAGGTGCCGGCTACGAAGTGGCCGACCCGCAGGCGGTCGCGGTTGAACAGCGGGAAGAGGGCGAAGCCGCCGGTCCAGATCAGGCCCAGCAGCACCAGCCAGCCGCCGATCGGGTCGGTGGCGCCGAGGCCCGAGGCCAGCAGGAAGGTCAGCGGCAGGAACACCTCGATCTCGCGCATGGCGTTGCGGGCGAACACCGCCTCGGCGGTGAGGCGGCCGCCGTCGCGGGCGGCCACCCGCAGGGCCATGATCCGCTTGCCGGGCGTGGCGGCGCGCGGCGACAGCTCGAAGAGCACGAAGTAGCCGTTGCGCAGCGCGAAGGCGCCCAGCAGCCAGACGATGCCCATCGCCTCGCCCAGGCCGTTCTTCACGTCCGCCGCGCCCAGCGCGCCGATGGCGTTGAAGGCGAAGACGGTCAGCAGGGTGAGCGCCACCAGCGCCAGCACGATGAAGAGGGCGTCCAGCAGGAAGGCCGCGGCGCGCTCGCCGGCCGAGCCGATGCGCAGGCGCAGGTCGACGCCCTCGGGGGTGACGAACTGGCGAAGCTCGGTTCTGGGCGCCGCGCCCGGCTTCGGGCGGGGCGCGCGGGCGCCAGCGGCGGTCATCGGGGGCTGGTCCTTCGCCGCGGCAGGTAGAAGTAGCCGAGCCAGATGATGAGGGTCGAGCCGGCGATGGCGTAGCGGGCGATGTCGTCGGTGATCAGCTGGCGGGCGAAGCCTTCCAGCAGCCCGGCGACGATCAGCATCAGCACCACCCCGGCGATCACCGGCGCGGCCGAGCGGCCGGCCTCGGCGGCTGCGTCGAGCCGCGAGCGGTCGCCCGGGAAGGCCACCCGCCAGCCGATGCGGAAGCCCGCCGCGCCGCCGAGGATGATGGCGAAGAGCTCGGTGACGCCGTGGATGAAGAGCCAGCCGCCGAGCTGAAAGGCCAGGCCCCGCGAGGCGTAGAGGGCGAAGAAGGCCCCCAGCGTCAGCCCGTTCTCCAGCAGCAGGAACACCGTCGGCAGGCAGAAGGCGAAGCCCAGCGCGAAGCAGAAGATGGCGATCTGGGCGTTGTGGCTGAACAGGAAGGCCGCCATCACCGCCAGCCCGCTCTGCTTGCCGCCGCCGTCGTAGAGCACGCTCTTCAGGTAGGCGGTGGTGGCGGTGGGATCGCGCCCTTCGACCAGGCCGCCGGGCACCAGGCCCGCAAACCAGCCGGAATCGCCGGCCACCAGCAGGTAGCCGACCAGCGCCGCCACCGCGGTGATCAGGAACGAGGCCAGGGTCTCGCGCCAGAGGTCCTTCGCCGCCGCCGGCCAGGTCTCGGTGAAGAAGCGTCCCAGCCGCTGGCGCACGTTGGCCCGCGCGCCGTAGACGAAGAAGTAGGCGCGGGTGGAAAGGCTCTCCAGGTAGTCGATCAGGCTGTGGTCGAGCGACGTGGCCCGCGCCACCGACAGCGACGACAGGGTGGAGCGGTAGAGCACCGGGATCGCCAGCAGCTCCTCGTCGCTGAGGCTGGCCGCCGAGCGCCGCTCGACCCGCCCCAGCAGCGACTCCAGCCGCCGCCAGTCCCACTCCCGCTCGGCCCGGAACCGCTGGCTCTTGAGCTGCAGGTCTTTCATGACCCGGCGCCGGGCTGTTGCGCCCCCTCCACCACCGCGCTGCGCGCGGCGGTCCCCCTCCCCCGCTTCGCGGGGCTGGAGCGAAGCTGCCGCTCCTCACCCGAACCGAAGAGTTCGGGGGAGGTGGATCGGCGCGCGGAGCGCGACGAGACGGAGGGGGCGCAAGGCCAACGCACGATGTTCGAAGGCGTCGTCACAGCAGGTCCCGCTTCTTCAGGTCGATGTAGGCCGTCAGCAGCGCCGGGCCGATGGAGGCGGCGGGGGCGTCGACGATGTGGGCGCCCATGCGGGCGAGGCGGGCGATCACCACGTCGCGCTGCTGCAGCAGCGCCTCGGCGGTGACGGCGCGGGAGACGGCCTCGGGATCGACCGGCTCGCGGCGGGCGATCGCCTCCAGTTCCTCGTCGCGGAAAATGACGAACAAGACCAGGTGGCGCTTCAGCAGCCGGCCGACGTTCTCCAGCATCAGCTCGGCGCTGGTGGCGTCGGCGAAATCGGTGAACACCACGATCAGCGCCCGCCGCTCCAGCGCCGCGCCGAGCTGGGTGAGGCCCAGCGTGTAGTTGGTCTCCTCGGTGGAGTAGTCGAGGCGGGCGGCGAAGCGCTGCAGCAGCGGGAAGGCCCGCGCGCCGCTGACCGCGCCCGAGAACAGGCGCGGGCGCACGTCGAAGCCGAAGAAGCCGACCCGGTCGCCGAGCTTCAGCGACACATATGCCATCAAGAGGGCCGCGTTGATGGCCCGGTCGATGCGCGGCGTGCCCAGCAGCGGCTCGCACATCAGCCGGCCGGTATCGATGGCGAAGATCACCGGGTGGTTGCGCTCGGTGCGGAACTCCTTGGCCAGCAGCTTGCCGTGCCGCGCGGACTGCTTCCAGTCGATGGCGCGCCGGTCCATGCCGGGCGCCAGCTCGCGCAGGGCGTGGAACTCCGAGCCGTCGCCGGTCTCCAGCTGCGCCTTCAGGCCGAACATGGCGTCGCGGGCGAAGAGGCGGATGGCCTCGTCCTTCACCGCCGCGACGTTGGGGGTGATGGCGATGACCTTCTTCGGCGCCTCGCTGATCTGTTTCCACATCAGCCCGAAGGGGCCGCGCCAGCGGGCCCAGATGCGCTCGATCTCGCCCTCGCCGCGGCGCACCGGCGACATCTCGAACCTGGCCTCGGCCACGCCGCCGCGCACCCGCACCTGCGCCCGGTCGGCGGCCAGCGCCAGGCGGGGGCCGACCTCGGCCGCGGTCTCGGCGACACTCGGCGCGCGGCGCTCGAAGCTGAGCCGCAGGGCCAGCGTCGCCGGCGCGCCGGCGCCCATCGCGCCCGGGGCCTCCAGCGCCAGGCTGGCGCGGTCGCGCGGCGCGCCCAGCACGGCGTCGGCGAGGCAGAGGGCGGCGACCAGCGCCACCCAGGCCGCCCCCGCCACCCACCAGCTCGGATGCACGAGGCCGACCGCCAGCGCCACCGGCGCGCCGATCGCCGCCGCCGCCACCGCCCTGGAGGTGGGGTAGATCATCCGTGCGCCGCCGATCTCACTGCGCCAGCCTCACCGCGGCGCTTCCACGCGGTCGATCAGGCCCTGGATGATCTGGTCGACCTGGCGGCCCTCGATCTCGGCGGCCGGCGACAGGATCACCCGGTGGCGCAGCGCCGGCAGGGCCAGCGCCTTGACGTCGTCGGGGATCACGTAGTCGCGGCCCTGGATCGCGGCGCGGGCGCGGGCGGCGGTGGCCAGCATGGCGGCGCTGCGCGGGCTGGCGCCCGTCTCCAGGTCGGGCGTCTCGCGGGTGGCGCGCACCAGGGCGACCACATAGCCCACCACCTCGTCCACCAGCCGGATGCCGGCGACGACGCCCGCCGCCTCGGTGAGCTGCTGGCCGTCGGCCACCACGGCCACGCCCATCGCCGCCGGATCGGGGCTGCCGGTGCGCAGGCCGTGCGCTGCGACGATGGCCCGCTCCTCCTCGGCGGAGGGATATTTGAGCGTCTGCTTGAAGAGGAAGCGGTCGAGCTGCGCCTCCGGCAGCGGATAGGTGCCCTGCTGCTCGATGGGGTTCTGCGTCGCCACCACCATGAAGCGGTCGCCGAGCGTGTGGGCCTTGCCGTCGATGGTGACGTTGCGCTCCTGCATCGCCTCCAGCAGCGCGGCCTGGGTCTTCGGCGGGGTGCGGTTGATCTCGTCGGCCAGCAGCAGCTCGCAGAAGATCGGCCCGCGCGTCAGCGTGAAGGTCGAGGTCTGGAAGTTGAACAGGTTGGAGCCGATGATGTCGCCCGGCATCAGGTCGGGGGTGAACTGGATGCGCCCGTACTGAAGGTCGAGGGTGCGGGCGAAGCACTGGGCCAGGAAGGTCTTGGCGGTGCCCGGCGGGCCTTCCAGCAGTACGTGGCCGCGGGCCATCAGCGCGGTCAACATCAGGTCGACGGCGTCGGGCTGGCCCACCACCGCCTTGCCGATCTCCGCCCGCAGGCGTTCGGCGAGGGCCTTCACGTCACTGACGTTCACGCGTCATCTCCAGTCTCCAGCGATAGAGCCGCTCGGCGAGCGCGGCGAGGGCGCCGCGGCCTTCGACGCGGCCCGCCTCGTGGCTGAGGCTCGCCAGGTTGTCGGGAAGACCGCGCTGGGCGCCCAGGCGGTCAAGGAAGTCGGTCAGGGCGTCGCCCGTCAGCGTGCGCGGCGCGCCGACGGCGCGGGCGGCGGCCTTGCGGGTCAGGGCGGCGTAGGCGGGCGCCATCTTGGCCTCGCGGCCGGCCAGGCGGATCAGCTGCGCCGAGTTGTCGGTCAGCGCCTCCTTGCCGAGCGCGATGGCCCGCTCGCTGCGGCGCATCGGGCCGAAGCGGAACAGCGCCTGCAGCCCCGCCAGCGCCAGCGCCGCGGCCAGGCACAGGGTGACGGCCAGGAACGGCGGGTCGAACATCAGCCGCAGCGGACTACGCTCCAGCTTGTAGCCGTTGAGGGTGGTGTCGAAGATCATCGGCCCTTCGCCGGCGCGCAGGCCGCGCAGGATGGCGACGGCGGCGCCCAGGGTGTCGACGTTGGCGAGCCCTTGCGTGTTCAGCAGGTCCGGCTCGGAGAGCACGTAGATCTGCGTCGAGGGCATCTGGGCGATCACCGCGTGGCCGGCCTCGTCGGTGAGCACCGGGACCCAGTCCTTGGCGGTGAAGGTCTGCAGCGAGTCGATCGGGCCGGGAGCGAGCGTCACCCCCTCCAGCGGCGTGCCGGCCGCGCCGGTCAGGCGCGGCTGCGCGACGCCGCGGCGGCGGGCGACGCTGACGGAGTCGAGCACGTCCTTGTGCGGCATCACGGCGGGATCGAAGAGGCCCGCCTTCAGGCCCCAGGCGAGGTGGTTGGGGTCGGGCGCGACGGTCCACTTGG
This sequence comes from Caulobacteraceae bacterium, assembly GCA_036490095.1. Taxonomy (GTDB): domain Bacteria; phylum Pseudomonadota; class Alphaproteobacteria; order Caulobacterales; family Caulobacteraceae; genus Acaudatibacter. The sequence goes on from DASXEN010000198.1 coordinate 80,651, forward strand.
GCAGCACCACCAGCACCGGGCCGCTGAAGCCGAGGCCGGCGATGTCGGTCCCGCGCCCCGGCTCGGGGGTGACGACCAGCAGGCCCTCGGCCCGGCCCCGCGGCAGGGCGCTGCGGCTGATCACCGTCGGCGCGCCGCCCTGGCGGGCCAGCTCGGCGAGGCCCGCGAAGCCGATCGCGCAGGTGGAATAGACGTTGGAGCGGCAGTGGGCGTCGCGGTCGAGGGCGGGGGCGTAGGCCAGCAGGGTGACGAAGCCCGAGAAGGCGAAGACGCCGACCAGCACCAGCGCGATCGCCGTGCGCGCCCTGAACACCGGCCGCGACTCGCCGCTCGCCTCGCTCAAGCCCAGGCCCCCGGAAACGCGAACGCCTCGTAGGCGCGGCGGCAGGCGGCGAAGCCGTCGGCGTCGACGCTGCGGCCGGCGAAGAAGCTGTGCTCGACCAGGCCGGCGATGGCCCCGAAGGTGGTGCGCGCGCCCTGCGGGATGCCCTCCAGGCCGCCGATCTCGCGGGCGGTCAGGGCCGGGCGCACCAGGCGCGGGCGGCGGCCGTCGATCTCCTCGATGCTGCGGTGCAGGATCAGCCGCACCGCCTCGGCGTAGCGGCCGGCGGCGGCGAGCCGGTCGGCCTCGTCCAGCAGCGCCCGGGCGGCGGACGGCGCGGGGCGCCACTCGTCGGGCCCGGCCGGCGCGGCCTTGCGCTTGAAGAGCCCGGGCCAGCGGGTCTTCATGAACTCGCGGCCGAGGAAGAACAGCACCACCGCCAGCGCGGCGACCAGCCCGCCGATGAAGATCCAGCCGAGCGCCGGGGCGACGAACTGGATCACCCCGCCGATCGCCCGCAGCAGCGCCTCCAGCCAGTGCGGCAGGTGGGTGGGCGGCGGCTTCACCACCTTGTCGAAGGTGAACTGCAGCGTCCCGTCATGCGTCAGCTGGTCCCGCGCAGCGCGCAGGGCCGCCTGCGACGGCGCCGAGCCGCTCGCGAACACGCCGGACTGGGCGGCCAACGCCACGCTCCCCTCAAGACCGAGCGCCATCTTGGCGGGAAAATGGCGCGAGGGCCACCGGAATGCGGGCGGGGTTGGTTAGCGCGGCAGCAGGCTCTCGCCCATCAGGAACTCGTCGACCGCCCTGGCGCACTGGCGCCCTTCGCGGATCGCCCAGACCACCAGCGACTGGCCGCGCCGCATGTCGCCGCAGGCGAAGACGCGCGGAGCGGTGGAGCGGTAGTCGTCGGTGTTGGCCTTCACGTTGCCACGGCCGTCGAGCTCGGCGCCGGACTGTTCGACGAGGCCCACCTTGCGCGGGCCGACGAAGCCCATCGCCAGCAGCACCAGGTCGGCCGGCAGGGTGAACTCCGTGCCGGGCACGAGGCTCATCTGCGAGCGGCCGTCCGCGCCCGGCGTCCACTCGACGCGGGCGCACTCGATGGCCTCGACCCGGTCCTTGCCGACGAGGCGGGTGGTGGTGACGGCGAAGTCGCGCTCGACGCCTTCCTCGTGCGACGAGGAGGTGCGTAGCTTCAGCGGCCAGTCGGGCCAGACCAGCGCCTTGTCCTCGCGCTGCGGCGGCATCGGCATCAGCTCCAGGTTGGCGACCGACGCGGCGCCCTGGCGGTTGGAGGTGCCGATGCAGTCCGAGCCGGTGTCGCCGCCGCCGATCACCACCACATGCTTGCCCACGGCGCTGATGGTCGAGCCGCCAGGCGCGGCGACGTCTTCGGCATCGCCCGCGCCGCGCTTGTTCTGCTGGGTGAGGAATTCCATGGCGAAGTGCACGCCGGGCAGCTCGCGGCCGGGGGCCGGCAGGTCGCGCGGGGCCTCCGCGCCGCCGGCCAGCACCACCGCGTCGTAGCCGCCGAGCAGGTCCTCGACCGCGACGTCCCTGCCGACCTCGACGCCGGCCTTGAAGATCACCCCCTCGGCCTGCATCTGCTCGATGCGGCGGTCGATCAGGTGCTTCTCCATCTTGAAGTCGGGGATGCCGTAGCGCAGCAGGCCGCCGACGCGGTCGCTCTTCTCGAACACCACCACGCCGTGGCCGGCCCGGCCCAACTGCTGGGCGCAGGCGAGGCCGGCAGGGCCGGAGCCCACCACCGCCACGCGCCGGCCGGTCGGCGAGGCCGACGGCTGCGGCTCGATCCAGCCCTCCGCCCAGCCGCGGTCGACCAGCTGGCACTCGATGGTCTTGATGGTCACCGGGTTGTCGTCGATGTTGAGGGTGCAGGACGCCTCGCACGGCGCCGGGCAGACGCGGCCGGTGAACTCCGGGAAGTTGTTGGTGGAGTGCAGGTTCTCCAGCGCCGCGCGCCACTGGTCGCGCCAGACCAGGTCGTTCCAGTCGGGGATCTGGTTGTTCACCGGGCAGCCCTGGTGACAGAAGGGGATGCCGCAGCTCATGCAGCGCGCCGCCTGCCGCTTCAGCTCGCCCTCCGGCAGCGGACGGGTGAACTCGCGCCACGTCTTCAGCCGCTCGGCGGGCTTGTCATACCCCCGCTCGCGCCGCTCGATCTCCAGAAAGCCGGTCGGCTTTCCCATCACGCATGCCCCCTGAACAATGCGGACGCGGCCTTTGCGCCCCCTCCGTCTCGTCGCGCCTGGCGGCGCGCCGATCCACCTCCCCCGTACTCTTCGGTACGGGTGAGGAGCAAACTCGCGCAGCTCCGTTCCTGCCCCGCGAAGCGGGGGAGGGGGACCGCGCCGCGAAGCGGCGTGGTGGAGGGGGCGCAAGGCCGCGCTTCGGGCGTCGTGTGAACTTGGCCGAGCATGATCGCTACTCGGCCGCGACTTTGGCGGCGTCGCGCTCGGCCGCCTGGGCTTCCAGGGCGCGGCGGTAGTCCTTGGGCGTCACCTTGACGAAGTGCGTCACCGCCTCGTCCCAGTTCGCCAGCAGCGCGGCGGCGCGGGCCGAGCCGGTGTAGAGCTGGTGGCGCTCGATGAGGATGCGCAGGCGCTCGGCGTCGAAGCGCAGGGGGTCGCCCATGCCGGCGTCCTCGACGCTGGGCGAGCGCTGGCGCGGCCGCAGCGGCTCGTCGTCGCGGTCGGCCGTCGGCTCGCCCGCCCCGACGCCGGCGACCTCGACCATGGCCATGTTGCACAGCGGCCCGAAGCGGCCGGCCGGGTCGTAGACGTAGGCGATCCCGCCCGACATGCCGGCCGCGAAGTTGCGGCCGGTGTCGCCCAGCACGGCCACGACGCCGCCGGTCATGTACTCGCAGCCGTGGTCGCCCACGCCCTCGACCACGGCCACGGCGCCGGAGTTGCGCACCGCGAACCGCTCGCCGGCCACGCCCTCGATGTAGGCCTCGCCGGCGATGGCGCCGTAGAGCACGGTGTTGCCGACGATGATGTTCTGGGTCGGGTCGCGCGGCGTGCCGGCCGGGTGGCGCACCACCACGCGGCCGCCTGAGAGCCCCTTGCCGACGTAGTCGTTGGCGTCGCCGGTCAGCTCCAGCGCGACGCCGCGGGCCAGGAAGGCGCCGAAGCTCTGGCCGGCGTTGCCGCTCATCTTCACGCTGATCTGGCCTTCCGGCAGCCCGGCGTGGCCGTACTTTTCGGCGATCACGCCGGAGAGCATGGCGCCGACCGTGCGGTTGGTGTTGCGGATCGCCCGCTCGACCGCCACCGGGCCCTTGCCGTCGAGGGCCGCCTGCGAGGCCGCGATCAGCTCGTGGTCGAGCGCGGCGCCCAGGCCATGGTCCTGGTGGTCGCAGTTCCATAGCGCTGGCGCGTCGCCGGGGGGCTGGGCGTAGAGGATGCGCGACAGGTCGACGCCCGCCGCCTTCCAGTGCTCGACCGCCGGGCGGGCGTCGAGCCGGTCGACCCGGCCGATCATCTCGCTGAGGGTGCGGAAGCCCATCTGCGCCATGATCTCGCGCAGCTCTTCGGCGACGAAGAAGAAGTAGTTGATCACGTGCTCGGGCTTGCCGGTGAACCGGGCGCGCAGCACCGGGTCCTGCGTCGCCACGCCCACCGGGCAGGTGTTGAGATGGCACTTGCGCATCATGATGCAGCCGGCGGCGATCAAGGGGGCGGTGGCGAAGCCGAACTCGTCGGCGCCCAGCAGCGCGCCGATGGCGACGTCGCGGCCGGTGCGCAGGCCGCCGTCGACCTGCACGGCGATGCGGGTGCGCAGGCCGTTGAGCAGCAGCGTTTGCTGGGTCTCGGCGAGGCCGATCTCCCAGGGCGAGCCGGCGTGGGTCAGCGAAGTCAGCGGGCTGGCGCCGGTGCCGCCCTCGTAGCCGGAGATGGTCACATGGTCGGCCCTCGCCTTGGAGACGCCGGTGGCGACCATGCCGACCTCGACCTCGGAGACCAGCTTCACCGAGATGCGGGCCTTGGGGTTCACGTTCTTCAGGTCGTGGATCAGCTGCGCCAGATCCTCGATCGAGTAGATGTCGTGGTGCGGCGGCGGCGAGATCAGGCCGACGCCCGGCGTCGAGTGGCGCACCCGGGCGATGTTGGCGTCGACCTTGTAGCCCGGCAGCTGGCCGCCCTCGCCGGGCTTGGCGCCCTGGGCCATCTTGATCTGGATGTCGTCGGCGTTGACCAGATACTCGGCGGTGACCCCGAAACGGCCGGACGCCACCTGCTTGATGCGCGAGCGCATGGAATCGCCGTTCGGCAGCGGCTTGTAGCGGTCCGCCTCCTCGCCCCCCTCGCCGGTATTGGAGCGCCCGCCGATGCGGTTCATCGCCATGGCCAGCGTGGTGTGGGCCTCGCGGCTGATCGAGCCGAAGCTCATCGCCCCGGTGGAGAAACGCTTGACGATCTCGGCGGCCGGCTCGACCTCGTCGAGCGGGACCGGCGCCTCGGCCGGCTTCAGCTGCATCAGCCCGCGGATGGTCAGGAGCCGCTCGCTCTGCCCGTTGATGCCGCGCGCGAACGCCCGGTACTCCTCGGGCAGCGCGCCGCGCACCGCGTGCTGGAGCCTGGCGATACTGTCGGGCGTCCAGGCGTGGTCCTCGCCGCGCAGGCGCCAGGCGTAATTGCCGCCCACGTCGAGCATGTTGCGATAGATCGGCGCGTCGCCGTAGGCGCTCGCATGCCGGCGCACGCACTCGGCGGCGATCTCGGCCAGGCCGGCGCCGCCGATCGATGAATCGGTGCCGGTGAAGAACTTCTCCACCAGCGGCGTCGCCAGGCCCACGGCGTCGAACAGCTGGGCGCCGCAGTAGGACTGGTAGGTGGAGACGCCCATCTTGGACATCACCTTCAGCACGCCCTTGCCCAGCGCCTTGACGTAGTTCTTCCGGGCCTCCTGCTCTGAGAGCTTCGAGCCGTTCTGCGCGCGCAGCTGCTCCAGCGTCTCGAAGGCGAGGTAGGGGTTGATGGCCTCGGCGCCGTAGCCGGCCAGCACGCACATGTGGTGGACCTCGCGCGCCTCGCCGGTCTCGATGACGAGCCCGGTCTGCATCCGCAGGCCCTGGCGGATCAGGTGGTGGTGCACGGCGGCGGTCGCCAGCGCGGCCGGGATCGGGATGCGCTCGGCGCTGATCGCCCGGTCGGAGATGATCAGGATGTTGATGTCGGCCAGCACCCGCTCGGTGGCGGCCCACGAGAGCCGCTCCAGCGCCCGCTCCAGCCCGGCCGCGCCCTCGGCGGCTGGCCAGGTGGCGTCGAGCGTCGCGGTGCGGAAGGCGCCGTCAACCAGCTCGGCGATCGAGCGGACCTTCTCCAGGTCGGCGTTGGTGAGGATCGGCTGGGCGACCTCCAGGCGCTTGTGGGCGCCGGCCTGATGGCCGAGCAGGTTGGGCCGCGGCCCAATCATCGACACCAGGCTCATCACCAGCTCCTCGCGGATCGGGTCGATCGGCGGGTTGGTGACCTGGGCGAAGCGCTGCTTGAAATAGTCGTAGAGCAGCCGCGGGCGCTTGGAGAAGACGGCGATCGGCGTGTCCGTGCCCATCGAGCCGACCGGGTCGTCGGCCAGCTCGCCCATCGGCTCCAGGAAGAAGGCGAGGTCTTCCTGGGTGTAGCCGAAGGCCTGCTGGCGATCGAGGAAGTCGGCGGGGTCGTTTCCGCGCGCGGGCTCCCATTGCGGCGGGTCCGGCAGCTCCTCCAGCTTGAACTGGGTCGCCTTCAGCCACGCCTCGTAGGGGTGCTCGTCGGCGAGCCGGGCCTTGATCTCGTCGTCGTCGACGATGCGGCCTTCCTCCATGTCGATCAGCAGCATCTTGCCGGGCTGGAGGCGCCACTTGCGGACGATGCGCTCCTCCTCGATCTGCGGCAGCACGCCGACCTCGGAGGCCATGACCACATGGTCCTGGTTGGTGATGATGAAGCGCGCGGGCCTGAGGCCGTTGCGGTCGAGCGTGGCGCCGACCTGCCGCCCGTCGGTGAAGGCGACCGCGGCCGGCCCGTCCCAGGGCTCCATCAGCGCCGCATGGTATTCGTAGAAGGCCCGGCGCTTGGGATCCATCAGCGGATTGCCGGCCCAGGCCTCCGGGATCAGCATCATCATCGCGTGGGCCAGCGGATAGCCGCCGGCCAGCAGCAGCTCCAGGGCGTTGTCGAGCTTGGCCGTATCGCTGTCGCCCTCCTTGATCAGCGGCCACATCTTGTCGAGGTCGGGCCCCAGCAGCGACGATTCCATCGTCCGGCGCCGCGCGTTCATCCAGTTGGCGTTGCCGCGCTGGGTGTTGATCTCGCCGTTGTGGGCGATGAAGCGGTAGGGGTGGGCGCGCTGCCACGAGGGCGAGGTGTTGGTGGAGAAGCGTTGGTGCACCAGCGCCACCGCCGATTCCGCCAGCGGATTGCGCAGGTCCTCGTAGAAGCTGCCGACCTGGTGGGCCAGGATCATGCCCTTGTAGACCACCGTCCGCGACGAGAACGACGGCATGTAGAAGCTGGTCAGCGTCGGCAGGCCGTACTTTTCGGCCAGCTTCTCCAGCGGGTTCTGGGTCTGCTTGCGGATCACCAGCAGCTTGCGCTCGAAGGCGTCCTGGTCCGGCGTCGAGGCCCCGCGGGCGACGAAGGCCTGGCGGATCACCGGCATCTCGGCCAGCACCGCCTTGCCGAGCCCGGTCGGGTCGGTCGGCACGTCGCGCCAGCCGATCAGCCGCTGGCCCTCGACGCGGATGAAGTGCTCGAACTGGCCGACGGCCAGCTCGGCCGCCTGCTCGTCGCGCGGCAGGAAGCACATGGCGACGCCGTAGGCGCCCGGCGCCGGCAGCTCCAGGCCGGCCTTGGCGGCCCAGTCGCGGTAGAGGGCGTCGGGAATCTGGATCAGCGCCCCGGCCCCGTCGCCCACCAGCGGGTCGGCGCCCACCGCGCCGCGGTGGTTCAGGTTGACCAGGATCTCCAGGCCGCAGTCGATGACTTCATGGGATTTGCGGCCCTTGAGGTTGACCACAAAGCCCACGCCGCACGCGTCGTGCTCGTGACGCGCGTCGTACAGTCCCGGATGCGGCGCCGGCGCCATACAGAATAATCCGTCCTCGAATGGCCCGCGGCCTCGTCTAGCCGCGATCTCGCCGCGCCTTTACAGGCTAAGCGGGATTGCGTCGACTGGGGGGCGTTCAAAGCTTCGTTGGGTTGCCCGCGCCGCGCAACGCTGGTTGCGAACCGGACGATCGAATGCCTTGCCGCCGGTGAAATCTTGCGCGCTAACCCTGACTTGAGAAACATTGTTGCAGCCACCCGCTGGTGAAGCGCACGACCTTGATGCGGCCCTTGGCGTCGGCGGAGTAGACCACGCGCCAGGCCCCGTCGCGGCCGCGGATCACCGAGGGGTAGGCGGCGCCCGCCTCGGCCCCCGGCAGTGACAGATCGCAACCAAATTTGAAATGCTCGCCGTCGTCCGAGCGCGCCAGCGCCAGGACGTCGCGGTTGGAATTGGACGGATTGTAGATCAGCACGTAGCGGCCCTCGGCGTCGGTGAAGGCGTCCACCGCCGCGCCCGGGTTGGGCAGGTTGGTGATGGTCAGGCCGCTCCAGGCGCCCGTGCCCGGATCGAAGCGGGCGGTGTAGACGCCCTGGCGCTGCTGATCGCGGAAATAGACCCGGAAGCGGTCGTCCTGCTGGCGCACCAGCGCCGGCTGGATCAGCTTGTGGCCCTGCAGGCGCCAGTAGCCCTGCAACGCCGCCGCGTCGCCCGTGAGCGTCACCTTGGCGATCAGCGTGCGCTGCTGGTTCTCCTCGTAGAAGGGCGCGAGGTAGCCGCCGGGCACGGGCTGCAGCTCGGCCCTCGGCAGCGCCCCGCCGATATCGACCAGCCGGTGCGCCTTCGACCAACTATGGCCCTCGTCGGCCGAGACGCGCGCGTCGATCCGCCCGCACACCCAGTTGTGGCACACCTCGCCGATCACCGGCAGCCGGCGGCTCTGGATCACCCCGTGCACCATCCACACCCGGCCGTCGGGCGTGACCGTCAGGGTGACGTTGCCGAGGCTCTTGTTCGGCGCGCGGGCGCCGACGGCCTGGTCGCCGGGCGCGACGGCGGTCCAGGCCGGCGACCACTCGGCGGCGTCGGGCGAGCCGCGCGAGCAGAGGATGCGCACGCTGCGGTCCTCCTCGTGCAGGCCCGAGTACCAGCACACCAGCAGCGCCCCGGACGGCAGCTCGGCGATGGCCGCGCCGTGGTTCTCCATGCCGGCCGGCGAAGGAACCTCGGCGCGGGTGATCTCCGCCGCGGGCGCCGCCGCGCCGAGCAGGACCATTGATCCAAGCGCGGCGGCGAGGCGTAAGATCGAGGTTCCGCGGATCATCGGGGCGCAGCTCCGGCCAGGCCGCGGTCTCCAGGGGGACGAAACGCCATGCGCACCTTCCAAACCAAACTCGCGGGCCTCGCCGCGCTCGCACTCGTGGCCGGCTGCCATCCGGCGGCGACGCCCGCACCGGCGGCCGACGCTGGCCAGATCGCCGATGCGCTCAGGGCCAACGAGGTCCAGTGGGTCGCCGACCTGGCGGCCAGGGACGCGGCCAAGGACGCCGCCCACTACGACGACGCCGGGGTGCTCATGGCCCCAGGATTTGCGCCAGTGCAAGGCAAGGCGGCGATCCGGACGACGATCGCCCAGCTGATGGCCGACCCCAACTTCAGCCTCAGCTTCAAGCCGGACACCGTCGGCGTCAGCCCCGGCGGCGACATGGCCTACACCCGCGGCCGTTTCAACGAGACCGCCACCAACCCCGCGACCCACGCCAAGGAGGCGGCGAGCGGCAACTACCTGACCGTCTACAGGAAGGAGCCGGACGGGTCGTGGAAGGCGCTGGAGGACATCGCCTCGCCGGGCGCGCCGGCGGCCAAGAGCAACTAGCGGAGACTGCCGTATCCCTCTCCCCACCGCAGGGTGGGGAGAGGTCGGCCGGGCGCGAAGCGGTCGGACGGGTGAGGGGCGCGGGTCGGCGCAGCCGGGCCGCCGGCGAAGCCGCATTCGCGCTACGCGCGCTCGACGCTCCGCGCCGAGCCCCTCACCTGGCCTCTCCCGGCAGGCGGGGAGAGGGATACCTTCGAGAGGCCTTGCAGTTCGCCGGCCGCTTGCCGCCCGGCCTTCCCGGGCCGAAGATGCCGCCAAGGCCGCGATATCGGCCGGGGGACTTACGACCCAGGAAGGATTTCGATCATGGAATTGGCGCCCAAGCAGACCGGCCTTTCGACCGCGCGGCTGGAGCGGATCACCGAGCACATGGAGCGCAACTACATCGCGCCCGGCAAGATCGCCGGGGCCCAGGTGGCGGTCGCCCGGCACGGCCACCTCGCCTACTTCCGCTCGTTCGGCCAGATGGACCGGGAGCGCGGGCGCGCGATGGCCGACGACGCCATCTTCCGCATCTATTCGATGAGCAAGCCGATCACCTCGGTGGCGCTGATGCAGCTCTACGAGCGCGGCTACTTCCAGCTGAACGATCCGGTCAGCCGCTTCTTCCCGGCCTGGAAAGACCACCGGGTGTGGGTCTCCGGGCGCGGCGCCGACATGCAGACCGAGGCGCCGGCGCGGCCGGTGACCATGCGCGACATGCTCTGCCACACCGGCGGCCTCACCTACGGCTCGCAGCTGGCGGCGCTGGGCGCCCCCGACAGCGGCCATCCGGTCGACGCGGCCTACGCCGAGGCCGGCGTGCGGCGCGGCGAGGGCGAGACGCTGATGCAGTTCATGGACAAGCTCGCCCGCGTGCCGCTGCGCTACCAGCCGGGCGAGCGGTGGATGTACTCCCTCTCCACCGATGTCTGCGGCGCGCTGGTGGAGAAGATCTCCGGCCAGCGCTTCGACAAATACCTGGCAGAGCACGTCTTCGGCCCGCTGGGCATGGCCGACACCAGCTTCCTGGTCGCGCCGGAGAAGGCCGACCGCCTCTGCGCCAACTATCGGCGCGGCGCCGACAAGACCCTGCAGCTGATCGACGACCCACAGGCGAGCAGCTACCTGAAGGAGCCCAGCTTCTTCTCCGGCGGCGGCGGCCTCGCCGGCACGACGGAAGACTACCTGCGCTTCTGCGAGATGCTGCGCCGCGGCGGCGAGCTCGATGGCGAGCGCATCCTCGGGCCGCGCACCATCGCACTGATGCACCTGAACCACCTGAAGGACGGCAAGGACCTGACGCAGATGGCGGTCGGCGGCTTCTCCGAGACCGCCAACGAGGGCGTGGGCTTCGGCCTCGGCTTCGCCTCGACGCTCGACCGGGTGAAATCCGGCTCCATCGCCGCCGGCGACTTCTACTGGGGCGGCGCCGCCTCGACCATCTTCTGGGTCGACGCCGAGGAGGACCTGGTGGTGGTGTTCATGACCCAGCTGATGCCGTCGGGGGCGTTCAACTTCCGCGGCCAGCTGAAGTCGATCATCTACGCCTCGATCGTCGAGTAGGGGCGATGGACGACGCTGACTTCCCCGCGTCCCGCAAGGACGCCGCCGCCCTCTCGCGCCGCGGCTTCGCCGCGCTCTCCGTCGGCGTGGGCCTGGCGGCGGCGGGCGGCGCGCTGGCCGCCGCCGTGGCCGAGACGAACGTGGCCGAGACCGACGTGAAGGTGAAGACCCCGGACGGGACCTGCGACGCGGCCTTCTTCCACCCGAAGGGGGCCGGACATTGGCCGGGCGCGATCGTCTTCACCGACGTGCTGGGCCTGCGGCCCGTGTTCCGCGACATGGGCCGCCGGCTTGCCGCGGAAGGCTATGCAGTGCTGGTTCCCAACCCCTTCTACCGCACCAGGAAGGCGCCGGTGATCGACGGGCCGTTCGACTTCTCCAAGCCGGAGGACCGGGCCAAGCTCGCCCCGCTGACCCAGCCGCTGACGCGCGAGGCGGTCACCCACGACTGCGGCGCCTACATCGCCTGGCTGGGCAGGCAGAAGGCGGTGGCCAGGGGCCGCAAGATCGGCGTTTCCGGCTACTGCATGGGCGGGCCCTACACGATGATCGCCGCGGCGCTGGCGCCGCAGAGCGTGGGGGCCGGCGGCTCGTTCCACGGCGGCGGCCTCGTCACCGCCAAGCCGGACAGCCCGCACCTGCTGGTCCCGCAGATCAAGGCGCAGTTCTACTTCGGCGTCGCCCACAACGACGACCAGCGCCAGCCGGACGCCAAGACCCAGCTCTCGGCGGCGTTTGAGCTGGCCAAGGTCCCGGCCGAAGTGGAGGTCTACCCGGCCGACCACGGCTGGTGCGTCAAGGACAACCCCACCTATGACCCCGCCTCCGCCGAGCGCGCCTGGG
>DASXEN010000201.1:0-1821 GCA_036490095.1 Caulobacteraceae bacterium
CTGTCGGTGCCGACAACGGTGTCCGGGTAGGCGAATTCGTCGTCGCCGACGAGATTGGTCCACACCGTCTGCGCCAGATATTCCAGGTTCACCTGGTGGCAGATGCCGGTGCCGGGCGGCACCACGCGGAAGTTGTTGAAGGCCGACGAGCCCCAGCGCAGGAACCGGTAGCGTTCCAGGTTGCGCTCGTACTCCTTGTCGACGTTGCGCTCGAAGGCGTTCGCCGCGCCGAAGTAGTCAACCATCACCGAGTGGTCGATGACGAGGTCGACCGGCACCAGCGGGTTGATCTTGGCCGCGTCGGCGCCGAGTTTTGCCAGCGCGTCGCGCATGGCGGCAAGGTCGACCACCGCCGGCACGCCGGTGAAGTCCTGCATCAGCACCCGCGCCGGGCGGAAGCTGACTTCGTGCTCGGCCGAGCCCTTGTTGTTGACCCACGAGGCGAAGGCCTTGAGGTCGTCTTCGCCGACCGAGATGCCGTCCTCGAAGCGCAGCTGGTTCTCCAGCAGCACCTTCAGCGACACCGGCAGCTGCGAGATGCCGGCAAGGCCGGCCTCTTCCGCCGCCCGCAGGCTATAGTAATGGTAGGTCTTCCCGCCCGCGGTGAGTTCGCGGCGGGTTTTAAGGCTGTCGACAGACGCCATTTTAGAGGGTCCTTCCCTGTTCAAGGCCGCCCGAAAATCGGTTCCGGGGTCGCGCGCTGGGACGGGACACACAGCGTTCCGCCTCGCGCCGCGCAAAACCGATGGAGTGCCCCGGCTTGCGGCCGCCGGCTTCATAGACGTGAGGCGACGGTTCGTCCATGCGGCGGGGCCCTGCCCAGGCGTATTGCCCGAATGATCCGCGCGGTTCGTGTCGACGGCGTCGCTCTGCGGCGGGGCGAGCGCACCCTGTTCGATGGCTTCAGCCTGGCGCTGGCGGCCGGGGAGGCGGTGGCGCTGACCGGACCGAACGGCGCGGGCAAGACCAGCCTGCTGCGCGCCATCGCCGGCTTCATCGCCCCGGCGGCCGGCGAGATCGGCTTCCTCGGCGAGGCTGACGCCGCGCTGGACCCGGAGGACGCGCGCCGCGCCGACGTCCACCTGCTCGGCCACCATGACGGCCTGAAGTCGGGGCGCACGGCGCGCGATGAACTCAACTTCCAGGTCGAGTGGACCGGCGGCGATGCGGCGAGCGCGGTGGCCGCGGCCGAGAGCCTGGCGCTGACACCGCTGCTGGGCCTCGCGGTGCGCCATCTTTCCGCCGGCCAGAGGCGGCGGCTGGCGCTGGCGCGGCTGCTGGCCAGCCCACGGTCGCTCTGGCTGCTCGACGAGCCGCTGGCGCCGCTAGACGCCGCTCACCGCACCCGTTTCGGCGAGGTGATGGCCGGGCACCTGGCCGGCGGTGGGCTGATCCTTGCGGCGGTGCACGATCCGCTGCCGATCGCCGCCCGAACCGTCGAGCTGGCGCCATGAGCGCACTGTCGCGGCTGTTCCGGCGCGAACTGGCGCTGGCCTGGAGCGGGGGCGGCGGGCCGCTGCTGGCGCTGGGCTTCTACGCCGCCGTCACCACCCTGATCCCGCTCGCCACCAGCGCCTCGCCGGCGCGGCTGGCGGTGGTCGCCACGGGCGTCGCCTGGGTGGCGCTGGCGCTGGCCTCGCTGCTGTCGCTGGAGCGGATGTTCGAGCGCGACTTCGAGGACGGCGCTCTCGACCTGATCAGCCTCGGGCCGCTGTCGCTGGAGGCGGTGGCGGCGGTGAAGGCGCTGGCGCATTGGACCGCGGCTGGCGCGCCCCTGGCGCTGGCCGCGCCGCTCGCCGCAGTCGCGCTTGGCGCGCCGCC
>DASXEN010000206.1:0-14510 GCA_036490095.1 Caulobacteraceae bacterium
GAACCGCCGCGGCAACGGCCGCAACCTGCCCATCGGCGCCAATGGCTACCACCCCGATGGCATCCGCATCGGCCAGGACAAGGGCCGCCACGGCAAGGCGATCAAGGTCTGGGACAAGCGCGAGTACAAGAACCTCGACGATCAGGTCGAGCTCGGCACCCGCAACATCAAGGTCGCCCTGCGCCGCCTGCGTAAATTCGCCCGCACCGGCCAGCCGGACGAGCTGGACATGAAGGGCACCATCAAGGAGACGGCCAACAAGGGCTATCTCGACCTGGTCATGCAGCCTGAGCGCCGCAACACCATCAAAGTGCTGCTGTTCTTCGACATCGGCGGCTCGATGGATAGCCACATCAAGGTCTGCGAGGAGCTGTTCAGCGCCGCCAAGACCGAGTTCAAGCACATGGAGTTCTACTACTTCCACAACTGCTTGTACGAGTCAGTGTGGAAAGATAATCGTCGCCGCCACGCCGAGAAGATCGACACCTGGGATTTGCTGAACACCTTCCCCAAGGACTACAAGGTGATCTTCGTCGGCGACGCCACCATGAGCCCCTACGAGGTCACCTATCCGGGCGGCTCGGTGGAGCATTGGAACGAGGAGCCGGGCGCAGTGTGGATGGACCGCGTGGCCCACCACTGGAACAGCGTCTGCTGGCTCAACCCCACCCCGCAACGCCACTGGGACCACACCCCCTCGATCGGCCTGATGAAGCAGTTGATGGGCGAGCGCATGTTCCCGCTGACCCTGGAAGGCCTCGACGGCGCCATGCGCGAACTGGTCCGCGGCGGCGGGTCAACGTCGATCCGGCCGCTGCTATCGTAACGGCCGGTAGCGCGGGGGGCCGCTTGAAAAACCCAACCGCTTAGGTTACCTATGCCGACGGTCCATCAGGCAGGCGGCCTGGGGTTTGTCGTCTTCGTCAACGACCACCCTCCAGCTCACGTCCATGCGATCGGCGTCGGCGGCGAGGCGAAAATCGAGCTGGGCGACGCGGGCCCACGTCTCGTCTGGGTGCGGGGGCTGAGCCGCGCCGATACGCGCTTCGCCCTGTCCGAGGTTGCGCGCGAGATGCAGAACCTCAGGGCCGCGTGGATACGGCTGCACGGAGACGGCGATGACTGAATTGACCGACCCCGAGTTCGACGCTGCTTCGCGTCGCGGCGAGGCGTTGGCCGCACACGAGCCGAGGGCGAAGGCGGCGCACTACGACGCTCCGAGCGGCCGGGTGGTCGTCGACCTGATCAACGGCTGCACCTTCGCCTTTCCCGCGCGGGCGCTGCAGGGGCTCGCCGACGCCAGCGACGACGAGCTCGCCGAAGTGGTGGTGCAGGGCTCCGGCTACGGGCTGCACTGGGAGCGTCTGGACGCGGATTTCAGCGTACCGGGCTTGCTGATGGGCGTGTTCGGCTCGCGGGCGTGGCTGGCGCGCGAACAGGCGCGGCGGGCCGGCCAATCGACATCCGCGGCAAAGGCCACCGCCGCCCGCCGCAACGGCGCCAAGGGCGGGCGGCCGCGCCGCAAGCTCGCGTGACTTCGTTGAGTTTCGCGAGAAATTCACTACTGTAGTGAGATGCCGCGCTCCCTGACCGTTGCCGCCGCCGAGGCGAACCGCAGCTTCTCCAAGCTGCTGCGCGCGGCCAAGGAAGGTGCACGCATCGTCATCACGTCACACGGTGAGCCTATCGCCGAGCTTGGTCCTGTTTCGCAGGCTGAAGCGGACGACGCCGAGCAGCAGCAGATCGAAGACGCGCACGCACAGATGGAGGCACGCTGGGCCGCCACCGAAAATCGGGTCGTCGGTCCTTGGACACGGTCTGAGCTCTATGATGACTGACGAGCGGTGAGGGCTATCGCGCTCGATACCAACGTGCTCGTCTACGCAGAGGGTGTTGAGCGGACCCCGGCTGACGTGGAGAAAATCCGCCAGAGCCGCGATCTCATGCGCCAGCTCACGGCGTCTCATTCGCGACCGACCGTACCACTTCAAGTGCTGGCGGAGTTGCACCATGTCCTTGTTCGACGCGATGGGCGGACATCCGGCGCCGCACGACGGATCGCAGAGAACTGGATCTCTCGTACAAATGTCGCGGCGGGAAACACTGATACGTTTGTGGCCGCTTTGTCGCTCGCGGCGGACCATGGTTTGCAGATCTTCGATAGCTTGATCCTCGCGACAGCCGCCGACGCTGGCTGCGACGCGTTGCTGAGCGAGGACTTGCATGACGGCTTCGTTTGGCGCGGCGTCGAGGTCATTAACCCATATGCCGTTGGCGGGCGCAAAAGGCTCGCGCGCCTGATCGCGAACTGAGGGCGCCGAGACGGCCGGGGCCCGCGCCGTCGGCGGCCGAACCCGGGCGACGCCGGCGCGATGGAACGCCTCTTGCGTGCAGGCCGCGAGTCTCTAACACTCCCGCTCGCATGAAGGATTGACGACGCCGTGTCGGACGCCGCCGGACCCATCTCCGAGACCGATCCAGAGCGCGAGGCCGTCACCAAGCAGCAGGTGCTGGGCGCGGCCGAGCGGCTGTTCGCGCTGCACGGGTTCCAGAACGTCTCGGTGCGCGACATCACCGCCGAGGCCGGCGTCAACCTCGCCAGCGTCAACTACCACTTCGGCTCCAAGGACCAGCTGCTGTTCGAGATCTTCCGGCGGCGCACCTCGGAGCTGAACCGCGAGCGGGCGCGGATGCTGCACGAGGCGTCCGACCGCCACGACGGCAAGCCGCCGGTGCGGGAGATCCTCAGGGCGCTGTTCGAGCCGCCGATGCGCTGGTCGAAGCCGGATAGCGAGCGGCGCATCAGCGTCCAGTTCATCATCCGCGCCCGCAGCGAGGGCACCGAGGCGATGCGCGAGGTGCTGCGCACCGACGTCAGCCACCTGCGCCGCTTCGCCGACGCGCTGATGGCGGCGCGGCCGGAGCTGGCGGCCGAGGAGGTCTACTGGCGCCTGCACTTCTGCCTCGGCATGGTCCACAACAACCGCTTCGCCGAGTTCGACCGACTGCACACCCTTTCCGAAGGCGCCACCCGCGAGAGCGACACCGAGGCGCTGCTGCGCCGCATGCTGGACTTCGCCGAGGCGGGGTTCGAGGCGTAGGGGCGGGGCCCTCGTCGCCCGCGCGTGGATTGAGCGGCGCATCGCTCAACTACAGCTACGGTCATGACCGGCCCTCGTGCCGGTCACCCATGAACACCGTGCCAGCCATGGCCGTGCGGCCGCACGGCCACCCCGGGCGCCGTGTTCATGGGCCGCCGGGACAAAGCCCGGCGGTGACCGTCGTTGGGAGAACGGGGATCGACGGCAAGCTCTGAGCGCTGCGGAGCGGCCTGCTAACCACGGTGCAGACCGCCCTGTCGAACACCGCGCGCCTTTCGGCTAGAACGGCTGCGGTGCGCCGCCGCGCAGGAGCCGTGACATGACCGATGCGTTGGTGCTGGAGGACCTGACCAAGGTCTTCGTCAAGCCGGCGGTCGACCACCTGAGCCTCACCGTGCGGGCCGGCGAGCTTTATGCGCTGCTGGGGCCGAACGGGGCGGGCAAGACCACCACGCTGCGGATGGTGGCCGGCCTCTTGAAGCCCACCTCCGGCTCGATCCGGGTGTTCGGCGTCGACGCGCTGGCCGATCCGCCGGCCGCCAAGCAGATGATCGCCTGGGCCCCCGACGAGCCGATGCTGTACGACCGGTTGACGCCGATGGAATACCTGGAGTTCGTCGCCGGGCTCTGGGGCGTCGAGCCGAAGGCCGGGCGCGAGCGCGCCGAGAGCCTGCTGAAGTTCCTCGGCCTCTGGGACCAGCGCGCCCAGCGCTGCGAGACCTTCTCGCGCGGCATGAAGCAGAAGACGGCGCTGGCCGGGGCGCTGATCCACGAGCCGCGGCTCTTGATCCTTGACGAGCCGCTGACCGGTCTCGACGCGGCGGTCTCGCGCCAGGTGAAGGACCTGCTGCAGGAGCGGGTGCGCGGCGGCGCCACGGTGATCCTCACCACCCACATCCTGGAGGTGGCCGAGCGCATGGCCGACCGCATCGGCATCATCCAGAACGGCAAGCTCCTGGCCGAAGGCACGCTGGCCGAGCTGCGCGAGCGGGCCGGCGAGCGCGAGGGCACGCTGGAGGACGTGTTCCTGGAGCTGACCAGCGAGGCCGCGGAGCCCGTCCCCGCGTGATCGGCCGCCCGGGCTCGACCCTCTGGCTGTTCGGCCACGAGCTGCGCCTGACCTGGCGCGGCCTCCTGGGCGCGCGCCGCGCCAGGATGCGCATCGTGGCGCTGAGCGTGGTCGGCGCGGTGCTGTTCCTCGGGGCCTTGCCGGTCGGCTGGCTGCTGCGGCGGGTGCAGGTGCCGGTGCTGCCGATCTCGATCCTGGCGGCGGACGCCGTCTGCCTGGGCGTCTTCACCCTGATGCTGTCGCAGACGCTGGCGACGGCGATCGACGCCCTCTACTCGCGCGGCGACCTCGACCTCTTGTTCTCCTCGCCGCTCGACCCGCGCAAGACCCTGACGGTGCGGTTCGCCTCGCTGGCGGCCAGCGCCTTCATGAGCTTCGCCCTGCTGGTGACGCCCTTCCTGCTGCCGGTGGCGGTGATGGGGCACTGGGCCTGGCTGGGCGCGCTGGTGGTGCTGGCGGCGCTGGCGCTGACGGCGAGTGCGCTGGGCCTGGCCCTGGCGGTGGCGCTGTTCGCGCTGATCGGGCCGCGGCGCACGCGGGCGGTGGCGCAGATCCTGGCGGCGATCATCGGCGCGGCCTTCTTCCTGGCCAGCCAGGCGCGCACCCTGCTGGGCGCCAAGGGCTCATCGTCGATGGCGATCCAGCTGGCCGCCGTCGCGGCCGACCCGCGCCTGCGCCTGCCGCCGCTGGCCGACTGGCCGTTGCGGGCGATGCTCGGCGAGCCGCTGCCGCTGGCGGCGCTGCTCGCCGTCGGCGTCGTGGTGTTCATGGCGGTCACCGCCTGGCTGTCGCGCCGGTTCGTGCGCGACGCCGCCGCCGCCCAGGGCGCGGACACCGGCCAGCACCGCGCGCCCGGCCGCACCATCGGCGCCTTCGCTGGCGGCGTCTTCGCCACCACCTACCTGAAGGAGTTCCGCATCCTGCGGCGCGACATCGCCCTGCTCGCCCAGGTGCTGCTGCGCGTCCTCTACCTGCTGCCGGTGACCTTCCTGGTGCTGCGCAACGCCGGCCAGCACATGACCTGGGCCCTGGCCGGCGGCGCGGCGGCGATCGCCTTCCTCTCCGGCCAGGTGGCCAGCAGCCTCACCTGGATCACCGTCTCGGCCGAGGAGGTCCCGGAGCTGATCGCCAGCGCCCCCGCCGCCTCGACCCTGGTGCGCAACGCCAAGCTGGCGGCGGGCCTGACGCCGCTGGCGGTGATGCTGATCCCGCTGCTGGCGCTGCTGATCGAGTACGCACCGCTGGCGGGCCTGGCGGCGGCCGGCGGCTCGGCCTTCGCCGCGCTGGCGGCCGGGATGATCAACGCCTGGTATCCGACCCACGGCAAGCGCAGCGAGTTCCGCCGCCGGCGCAGCGGCAACCTGGTGGCCGGCATCGTCCTGGTGGTCGTCACCCTACTGATCGGCGCAGCGACGGCCCTGGCGGCCCTGCCCTCCGTGTTCGCCACCGGCCCGGCGCTGCTGGCCATCGGCGTCCTCCTGGTGATGCGCCGCACCCCCACGCAGGTGGCCGACGCCCTGGCCGAGGCGGGGACTTAGCGCGGGTCGAGGTCGAGAAGCTGCGAGACGCCGCCTTGCTTCCCCTCCCCCTTGCGGGGTGGGGTCAGGGGTGGGGTGTCGGCTCGGTCTGTCTGACTGGAGCGCGTTGGGTTTTGACTGGAATCGGCTCACGGCTCCTTCTCCCCTTGCGGGAGAAGGTGGCCGCGAAGCGGTCGGATGAGGGGTCGACGGACGCTGGAGGTTGGCCTTCATCCCGCAAATCACCGGCCTCAGTGCGACCCCTCATCCGTCGCCTGCGGCGACACCTTCTCCCGCAAGGGGAGAAGGACATCTCGGCCGGCCAACTCCACCAGGATTCAACGCGCTCTAGTCCCGACGCTCAGCGCTCGCCGGCCAGGCGCCAGGCCAGCCGCAGATCCTCGACGAACTCGCCGAACGCCTTCTTCTTGGCCGCCTCGTCAGGCACGCGCAGCAGGAAGCTGGGGTGGTAGGTGACGACGCCCTTGGCCCCGTCGGCCAGCGCATGTCCCCGCCCGCGGCTGGCGCCGACCGGCGTCGGCTTGCCGAACACCCCGAGCGCGGCGGTGGCCCCCATCGCCACCACCACCCGCGGCCGCACGAAGCGGCGCTCGGCGTCCAGCCACCAGCGGCAGGCCTGCACCTCGCCGGCGTTCGGGGTCTTGTGCAGCCGCCGCTTGCCGCGCGGCTCGTGCTTGAAGTGCTTGACCGCGTTGGTGACGAAGGCCTGGTCGCGCGGCACGCCGGCCCGCTCCAGCCCGGCGTCCAGCACCCGCCCGGCCGGTCCCACGAACGGCGCGCCGGCCAGGTCTTCCTGGTCGCCCGGCTGCTCGCCCACCAGCATCAGCTTCGCGCTCGCCGGCCCCTCGCCCGGCACCCCCTGCGTCGCGTCGCGCCACAGCTCGCACCGCCGGCAGATCGACACCCCGGCCGTCACCTCCTCCAGCGACCCCGGCGGCATGGCGTTCCACGCCCCGTCCCGCGCCGCCTTCACCGCCGCCCGCATGGCCCGATCGGAGACTTCCGGATGGTGGCTGGACATGGCTGCGCGCCTTCGGCTGAACTGCTTGGGGAATGGCCGCGAGTGGCGGCGGTTCCCGCATGTTCTATCTTTGTTCCACGCGAGGGCGGAGTCAACGGCCGCCCCCGTTCCTGCGGCGCCAGGCGGGCTACGCCGGGTTTGACAAATTGCCGGTCAGCGGCGCCCACTGCGCCGAGCCGCAGCCACTCTCGGAGGGTTCCATGCCGTACGCCACCGGGCGCGTCATCCACGACGCCGACAGCCACCTGATGGAGCCGCCGGAATGGCTGGTGCCGTTCGCCGAGGGCGCGATGAAGGAGCGGCTGATGCGCCGCGATCCGCCCTCGACGCGCCCGCCCGTGGCCGCGCCGCCGGAGAAGGTCATCGAAGGCCTGATCGCCGGCCCGAAAGGCCGCCTAGCCTACGGCGCCTGCGACCCCGCCGAGCGCTCGCGGGCGCTGGACGAGCTGGGCTTCTCCAGCCAGCTGGTGTTCCCGACCTCGGCGCTGCGCCCGTTCCGCACCTCGAAGGACCCCGAGGTGGTCTACGCCGGCAGCCGCGCCGCCAACCGGGCGATGGCCAACTTCTGCGCCGACCGGCGGCTGGTCGGCGTCGCCTACGTGCCGCTCGACGATCCGGCGCGGGCGCTGGAGGAGGCGCAGGAAGCCATCCGCCTCGGCTGCCGCGCCATCTGGGTGCCCTCGACGCCGGCCGGCGACAAGTCGCCCGGCCACCCGGAGCTCGATCCCTTCTGGGCGCTGCTGGCGCAAAAGCGGGTGCCGTTCGTGCTGCACATCGGCGCCGGCTCGCGCGTGCTGCCGCAGGAGTACGTCAACAACGGCAAGCCGCGCTCGCCCGACCTGCACGGCGGCGGCGAGAACCTGCGGTTCAAGGACTATGTGGTGCTGCCGCACTCGGCGGAGATGTTCCTCGGCGCGCTGGTCTACGACGGCCTTTTCGACCGCCTGCCGGAGCTGCGCGGCGGGGTGATCGAGTACGGCGCCTACTGGGTGCCCGGCTTCCTGCGCCAGATGGACATGGGCGCGCGCAGCTTCGGGCGCACCGACCCCTACCTGCAGGGCCTTTCCGCCAAGCCCTCGGAGATCATCCGCCGGCACATGAAGTTCACCCCCTTCCCGGGCGAGGACGCCGGCTACCTGATCCGCGACTCCGGCGCTGACCTCTACATGTTCTCCAGCGACTACCCCCACCCCGAAGGCACCAACGACCCCATCGGCCGCTTCGAACGCACCTTCGGCGCCTTGTCGGACGCGGATCGGGAACTGTTCTACTCGAGGAATTTCGAGCAGATGACGGGGATGGCGCAACCGGCGATGGCCTGAGGTCGGCCCGCAAAGGCCCGCTGCAGGCCGGCGTCACGCTCGGCTTGCCCGCTAGCTCTCGGGCGTAGCCCCGGCCGGATCAGCCTCGGCCGAACTGTCCGTCAGCGCGCCTTCGCCGCTCAGCACGTCGGCGCTGATCGTGGCTCCCTCGACGATCCGGCGGAGCAGGTCGTCCTGCTGGGGCTCCAGGGCCACCAGCCGGGTGAGGACGCGGAGCACGTTCAGCAGCTCCGTCGTGTATTCGGGCAACCACTTGTCGGGCTGGATTTCGCTCAGCTTCGAGGGCGGCCGCTTGTCGCCCATCGGCGGCTTGGAGCGATCCTTGCGGCGATAGCTCCACCATTGGCTCAGCACCCGCTTGCCAGACACCTCGTAGGCCCAGACCTCAGGCGAGACGTTGGCGATGTAGCCTGTCCCGATCTTCAGCCGGCGTGCGGCGGCGTCGTAGTCCAGCTCGTGCGGCATGTCGTCGAGCGAGACCGGCAGCCGGCCTTCAGCGGGGATGGTGGGTTCGGCGGCGGCGAGCTCGACGCGCGGCGGCCCTGGCGGGCGCCCATCGGCGAACCGCTCTCCGAAAGTGTGCAGCCAGATCACCTCGCGGCCGACCGCCACAGCCTCGTCGAACAGGGTCCGATCGGCGGTGATCGGAATGCGCAGCCCCGGCTGCTTCAGGTTGGCGCGGAACCGTTCCACGTAGCCCGGATGGGCGGCGACCGCGGCGATGTAGGCCATGACTTCCTCGGCGCTGACCTCGCGTCCGTAGGCGAGCGACAGCTCCGCCAGCAGGCCGAGCGAAACGTTGGGCTGCGTCGCGGCGGCGTCCGCCCACAGCGGGAAGGCGCGACCACCGAACGATCCTTTGTAGTGGTGCAGGTCGGGAACCTGCCCTGCAATCGTTAGCCCAGGACCGGAGGACGGCGAGTGCGCCAGCAAGCCGGTTAGGTAGACTTGGCGCTCCGAGGAGGTATTCCAAAGCGTTGGGTTCGGTTGATTGATGAGGCGCGCGTCGGGGATGACCCATTGCCGGTCGAATGAGCGGAACGCATATCGGACCGGTGTGAGCCCACTGGATTTGTCGTCTCTGACGGCCACGGGCGGGTATTTGTGGCCAGCCAGTGACTTTTCGACGATCTTGCCCGCGTGTTTGTCGCCAGGAACGCCGCCCCGAAGGTGTGGGTGAAACAGCGCTTCCTTTTTCACCGGGTCTTTCTCTGCGACAAGGCAGAGCCAACGGTCTTTCAATGACTGTGGGTCCGGCGCGATCACCCAGGTGCGCCCCGTCATCACGCCCGAACCGTTGTAGAGGAACAAATCCTCCAGGGCCGCGTAGCCCGCCCAGTCCGCCGCCCCCGCCGGCAGGAAAGGCGCCCGCCAATCTTCGGGTGCCTCAACCCAGCCGGCGCCATCCAGCACAGTTTCCGCGAGGGCTTTGAACTTAAGTTCCCGATCGCCGTCCGGCAGGCTCCGAAACTGCACCTTAGCGGGCGTCGCCTTGTCCGCGCTTGCCGGGCGGGAGGCGATGACGATGCACACCGGCTGCTGCACGCCTTGAAAGATGCGGGACGAAACGGGTGGCTGATGACCCTCCGGTGAGCAGTCGATAACCCAGATTTCCTCTGCATCGCGCCTCAGGTCGGCGCGCATCTTCTGGAAGCCCGGTCCGTTGAGAAAGCCGGCCACCGTAATGAAGGCCACGATGCCCTTGCGGCGCGTCCAGTCGGCCTCGGACTTGTCCGTGCCGCTGCGATGGGCCTCGCCGCCAAACACCTTCCATGCCGCCCAGCGCCAGAAGTAGACGTAGAGGTTGCGCAGATGTTTGGCGTGCGCGCCCACGCCCCAGCTCGCCGGCGGCTGCCAATCATCGAGCGGCGCCCTCAAGCCGGGACCGCGATCCTCCACCCAGCCGCCGTGACCCTTGGCCTTCTCCTTGTAGGGCGGATTGCCCAAGACGACCGTGATCGGCTCGTGGCGTTTGATCCGGTTGGCCTGACGCCGGCTCTCAGCGACCCCCGCCAGGTTATGCGGTATCCACGCGGTCTCCTCGTCGGGATCGGCAAGTGTGTCGGTGATATAGAGCCGAAGCTCCACGCCGAGCGCTTTGTGCAGCTCGTCCGAATCCTCGCCTGCGCCCAGCGTAACCAGTTCGATCAGCTCGGCGAGCACGCGCAGCTGAGCCACCGCGAACGGGCCGAATTGCAGCTCGAATCCGATCAAGCGGGAGAGCGCGCTCCTGATCGCCGCTGGGACCGCGCCAGCGCCGTCCCTCGCCTCCACCGTGCTCCGAATCTTCTGGAGCACGCCCAGCAGAAACGTGCCGGTGCCGACGGCCGGATCGGCGAGGCTGACTTCGGGCGACGCCAGGCCGTCGATGAGATTGAACCGGCCCGGCGACCGTAGCGCCTCGTCCACCAGCCGCACCATCGACGTCACCACCTGCGGCGGCGTGTAGTACGAGCCGGTCCGCTTGCGCAGCGCCGTGTCATACTGCTGCAGGAACAGTTCGTAGAAGTAGAGCCACGCTTCAGGCTCGCCTTTGCTCAGCTTCGCCCAATTCACCACGTCGAGCACGACGGTTAGGGTTTTCAGCGAGGTGTCTAGAGTGTGTGTTTCGCCCGCTTCCTCGGTCAGCAGGCGCAAGGCCGAGCCGATCAGCGAGTTGGACCGACGCAGTATCTTGGCGGCTTCGTCGATGCCGCCCTTTAGCGGAATGTCGTGAGCCCGCGCCATCAGCAGCCCGAACGTCACGGCCTGCGCGTAGCCGTCAGCGAACTCCGCGTCCGTCGCCGCTGGAAATAGGAGCTTGCGCCAGTCCTCAGCGAGACTGGTGAGGCCGGGAGCTTTGCGTTCGAGTTGTTCGGACACCTCGTCCCGGAGCAGACGGCAGAGGCGCGCGGTGGTCTCGGCCAGTTGCCGCGGCGTCCTCGGCGGGATCGGGCTCCAGCCGTAGAACGCGGTGAACAGCGCCAGAAGCTCGGGCGGCGCCGTTAGCGCCTCTCCGGAGCTCTCGACATCGCCACCGAACCTCACGACGGGCATGGCGCGCTCGCCGTCGCGCCAGAGGCTGAAGGCGTTGCCGTCCGTGTAGATGATGTTCGGGAGCGCCTTCAGCTTTTCCCACTGTTCCTTGTCGTGCTTGGTCTTGAACTTGGTTGGATCGGCGCCTTTGCCCGGCGCCTTGACCTCGATGAATCCGATCAGCGCCTTCTTGCGGGTGACGGCGAAGTCGGGCCGGACCGTCAAATCCGAAAGCCGGGTCTCGCCAACGAGTTCGGTGTCGTAGGCGCTCAGACCGCACAGGGGCGCGAGCGCCTTGAACAGCGCAACCAGAGGCGTTCGAAGCTGGTCCTCCGGCTCGCCGCTGATGGCCGGATTGCTGAGCGTGGCCGTCGCCGCTGCCCCGAAAGCGGAGACGGCCTGTGCGAGCTTTTCAGCGTCGGACGCGGTCACAGGGGATGACTTTGGTTCTTCTGTGGATGGTGCACGGGTCACGACTTTCGCCGAACGGGCCGAATCGGCATTCAAGGGGATGTTCCGCCCAGGAGCGAGCCGCGAGAATGAGCGACCCGACCGACTTCCCCTTTTCCGGCGCACCCTATCAGCCCAGCCTGTTTGGCGCCGACGAGGAAGGGTTGCAACCGCCGGTCCGTCGCTTCGTGGCGGACACGGAGCTGATCCGCCGTCGCCTGCAGGCGTTGCTGGAGAAGGCGCGGGCCGCGACCGTGATGCCCTGGCCGGAGCGCGACGCCCGGATGTGGCAGACGGTGTTTCCGCAGATGGCCGATTGGCTGCCGGACGACGAGGCGGTCCAGCTTCGCTTCGAGTTCATGCAGGAAATCGAACGGCTCAAAGCCGCTTAGCTCTGCCCTCTCCTAATTCCCGATCGACCAGTCGTACTCCCCCCGCGCCGTGGCGGTGAGTTGGTAGGCGGGGCGGGAGGTGGAGGGTGCGGGGCAGTCGGTGACGCCGACGGGGACCAGGAACTGGTAGGGGCCGTCGGTCTGGAAGCATTGCTGGAAGGTGGCGGTGCCCCAGTAGGTGGAATCGTCCAGCGACTCGGCGCGGATGGCGAACGAGGGGTTGCCGGTGTCGAAGATGTAGACGCAGCCGCCGGGCGCGATCTTCCACCAGCCCTGGTGCTTCCAGTTTTTGTCGTCGCCGACCGGCTGGTAGACGGCGGCGAACACCACGTTCTTGCTGGTCTTGTTGCAGACGTGGACGCGGTACGGCTCCTCGCTGGCCAGCGAGGCGCGGGCGGCGCGCGCGGCGTCGCCATGGCGACCGCTCGGATAGTCGGAGAGGTAGGTGGTGTAGGCGTCGTAGCTGTTCGCCGTCTTGGCGGTCTGGAAGGCCGCGTCGTCGGCGTCCGGCGCCGGCTGCGGCTGGCGCGTCTGCTGCTCGGCGCGGCGGCCCTCGGCCTCGATGCGGCGGACTTCGTCGGCGTGCTGGCCCTGCGGATACTGGGCCAGGTAGGCGTCGTAGGCCTCGTAGTTGTTGGCGGCCTTGGAGATGGCGAAGGCCGCGTCGTCGGCGGCGCGCCCGGCCGCGCGCTCGGCGGCGAGGCGGGCCTGCGCCTGCTCCTCGCGCTCGCGGGCCCGCTCGGCGGTGGCGGCGGAGGGGCCGCGCGGGGCGGCGGCCTGCGGCGAGGGTGGCGGCGGCTGGGCGGCGCGGGCCAGCGCGGCGGCGGCGCGGGCGCGGCGGGCGCCGGCGGTGGCCCTCAGCGCCGGGCAGGCGGAGGGGATGTGGCCGGCCACCCGGTCGATCGCCGCCGGGTCCTGGCCGGCCCGGTCGAGGGCGGCGCGGTACTGGGCGCAGATCGGATCCTCGGCGACGGCCGCGCCGGCGATCGCCGACAGCCCCAGCCCCAGGAGCGCGGCCGCCGCCGCGGACGTCAGCCTGGGCATCGGACCATGCTGGCGGTGTTCCCGTCGGGCGACCGCCGGGTCAGCGTGTCGCCGCTCAGCGTGTAGACGAAGCTGGCGCCGTCGGCCGACTGGATGGTCAGCGAGCCGCCCGGATCGACAGCGGTGATGGTGTCGCTGACCGGCGCGGCGGCGGCGCCGGCCGGCGCCAGGGTGAAGACGCCGCCGTCGGTGGTGATGCGCACCGACGAGTCGGCGCAAGCCAGCCCCTCGGGCGCCCAGAGGCCGGCGAAGCGGGCGGCCTCGGCGTCGCGCGCCGCCTGCCGGGCGTGCTCGACCTGGCCCTTCATGTAGAGGCCGCCGCCGATCACGACCGCCAGCAACAGCGCCAGCCCGCCGGCGGCGATGACCATCCAGGGCGGCGGCGACGCCCGCCGCGGGACGGGCCGGCGCGGCGCGAAGATCGGCGGGTCGGCCGCGGCGATCGGCTCATTCGCCCCGGCGTCGTCGTGGACGGGCTCCGGCGCGGCTGGCGCGGGCCTGGCGGCGGCGCGCCTCGGCCTGGCGGCCGGCGCGGGCGCGGCGTCCGGGGCGGCGCGGGCGGCGACCTCGGCGCGCTCGCGCACCTTCGCGTCGGCGGCCATGGTCTCCATCTGGCTGCGCACGAAGCTGGAGAAGGCGCCCTGCGGATGGCGCCCGAGGAAGGCCTTCAGCGCCCCCTCGCTGCCGGCGATCTGCGCGGCCTTGAACGATTCCAGCTCGGCCGCGGCGGCCTGCGCCTCGGACGGCTGCACGTGGCCGACGCCGAAGCGGCCCTTGCGGCCGGTGCGGCCTTCGACGGCGCGCACCAGGTTCTGGAACTCCTGGTGGAACAGCTCCCCGTCCCACTTGGACAGGTCGTCGGTGTGCAGCGAACCGAAGCCGAACGGCAGGGCGACGCCGTCGATGCGGATCGGGCACAGCTTGCCCTGCTGCTTGGCGTACTCCGCCTCGTCGATGACGAAGTCGCTGAGCACCGAGCGCTCCGACCAGCAGACGATGGCCGCCTTGCACTGGTCGATCACCGCGCGGATCACCGTGCGGTAGGGGTCGCCCGACAGCAGGTCGAAGTCCCACCAGACCTCGAAGCCCAGCTGCTCCAGGACGATGGAGAGCCGCTCGGCGTAGGGCCGATCCTCGCGCTTGTAGGAGATGAAGATGTCGGCCACGGCCCGCTCCCCGCGGCCAAGGTTATCAGGCGGGCGGGCTGAGTGACAACCGGCGCCCGCGCACCGCGTTGAAGATGGGCTATGCTGGCCGACTCTGGCTCAACGGAAGATGGCGAGACATGAAGCTTTGCGTCTATTGCGGCACCGCCTTCGGCGCCGATCCGGCCTATCTGGCGGCGGCGGTGGCGACCGGGCGGCTCTGCGCCGAGCAGGGGGTCGAGATCGTCTACGGCGGGGCCAAGGTCGGGCTGATGGGCGCCGTGGCCGACGCGGCGCTGGCGGCCGGCGGGCGGGTCACCGGGGTGATCCCGCGGGCGCTGGTGGAGCGCGAGATCGCCCACGACGGGCTGACCGCCTCGCACGTGGTCGGCTCGATGCACGAGCGCAAGGCG
>DASXEN010000208.1:0-4798 GCA_036490095.1 Caulobacteraceae bacterium
ACTGGAGTTTGGCTGCTCAACTCGGCAAATGGAAAAGTATTCTACCTGGAGATTCCGATAATCATGGACGAACTTACTGCCCAATCAGCAGGAACGTCCATCGGGAATGGCGCTATGGAGCTTCTGGGATTGGAGTCAGCAGGCCCTCCCACGGACGCGGGCGAGAGGCGGAAGCGCTAGGCCGCCGCCTCGGCCGCCTCGTCCTGGGCCACGAAGCCCTTCCAGTTGTTCATATATTCCACGAACTTCGGCGACAGGCCCTCGCGGGCCAGGTAGTCGCGCGTCACCGGGATCTGGATCGGGGCGAAGTCGGGGTCGGCGGCGTAGCGCTGCGGATAGTCGTGGTGCAGGATCGCCGCGCGGCCGAGCACGGCGAAGTCGGCGCCAGCGGCGGTGAGGCGGCGCGCGTCCTCGGGCTTCATCAGCTTGCCGGCCGCGCCCAGCCGAGTCGCGCCGCGCGGCAGCTCGGCGAACCAGTCGATCAGCGGGCGCGAGGCGAAGGCCTCGTCCACCGGCGCCTTGAAGCAGTCCCATAGCGACATATCGAGGTAGTCGAGGTCGCCGGAGGCCAGCATCTGGCCGGCCAGCGCCACCTGCTCGGGGAACACCAGGCCAAAGCGCTCGGGCGACAGCCGCAGGCCGAGCTGGAAGTC
Source organism: Caulobacteraceae bacterium (assembly GCA_036490095.1). Classification (GTDB taxonomy): domain Bacteria; phylum Pseudomonadota; class Alphaproteobacteria; order Caulobacterales; family Caulobacteraceae; genus Acaudatibacter. Next base: position 654 of record DASXEN010000208.1, read on the forward strand.
AGCGCGCGTCCGCTCGCGGATGCCCTCGATGATGTCGAAGACGATCCGGGCGCGGTTCTCGGGCGAGCCGCCGTAGCGGTCGGTGCGCCGGTTGGTCTCGGGGCTCTGGAACGCACAGAGGATGTAGCCGTGCGCGCCGTGGATCTCGACGCCGTCGAAGCCGGCCTGCTCGGCGCGCACCGCCGCGGCGATGAAGTCCTCGGTCAGCTGCTCGACCTCGGCGGTGGAGAGCGCCCGCGCCCCGGTCTCGGCGTCGTCGCTCGGCCCCACCGGCGTCTCGCCGATCAGCGCCGCGGGCGAGCGGATGCCGGCGTGGTGCAGCTGCACCGAGCTGACGGCGCCCTGCGCCCTGATCTCGGCCGCCAGCCGCGTCAACCCCGGCAGGTGGTCGTCGGAGAAGACGCCGAGCTGGCCGGGGAAGCCCTGGCCGATCCGTTGCACGTGCGCCGCGCAGGTCATCACCAGGCCGAAGCCGCCTTTGGCGCGGAACGTCAGCCAGTGGAACTCCTCGTCGGAGAGCCTGCCGTCCGGGTGGCTCTGGCTGTTGGTCAGCGGCGCCAGCATGAAGCGGTTCTTCCACGCGGGGCCGCGCGTCAGCGTCATCGGGTCGAGAAGATGGGGGTCGAGAAGGTCGGTCATCAGCGTTCCACGGTGAAGGTCAGGCCGGCGTTGGCTTGCAACCGGCGGGTCAGGGGCTCGCCCATGGCTGCGGCGGGCGTCCAGCAGCCCCCGGCGGTCTGGGTGCGGGGAACGTCGCGGGCGAGGCAGACGGCGGCTTCGCCCAGCATCTTCGCCGTCGAGCCGTAGCCGGGGTCCAGGTCGCCGGCCACCGCGGCGCGCACGGCGCGGCCGTCGGCCGCTTCGGCGATAAAGAGGATGTCGTAGAAACCAGTCTCCCGCTCTTCGCGCGTCGGGCCCTCGCCGGGCTTAGGTAGGCCGCCCGAGCCGAAATTGAAGCCGCCCATGCCGCCGCCGGCCGCCTGGTCCGGCGGCCCTGCCAGCATCTGCATCTCGTCGTACTGGAAGTTTTCGCCCCACGGGTGGCCGAGCAACAGGTTGGAGCGGTGCACGGCCTTGGTGTTGACGCCGGCCATCATGAACGGCCCGACCCACGCGCCGGCGAGCTTGTCCTCGTAGGGCGTGTCGCCGTCGGGCTGCTGCGGACCCTTGAAGCCGGGCGTCAGCGCGAAGGGATCGGCCAGCAGGGTGGCGACGTTCGGGTCCTTCTGCGCCGCGGCCTGGGTCGCCATGCCGCTCGCCAGCGTGCCGCCAGAGAGGCCGCCCTTCAGCCGCCGCACCCTCCCGCGCACCCTCGGCGCATAGGCGCCGAAGCGCTGCTTCGCCTGCTCCTCCACGAACCAGACGCCGAGGTCGAAGGGGATGGAGTCGAAGCCGCAGGAGAACACCAGCCGCGCGCCGGACGCCTTGGCCGCCGCCTCGTGCTCGCGCAGCATCGCCGCGATCCAGTTGGATTCGCCGGTCAGGTCGACGTAGTCGGTCCCCGCCGCCGCACAGGCCGCCACCAGCGGCGAGCCGTAGAGCTGGTAGGGGCCGACGGTGGAGATGATCGCGCCGGCGCGCCTCGCCATCGCCTCCAGCGAGGCCGGGTCGGCGGCGTCGGCGACGATCCGCGGCAGCGAGGCTGGCGCGCCGATCCCGGCGCAGACCTCGTCCAGCTTGGCGGCGCTGCGCCCGGCCACGGCCCATTTCAGCTCGCCGCCCGCGCCGTAGGTCGTCAGCAGATGCGCGGCGACGAGGCGGCCGGTGTAGCCGGTGGCTCCCCACATCACCACGTCGAACTCGCGCCCGCCCATCGTCGCTCCCGCCGAAACCGCCGGGCGAACCTGGGCGCCGCGACGCGCGAGGTCAAGAATGCCGCGGGGTCAGCCTGGCGGCGGGCCCTTGTCGCAGGCGCCGCCCGACCAGCCGGCGTCGCAGGCGCACTTGCCGTGCGCGGCCTTGCCGTGCACGCAGACCAGCGGCGCCGTGCGGCAGGTGCGCCCCTTCCAGCCGGAATCGCAGACGCAGCGCCCGTGCAGGGCCCTGCCGTGGTCGCCGCAGTCGGGCGGGGGTTCTTCCGAGGCGCATTGCGAGCCGGACCAGCCCGGGTCGCAGGCGCAGCGATTGAACTCGACCTGGCCGTGCCCGCTGCAGGCCCCCGCCGTCCACTGGCCCGGCGGCCCGCCGCCCCGCGCCGTTTGGCCCAGGGCGGCCGGGGCCATGACCAGCGCCAGCGCGGCGCACGACATCGCCAGCCCCGCGGCCACCGCGCCAAGTCCCTGAAAGCCGCTTGCGGACATCGCCGCCCCTCCGGAAATCCCTGGCCGCAGTTTCGCCGCTCGCGGGATCAAGTCAAACGCGAAGGTCGCGGGCGGCTCGCGCGTTGCGGCGGCCGGTGTCCGCGACGGCGTTTCGCCGATGCCGCGTGTATGGGCGTATGGCCAAGTTGGTTGCGATCGGAAACGAGATGAAGAACTTGATCCGCGCCTTGACGGCGGCGGCGGTGCTGGGCTCGGCGGCGATGGCCGCGCCTTTGGCGTCGGCGGCGCCGGCGCCGACCACCAGCGAGCTGCGGGCGATCCAGCAGAAGATCTACCAGGCCGACAAGGCGGTGGTGTTCGCGGCGATCATGGACATGCTGCCGGACCTCGGCTTCTCGATCTCGTCGGCAGACGTGACCACCGGCTTCATCGCCGCCAAGTCGGCCACCGCCAACAAGACCGGCTTCTGGGATGCGCTGAGCGGGTCGGTGGACATGGGCGATACCCACGCCAGCCTGTTCCTCGAGGCGATGCCCGGCGGCGCGACGCAGGTGCGGCTCAACCTCGTCGACGCCACCACCTCGTCCTCGAACCGGGGACAGGACAGCCACGTCGACAGCCAGGTCACCAGCGCCGCGCCCTACCAGCGCCTGTTCGCGCGGATCGACGCGGCGGTGCTGGGCCGCGCGCCCGGCGCAGTCGCGGCCGGCTCGGCCCCGGCGCCCATCGGCGCGCTGGGAGCGGGCGCGTCGGTGGCGAGCCGGGCGCTGGCGGCGGACCTGCTCGCAGCCGCCAGGCGGGAGCTGGAGGCCGAGGGCTTCAAGGTGATCCAGTACGACGCCGCCGCCGGCTCGCTGGTCACCGCGCCGCTGGGGCTGCGCCTGACGCCCGCCGACGCCGATTGCGGCAGGTCGCTGGGCGGCCCCTACCTCGCCGACCAGCGGGCGGCCACGGATGCGCAATACTTCGTCGACGTGTCGGCCGGCTCGGTCCGCGCGCGGCTGGCGGTCGACGGCGTCTACCACACCGGCGCCGACAGCCCGGACAAGCCGCTGACCTGCACCTCCAGGGGCGTCCGCGAGATTGCGCTGCTGGCGAAGATCACGCAGCCTTGACCCGAGCCTGAGGCGGCCGTGACCCCCCGCTCCTTGACGCCGGCCCGACCAGGCCGGCCGGCGGACGATTGCCTTGGGCGGCGTTCCCGGCCTAGGGTTCGTGGCTGACTGAACGGCGATAAGAAACCGGCGGCGCGAGGAGACGCTTCGATGAAGTTCACCTGGTTCAACCTGATGCCGTGGCCCTACCTGCCGGACGACTTCCGGGAGAAGAACCGCTCGGTGTGGGTCGACATCGACCAGCGGCTGTTCGACCCGGTGAAGAGCAACGAGGTCTACAACACCTACATGGACCTCCTGGAGTACGCCGGCACGCTCGGCTTCGACGGGATCGGCGTCAACGAGCACCACCAGAACGGCTACGGCATCATGCCCTCGCCCAACCTCATCGCCGCGGGCCTGGCGCGCCGCACCAAAAACGCCGCGCTCGTGGTGCTCGGCAACTCCATCGCCCTCTACAACCCGCCGGTGCGGGTGGCGGAGGAGTTCGCCATGCTCGACTGTATCAGCGGCGGGCGGCTGGTGGCGGGCTTCCCGGTCGGCACCTCGATGGACACCAACTACTGCTACGGCCAGATCCCCAGCCTGACGCGGGAGAAGTATCAGGAAGCCCACGATCTGATCATCAAGGCCTGGACGACGCGAGAACCCTTCGCCTTCAACGGCCGCTACAACAAGCTGCGCCACGTCTACATCTGGCCGCGGCCGATCCAGCAGCCGCACCCGCCGATCCACATCCCCGGCGGCGGCTCGGTCGAGACCTACGACT
>DASXEN010000028.1:0-26773 GCA_036490095.1 Caulobacteraceae bacterium
CCGGAAGTGCTGTTGCATGCCGTCTCGGACGTCTCGACCGTCGAGACCGACGGCGAGGTGGCCGGCTCGGTCCAGGTCACCCTCTGGGACCGTTCCGAGCCGTTGCTGCAGGCCAGCTACGGTCTCCTGGCGCGGCGCCGCCGGGCCGATCCTCACCCACAGTCCAGGGCCCTGAACCATGCCGATATCTGACTTCCTGAGATCCTTCGTGCTGGATGTCGCCGACATCGACGAGGCCGACCTTTCGTTTGACGCGCCGTTCGACGAGGTCGGGCTCGACAGCCTGGCTTTTGTCGAGCTGAAGGTGGCGCTCGCCAAGCGGTTCGGCGTCAAGATCGACCCGGAGCGCTTCGCCACCGGCGAGATCGGCAACCTGCGCCAGACCGCCGAATACGTCGAGCAGCTGGTGGCCGAGCGGGGCGAGCCCGCCGACGCCTCGGCGCGAACCTAACCCGCCAAGCGACACTGGAGGACCCCATGCAGGCCGGCGCCACCTTGATCGATGCGGGGCCGCAGCGGCCGATGTTCCGTAAACTGATCAACGCCTCCCACAAGACCTACATCGACCTGGAGACCCTGGTGCCCTGGTCGACGGGCGTGGACCGCCGCAAGCCCCCGAAGGCCCTCGACCAGCTCTGGATCGCCGGCACCCCGTACGCCGACGCGCTCGACGAGGCGCAGCGCCTGGAAGTGGCCTGGCTGGAGGTGGCGCGCGACGCCAGCATGTTCATCCACCTCGAGCACGTCATTCCGGAGATGTACTGCGCCTACGTCTCGCGTGGACGCGGTGCGTTCGACCCGCTCGTCTACGAATACCTGATGCTTTTCGCCCGCGAGGAGCTGACCCACATCATGGCGTTCCACCGCTATCTCAAGGTGGCGGGGCTGCCCTGGTATGCGCCGCCGGGCGCGGGCAGCTACGCGGAGTTCGCCGCCAAGCTTCCCCAGCTGCGGCCCGAAATCGGCATCATCTTCATCATGCTGATCGAATGGACCGCCGAGCTGGCGGTGATGCACGCCACGCAGTCGCGGGAGATCGAGCCCATCACCCGCAAGCTGTTCCGCGCCCACCATTCCGAAGAGGTCCGGCACCTGAAGTTCGGCATCGCCATCGGCGACGGCTATTTCGAGTCCGCGCCGCCGGAAGAAGCCGACGAGGTCAGGCGGAACATGGGGCGCCTGGTGCAGGGGCTGCACGCCGTGTTCAGCTTCAACCCGCAGATCGCCGACTACACCTCGTTCGAGTTCCCCGTTCGCCCGGACGACGCCGAGGCCATCCGCTCCGTGCAGCAGTCCGAGCACAACCGCGCGCTCAACGCGGTTCGCTTCAAGGAGCTCTACGACTGGTGCCGGTCGCACCGGATCCTCTGAGCGCCGTCCGCAGGCTGACAGGAGACACCGGATGAACGCGCTCGCAGGCACGGTGATGGCCGACGCGGCCGCCCACCACCGCACGTTCAACTCGCTGATCCGCGCCTCGCACAAGAGCTACATCGACCTGGAGACCTTCCTTCCGTGGTCCGACGGGGTCGACCGCACGCGGCCGCCGAAGCGGCTCGACCAGCTCTGGGTGCACGGCACGCCCTACGCCGAGCGGTTGACCGAGGCGCAGCGGCTGGAGACGGCGTGGCTGGAGACGGCGCGCGACGTCAGCATGTTCATCCACCTCGAGCACTTCCTGCCGTTCCTCTATGGCGGCTACCTGAACGACTACAAGGACGACCTGGACCCGAAGGTCTACGAGTACCTGATGCTCTTCGCCCGCGAGGAGCTGACCCACATCCTCGCCTTCCGGCGCTACATGGCCCTCGCCGGGCTCCCGCTCTTCGGCCCGCCGGCCACCTGGTCGCCGTTCACCAAGGCGCTGCCCTCGATGCGGCCCGAGGCGGGCATCCTCGCCACGCTGATCATCGAATGGATGGCCGAGTTGGCGGCGATGCACGGCACCCAGGCGGCGGAGATCGAGCCCCTCACGCGGCGCCTGTTCCGAGCCCACCACACCGAGGAGATTCGCCACATCACCTTCGCGAAGGCGATCGGCGCGGGCTTCTTCGAGAGCGCCGGCGAGGCCGAGCTGGCGCAGGTGCGCGGCTTTCTGCGCGGCGTCATTTCCGGGCTGCTGGCCGCCTTCACCTACAATCCAGAGATCGCCTCGCACACGAGCTTCGCCTTCCCTGTCGCATCCGCCGACGAGGCGGCGATCGCGGCGGTGCGCGGCTCGGACGCCAATCGCCGCCTCAACGAGACCCGCTTCGCCGAACTGTTCGACTGGTGCCGCAAGTTCGGCGTGATGTGACCCGATGCCCTGCCGGCCGGACTGGGATGTCATCTGCGTCGGCGCCGGCATCACCAGCCTGGCCTTCTGCGCCACGCTCGCGGTCGACCATCCGCAGACGCGCGTCCTGGTGGTGGACAAGCACAGCATCCCGGGCGGCTACGCCACGCATTTCCGGCGGCCCAAGGTTGCCGCCGAGTTCGAGTGCAGCCTGCACAAGCTGTCCGGAATGGCGCCCGGCGGCAACCTGCGCCGGATCATCGGCCGGCTGACCCGAGGCAGCGGCCTGCGGTTCACCGAGGCGTCCGGCTTCTTCGACTACATCGGCGCCGGCCCGCTGCTGGCCCTCGGTGCGGACGAGGCGGAGGTGGAGCGTCTGCTGTGCGGCGCCTTCCCCGGCGACGCCGCGGCGATCTCGCGCTTCTTCGAAGACGTGCGCACGCACGGCCGCAACGGCTACTTCCAGTTCCAGATCCTGTCCGGCGAGCGCGACGCCCCGCTGGAGCAGCTGCAATACGCGCGCAGGCACCTGCGCGGCATCACCGTCGCCGAGAAGTTCGCCGCCGAGTTTCGCAATGACGCGCTGAAGGATCTGCTGGCCGCGCCGGGTATCTACGTCGGCGGCTTCCCGGAGCAGATGAGCTACCTCTACTATCTGCACGTCATCTACGCGACGCTGAACCAGGGCAGCGCCTACCTCGCCGGGTCGGCCCAGCAGCTCTCCGACCATCTGGTCGCCCTGATCCGCGCCAACGGCGGGGAAGTGCTGCTCAGCAACCCGGCCCGCCGGCTGCTGTGGGACGAGAGCCTGCGGGTCGCCGGGGTCGAGACCCGGCTCGGGGTGTTCCGCGCTCCGCAAGTCTATCTGAACGCCGCGCCGAAGTATGCGGTCGGCGCCCTGCTGGCGGACCTTCAGCCCTCGACGTTGCTCGAGTCGCGGCTGGCGGCGCTGCAGAACTCGAACTCGGTGACGACGCTCTATCTGCTCACCGACGTCGCGCCCGCCAGCCTCGGGATCGCGGCGGCAGAGAGCATGATCCACGGCCACGGCTACGCGCGCAGCCTGCTGCTGCGCCGCGCCGCGTCCGACGAGGCGACGCACGAGGCCGCCTACTGGTCGGCCGGAACTATGGAGGTCACCAACTACCATGCCGTGGAGGCGTCGTGCGGCCATGTGCTGGTGGCCAACGTGCTCGACGTCGTCGACCATTGGCCGATCCGAAAGTCGCCCGGCTACAAGCCGAAGAAGCGCCGCGCCGAGCGGGTGCTGTTCGAGCGCCTGTGCGCAGCCTATCCGCAGCTGGCGGGCCACGTCGGCTACCTCGAGCTCTCCACCCCGCGCACCTACGAACGCTTCACCAACAACACCGCGGGCGCCGGGTTCGGCGCGATGGTCGGCGTCGACGCGTCGGGCTTCGCCTTCCAGCAGTCCTTTCCCATCGGCGGCGTGCGGTTCCTGAGCTCCTGGGTCGCTGGCCCGGGCTACGAGGCGGCGTTCGGCTACGGCGAGGCGCAGGCCCGGCAATGGATGCGCAGCGCGGCGCTGGCCGCGCCGGCCGACGCCGCTCTCGAACGCGGAGCCGCCTAGCGATGGACAGTCAACCCTGGGCGCTGGTGACCGGCGGCAGCCGCGGAATCGGCGCGGGCATCGTCCGCCGCCTCGCGCAGAACGGCCTGGCGGTCGTGTTCACCTACCTGGCGGCCGACGCGGCGGCCACGGCGGTCGAGGCGGCTTGCCCGGCCGGCCGCGTCAGGTCGGCGAAGTGCGACGGCCGCGACATGCAGGCGGTCGCCGAGCTCGCAGCCAGCCTGGTCGGCGAACTGGGAGCGCCGGTGGCGGTGGTCAACAACGCCGGGGTGACTGCGGACGCCCTGCTGATCGACATGACGGCCGAGCAGTGGAGCTCGGTGGTCGAGACCAACCTGGCGGCGGCGTTTCATGTGGTGAAGGCCTTCCTGCCGTCGATGATCGAGGCCGATGGTGGGGCCGTCGTGCAGATCTCCTCCGTCAGCGGCCTGAAGGGCAACGTCGGCCAGGCCAACTACAGCGCCACCAAGGCCGCCCTGATCGGCTTCAGCCGGTCGATGGCGGTCGAGGTCGGGCGGTTCGGCGTACGCGTCAACGTGGTGGCGCCCGGCCTGATCCGGACCGAGCTGTCCGACGCCATCCCCGAGGGCGCGATGCGCAAGCTCGTCCAGGCCATCCCCCTGCGCAGACTTGGCGAACCAAGTGATGTCGCCGAACTCGTGGCATATTTGATTTCGCCATCCGCTAGTTACATTACCGGACAGACGTTTGTGGTTGACGGCGGACTGACGGCGTAGTCTTATCTGAAGTCGATACGAAGGGACGCGAAAGTCTTGTCGGCGAGAGGCGGCATGAAAGACTTCTTGATGAATCGCATAAATTTGATGAATTGGATTTGGTCGTGCGGCGACAGTGAATGTTTCGCCATGCCCGACGCGACCTTGAGTTACGCCGATTTCGCCGTGCTGGTCGCAGGCTGGCGCCACCGGCTCGATGCGGCGGGACGCCGGGCCGGCGAGGTCGTGGCGTTGCGCGCCGACCAGTCCGCCGACGCCTGCGCAGCGCTGCTGGCGATCCTGCTCGGAGGGGCGATCGCGGCGCCATTCTCGGCGAACGCCGCGCCGGCGCTCGCGGAGTCGATGCTGGAGACGGCCCAGGCGACGATGCTGGTCGACGTGCCTGCCGCGCCGGATCGGCAGATCACCACCCGTACCGCCCGGCCGCATCCGCACCCGCTGATCGACCGGCTGCGGCGCCAGCAGGCGGCCGGCCTCATCCTGTTCAGCTCGGGCTCGACCGGCCGCACCAAGGCGTCGTTGCTGAATTTCGATCTCTTGCTGGCGCGGTTCGATTCCGCCTCGTCGCCGCCGCGCCGCACGGTGATCTTCCTGCTGCTCGACCACATCGGAGGGGTCAACACCTTCCTGCACGCGATCTGCACCGGCTCGACCCTGGTCATGCCGCGCGACCGAACGCCTGAAGCCGTCTGCGAAGCCGTGGAGCAGCACCATGCCCAGCTGCTGCCCACCAGCCCGACGTTTCTCAACCTGCTGCTGATGTCGGACGCCTACCGTGATCGCGACCTGCGCTCGCTCGAGCTGATCACCTACGGCACCGAGCCGATGCCGGCGACGACGCTGTCGGCCCTGGGCGAGGCGTTCCCGGCGGTCAGGCTGAAGCAGACCTACGGGCTCTCCGAACTCGGCATCCTGCCGACCCGGTCGCGGTCGTCGGACTCGCTGTGGATGGAGCTCGGCAAGCAAGGCGTGGAGCACAAGATCGTCGACGGCGTGCTCTGGATCAGGTCGCCGTGGGCCATGCTCGGCTACCTCAACGCGCCCGACCCGTTCGACGCCGAGGGCTGGTTCAACACCCAGGACATGGTCGAGGTCGACGGCGACTATCTGATCGTCCGCGGGCGCGTGAGCGAGATCATCAACGTGGGCGGCCAGAAAGTCTATCCGGCCGAGGTCGAGAACGTGATCCTCGAGGCGGGGAACGTGCGCGACGTGACGGTGTCCGGCCGGCCTAGCCCGATCGTCGGGCAGGTCGTGGTCGCGCGACTCACCCCGAGCACGGACGAGGACCCGGAGCGGCTGCGGGAGCGGCTGAGGCGGCATTGCCGCGATCGACTGGAGGATTTCAAGACGCCGGTGGCGTTCGAGATCGTCGACGGCGCGCACCACAGCGATCGTTTCAAGAAGGCGCGAACGCTCGCTGCGGATCCGGCGCTATGAGCGACGCGCCGATCGCGGTGGTCAGCGGCGGCAGCCGCGGGCTGGGCCTGGACGTCGTCCGGGCCTTCCTGACCTCGGGCTACAGGGTGGCCACGTTCAGCCGCGCCTCCAGTGTCGAGCTGGCGCAGCTCGAAGCCTCACACCCCGACCAGCTCGTCTGGCGCAGCATCGACGCCCGCGACTCGGCCGCCCTCGCGGCGTTCGTGACCGAGGTGGGCCGGTCGTGGGGCGGCGTCGACATCCTGGTGAACAACGCCGGGGTGGCCGCCGACGGGATGCTCACGCTGATGGCCTCGGCGGAGATCGACTCCACGGTGGCGACCAATCTGAACAGCGCCGTCCACCTCACCCAGGCCTGCGCGAAGTGGATGATCCGCGCCGGGCGCGGGGCCATCGTCAACGTCTCCTCGGTCAACGGGGTGCGGGGCCATTCGGGCGTCGCCGTCTACAGCGCCACGAAGGCGGCGATGGACGGCGTCACCCGGGCGCTCGCCCGCGAGCTCGGCCCGCGCGGCATCCGGGTCAACTCGGTCGCGCCGGGCTATTTCGAGAGCGACATGGTCAAATCGCTGGACGCAGCGGCGCTGCAGCGGATCATCCGGCGCACCCCGCTCGGGCGGCTGGCGCGCGTCTCCGACATCACCAACGTCATCCAATACCTGGTCTCCGACGCCGCGGCGTTCCTGACCGGCCAGATCATTGTCGTCGATGGGGGCATCACGTGTTGACAGAGCGGAGCGACGGCGATGCTCGATCGGCCGTGCGCGAGGCGGTGCGCAAGCTGCTGCGCGAGCGCGGACGCGCGCCGCAGGCCCTGCACGACAGCGACAAGCTGGGCGCGACGCTCGGGCTGAAGTCGCTCGACCTCGCCCAGCTGGTCTTCGACCTGGAGCTCACCCTCTGCGCCAATCCGTTCAGCGGGCTGGTGCCGATCACGTCGGTCCGGACGATTGGCGACCTTGCGCACGCGTTCGAGCTGGCGCGGGCGGATGCGGGAACCGGTGAAGCCGGCGAAGGCGGGGTTGCGGCGGAACTGGCCGTCGCCCAGGCGGCGGAGCGGCGGCGCGCGCAGCGGCGCGGGCTGACGTGATGTCGGCGCGCGACGCGGGTCGCGACGTCGCGATTATCGGCATGGCCTGCCGCACGCCGGGGGCGGGCGACGTCGCCGCCTACTGGCGCAACCTGGTCGGCGGGGTCGAGTCGCGCGTAGCACTGACGGACGCCGACCTGCGCGCCGCGGGGGTCGACCCGAAGCTCGCCCGGGACCCCCGCTACGTCCGCAGCGCGCGGCCGATCGATGGTTTCGACCAGTTCGACGCCGGCCTCTTCGAGCTCTCGCCGCGGGAGGCGCGGCTAATGGACCCGCAGCAGCGCGTGCTGCTGCAGGTCGCCTGGGAAGCGCTCGAGGACGCCGGCTACCGCACTGACGACTACGATGGGTCGATCGGCGTGTTCGTCGGCGCCGGCGGCATCGTCTCCAGCCAATTCGCCGCCTATCCGTCGCTTCGCGGCCAGACCGGGGGTCTGGAGCACATCTGCAACGACAAGGATTTCCTGGCGACGCGGCTGTCCTACAAGCTGAACCTGCGCGGACCCAGCCTGACCGTGCAGACCGCCTGCTCGACATCGCTGGTCGCCGCCCACCTGGCGTGCACGAGCATCCTGAACGGCGAGTGCGACATCGCGCTCGCGGGCGCCTCGGTGATCCGGGTGCCGCACCTTGCCGGCTACCTGGCGCCGGTCGGCGACCTTCACGCGCGCGACGGCCGCTGCCGGGCGTTCGACGCCGACGCCAGCGGCACGACCTTCGGCAGCGGCGTCGGCGTGGTGGTGCTCAAGCACCTGGCCGACGCGCTGGCGGACGGCGATCAGATCTACGCCGTGATCTGCGGCTCGGCGGTGAACAACGACGGCGCCGCCAAGGTCAGCTACACCGCCTCCAGCGTGCCCGGCCAGGCCAGGGCGGTGCTGGAAGCCCTGCGCCGGGCGGGCGTCGGCGCCGAGACGCTGCGCTACGTCGAGGCCCACGGGGCCAGCACCGCTTTCGGCGACCCGCTTGAAGTCGAAGCGCTGACCCACGCCTTCCGGATGCACTCCGACCGGCGCGGCTTTTGCGCGCTCGCCTCCGTGAAGACCAACATCGGCCACCTGGAGCAGGCGGCGGGGGTCGCGGCGCTGATCAAGGCGGCGCTCGCGCTCAAGCACCGGCAGATCCCGCCCAGCCTTAACTTCAACCAGCCCAATCCCCGCATCGACTTCGCCGCCAGCCCCTTCTTCGTGCCGACCACGACGCTGGCCTGGGAGGCGGCGGCGGCGCATCCGCGCCGGGCGGGCGTCAACTCGCTCGGGCTCGGCGGGACGAACGCATTCCTGGTGCTGGAAGAAGCGCCGGCCCCTGCGCCGGCCGCCGACGCGGCCGCCGGGCCGCAGGTGCTGACCCTGTCGGCGCAGGGCGAGGCGCCGCTGCGCGAACTGGCCGAGCGGTGGCGCGCGCGCCTGGAAGACGCGCGGACAACCCCGGCCGACCTGTGCTTCACCGCCAACACGGGGCGGGCGACGCTGTCGCATCGGCTGGCGGTCACCGGCGCGGACGCCGGGCAGCTGCGCGAGGCGCTCGCCCCGGCGAAGCTGAAGATATCGGCGCCGGCCGGCCGCGGCGGCCTGGCCTTCCTGTTCCCCGGACAGGGTGCTCAATACGCGGGCATGGGCGCGGAGCTGTTCGATACGGCGCCGACGTTCCGCGCCGACCTGGAACACTGCGACGCCGTGGCCCGTCCGCTGCTGGGACGGTCGCTGCTGGAGATCATGTTCGCCAGCGGGCCCGACGCGGAGCTGCTCGACCGAACGGATTTCACCCAGCCGACGCTGTTTTCGCTGGAGTGGGCGCTGGCCCGGCTCTGGATGTCGTGGGGGGTGCGGCCCGACGTGCTGGTGGGGCATAGCCTGGGCGAATACGTGGCCGCCTGCGTGGCCGGCGTGTGGGACGTCGAGACAGCCCTGCCGCTGGTCGTGCGCCGGGCGCAGCTGATGCAATCGCTTCCGGTCGGCGGCGTGATGGCGGCGCTGTTCGCCGACGGCGCGCAGGTCGACGCGCTGCTGGACGACGCGGATCCCGGCCAGATCGCCGTAGCCGCCTACAACGGCGCGCTCAACACTGTGGTCTCCGGCGCCGGGCCAGCGGTGGAGGCGCTGCTGGCGCGCGCCGAGACGGCGGGGATCGGCGCCCGCCGCCTGGCGGTGTCGCACGCCTTCCATTCGCCGCTGATGGAACCGATCCTCGACGCCTACGAGGCGGCGGTCGCCGCCTGCCCGGCGAAGCCGCCGGCGATCCCCGTGGTCGGCAACCTGACCGGCGCGCTCTGGCGGACGGCGCCGTCGCCTGGATATTGGCGCGACCATGTCCGGCGCGCGGTGCAGATGCGGGCGGGCGTCCGCGAGCTGACCGCCGTCGGGGTCAGCGACTTCCTCGAAGTCGGGCCCGGGTCGGTGCTCGTCTCGCTCGCTCGCCAGGCTCTGAGGGGCGGCGAGCCAGGCGAGCGGCGTTTCATGACCTCGCTCGCCGGCGAAAGCGAATGGGGCGCGATGACCGCCGCCTTGGCGGGGCTGTGGTCGCGCGGCGCGGCGGTGGACTGGAGCGCATTCCACGCGCCCGACCGGCGCAGGCGCGTGGCCGCGCCCACCTATCCGTTCCGCCGCGAGCGCCACTGGATCGCCACTGCGCCGGTCTCGGCGCGCGCTGGCGACGACGGTATTCCGGGGCGGAGGGTGGATTCGCCGCTGCCGGCCGCGCAGTTCGAGGCGGAGCTATGCCTCGACGTCCAGCCATGGCTCGACGATCACCGGATCTTCGGGCTGCCGGTGACACCCGCGGCGGCGATACTGGTCGGCGCCGTGGAAGCGGCGCGGCGCCGGGACGGCCGGCCGCGCGCCTTGCGCGCCCTCACCTACCAACGCGCGATCACCCTGCCCGAAGCCGGCGTCGTCGTCGTCCAGACCGTCCTGTCGGGCAACGACGTCGAGGTCGTCAGCCGTGAAGCCGCCGGATCCGGCTGGACGACCCACGTCACCGCGCGGCTGGGCGAAACCGAGCCGCTTCAACGGCAAGCCGCTGTTCCCGAGGTCGCAGGCCTGACCGCTGTCGCGCCCGCGGACTTCTACGATTGGGCGGGCAGGCTCGGCCTGAACTACGGCCCGAGCTTCCGCAACATCGCCGAGCTGTGGATTGGCGACGGACGGGCGGTGACGAGAGTGAAGCTGCCGAGCGCGCTGGCGGGCGCCACTCATCCCATGCACCCGGCGCTGCTGGACGCATGCCTGCACGTGTTTCCGGCGCTGGCGCCGGACTACGACCTGCTGTCGGGCGAGACGCCGCAGGAAGAGGGTGGGCGAACCTATCTTCCGGTCTCGGTGGAGCGTTTCGAGATCTTCGCCGATGGGGTCGATGACGTGTGGGTGTCGGCGCGGCGGCGGCCCTCGCCAGACGATGGGCCGCGAGTCCTGGTGGTCGACCTTGAGATCGCGGACGCGGCTGGATCGCCGGTGGCGTCGCTCGAGGGCCTGGCGCTGCGCCCGATCGACCGCGCGCGGCTGGCCGGCGACGGCCTGGCGAGCGCGACGCACGCGATCGCCTGGGTCGAGCGTCCGGCGCCGACCCGGCCGCCCCCGCGGCCGCCGTCGCGATGGATCGTCATCGCCCGCGACGCGGCCCTGGCCGACCTGCTGGCCCGCGATCTGGAAGCCAGGGGCGAGCCGGCGTCCGTCCTCGCGCCGCCCACCGCTCGCGGCGACGGCGTATTTCTCGCCCGCCTTGCCGAGGCCGTGACCACGGCGCCGGGCCGCGTCGGCGTGCTGCTGGCTTTGGGCGACGCGGAGGCCGCGCCGGACGCGCGCACCGTCCAGCAGGTCACCGAGGGCGAGGCGGCGCGTTGCGGCGTCGCGCACGAAATTCTCCAGTCGCTGGCCGCCATCGACGAGCGCGACCTGCAGATCGCCGTGTGGCTGATCACCCGCCGCGCCGCCGCCGTGGCCGAGACGGACGCCGCCTCCGATCCGCTGGAGAGCGAGCTGTGGTCGTTCGGGCGCACCGCGTCGATCGAGTTCAGCCGGCTCTGGGGCGCGCAGATCGATCTCGGCGAGCCTGGGGACGCCGACGCTCTCGCCGCGGCGCTGCAGGTGTCGGACGAAGACCAGATCGCGCTGCGGGGCGGCCGGCTCTTTGCCCCCCGGCTGACGGCCGTCGCGCCATCGGCCGAAGCGGCCGCTCGGACCGACTGGGGCGGGTGCCTGATCACCGGTGGTCTCGGCGCCGTCGGCCTGCGCCTGGCCGCCTGGCTGGCCGCCAACGGGGCGCGCGACCTGATCCTCGCCGCTCGGCGAGTGCCCGACGCCGAGGCGCTGGCCGAAATCGAGCGTATCCAGGCCGCGGGCGCCCGCGTGACGTTCGTGCGCGCCGACGTCGGCGTCGACGCCGACGTCGAGGCGCTCTTCCAGGCCATCGCCGCAGCCGGCCTTGAGCTGCGCTCGGTGTTTCACTGCGCCGGCGGCCTGGACGACGCGATCCTGTCGCAGATGGACTGGCGGCGCTTCACCGCCGTCACCGCCCCCAAGACGCGCGGCGCCTGGCTGCTGCACAAGCACGCCGCAGGCCTGCCGATCGAGCGCTTCGTGCTGTTCTCGTCGGTGCTGTCGGTGACCGGCGCGATGGGACAGGCCAACTACGCCGCGGGCAATGGCTTCCTGGATGGCCTGGCGGCGATGCGGCGCCGGCTGGGACTGCCGGCGCAGGTGGTGAACTGGGGTCCGTGGGCCGAGGCCGGGCTGGCGGTCGGCGCGGGCGATCGCGGGCAGGCGATCTGGCGCTCGCGCGGCGCGGCCTACCTGCCGCCGGACGCCGCGCTGGACCTGCTCGGCCGGCTGATGGCGGATGGACGCTCGCAGACGATCGTCTGCCTGGCGGACTGGGCGGCCTGGGCGGCGCAGTATCCGAAGCCCGCCTCGCTGCTGCAGGGCTGGGCTCGCCAGGCCGGCGTGGGCGAACGGGCGGCGCCGACCCGCGAGGCGGTGCAGGCGAAGCTGTCGGCGGCGCCGCCGGCCGGGCGTCCGTCGGTTGTCGCCGCTATCGCCGAAGCCATGCTGCGCGGCTTGCTCGAGGCCGACGAGGCTCTTGATCCGGCGCGGCCCATGAAGGAGCTGGGCCTCGACTCGCTGATGGCGATCACGCTGGCCAACCAGATCGACGACGCCTTCGGCGTGCGGCTGCCGATGAACCTCCTGCTTCAAGGCGGCGCGCTGACCGAGCTGGTCGGCGAGATCTGCGAGCGCGCCGGGCTCGCAGAGCCGGCCCTGCTGGTCGCGGCGCTGTGATGGACGGCGATCCGGCGCGGCGCTGGCTGCCCTGGTCGTCCGACCAGATGCAGGCCCAGTCGCTTCGCCTGCTTTGCCTGCCGCACTCCGGCGGCAGCGCTTCGACCTTTCGACCCTGGATCAAGCGCTACGCCGCCGCCGGCGTGACCGTCTGCCCCGTCGAATATCCAGGGCGCGGCTCGCGGGCGACGGAGCCGCTGCCGTCCTCCGTCGAGGAGATCGCCGTCGCCATGCGCCGCGACCTGGGCGACTGGCTGCGGGCCGCGCCCTACGCGGTGCTCGGCCACAGCCTCGGCGCGCTGGTCGGCTACAGCCTGGCCGAGCGCATCGAGCTGGCTGGCGAGCGCGCGCCGGAGCGGCTCGTCCTCTGCGCCGCGCGCGCGCCCAGCGGTGGGCGGGCCTCGCCCTGGCACCTGCTGTCGCGCGCCGCCCTGATCGACCGGCTGCGGACCTTGGGCGGAATGGCCGAGCGGGTCCTGGACAATGACGAGGTGCTCGACATCATTCTGCCGGTGATCCGCGCCGATCTGGCCACGGCCGAAGCCTGGCAGAGCGGCCGCGGCTACGCGCCGCTCAAGGCGCCGCTGATCGTGGTGGCTGGGTCGGCCGACCCCATGGCGCCTGCGGACAGCGCCCTCGCCTGGCGGGCCTACGCGCGGGGCGACTTCGCCGCCGAGGTGCTTACGGGCGACCATTTTTTCCTGCACGCGCATGCGGACCGGATCGTCGCGCTGGCGACCGGGCGGGCGTTGGCCAAGCTGCCGCAGGACGCCTGAGCCGGCTTGGCCGCCACATCGAAGCGGCAGGGTCGGCCGGACGCCGGCGGAGCTCGAACCGCCGTCACACGACGGCGGCGGCATCCGCCCAGCTGGCGGCGCAGACCGCGACCAGGGCCTCGGCGGTCGAGTCCAGCGCGCAGAAGGCGCCGACGAAGCTGCCCGCGGCCTCGAAGTCGGCCACGGCGCAGGGTCCGCGCAACTCGCACGGCAGCCCGACCCGACGAGCGTCGGAGACGTCCACCTGCTGGAACCGGTGGTCGATCCCGACGCCCAGCGCCTTAACGACCGCTTCCTTGCGGGTCCACAATCGCAGGAACTCGTCGACCGGATCTGACGCGCGGGCGAGCCGCGCCCGCTCGCCTGGCGACATGACCGAGTGCGAGAGGCCGTCGATCTCCGGGAGCGGCCGGCGCGCCTCGACGTCGACGCCGATCTCGGCCGACACGCCGGCCGCGACGGCCACCCAGCCCGCGCAGTGCGAGACGCTGACGAAGGGCGCCGTCTGCGCGGCGAACCGCGGCTTGCCATGCTCGCCGATGTGCAAGTGGGCGCCGGCCCCCTGAAGACCCGCCGCCGCCGCCACCTGCGCCAGGAGCGCCCGGCCGGCGAGAAAGGCGCGGCGCGCCTCGGGCGCCGCGATGCGCGCGGCGCGGGCGCGCTCGTCGGGCGAGAGCGCCAGGGCCAGCCGGTCGACGGCGGCGTCGGCCGGAATCTCCGAGACCAGCACGACGTTGCGTCCGGCGGCCAGCCCGGCGCTCAGGAAGGAGAGCGGCTCGGCCGAGGCCGTGCAACGGAGGGCGCCGGCCGGCTGCATCTCAGCCGCAGTCGACGATCAGGGCCCCAAGCGCCCAGGACGAGATGCTGACGGCGGCCAACCGGCCGGCGGGGGCGCCCTCGCGCGCCAGCATCCGCAGGGAAATCAGCAGGTCCGACGAAAAGGTGTGGCCGAAAGCGGCCAGGCTCGGCGTGCAGCCGACGCCCGCGGGCAGGCCGAGAGCCTGGCAGCAGAACTTGACCAGGACCGGACTGAAGTTCTCGAACACCACGGTGTCGAACTCGCGCAGCGCCTGGCCGGCGCGGGCGGCGACTTCGGCATCCAACGCCTCCACGGCGGCCCGCAGCGCGCGCGTCGTCGCCGCGAAGCGATCCTGGCCGCGCAGCGCCAACAGATCGGCTGACGGGCAGAGGATCACGTCGGCGAGCCGCAATCCGGCGTCGGCGCGGCCGAGCAGGCAGGCGGCCGCCGTGTCGCCGAACACCGCGGCGCCGTTCGGGGTCAGCCGGCTGCGGCCTGGCGTGGCGCGATCGGCGCAGACGACCAGCAGGCAGCCGTCACCGGGGCTGTTCGCCAGGCCCCGCGCCACAGACAGACTTGGCGTGAGATTGCCGCATCCCGCCATCCAATTGGCGTACACTTCAGCCCGCCCCAAGCCCGGGCCCAGCACCACCTCGCGCAGAAACTCGTCTCGCAACGAGAGATAGCCGTAGGGGCCCGACGCCTCGGCGGCTGCGTCCCACAGGCTCTCCGTCACCAGCAGCACCGCCTTCACGTCGGCCGGGTCGACGCCGGCGTCGGCCAGCGCAGCCATCGCCGCCGAGCCAGCCATTTGCGCCGTCCGCTGCGCGCTTTCGACGACGCTCTCGAAGCCGGCGGCGGCCAGCATCGCCCGCAGATCACGCGGAATATCAGATAGTTCGCTGACGCGCCGCGGCTCTCCCTGAGAGACGCCGAAACCGAGAAACCGCAGGCTCATGCGGTCCGCGCCAATGAGTTCGCGCCTCGCGTCAAGTCTGGGCGTCGCATCGTAAGACCTCCCCCGTTGGCGGCGACGCTTCGCCTGACAGTTGTCCATTTCCAGCGACCACAAGTAAAAGCCACTTGACTTGCGTTCGCAAGTGTAATCCCAATTGGTGGTTGAGAGAGATTGGGAAGAAGTCAGATGTCTGAGGGGGGAGCGCTGGCCGATGACATTCTCACGGCCATGCTGTCAGATCGTGCAGAAGCTATGCTGCGGCTCACATTGGCGATCGCCATAGAGCGCGACCGCGCATTGCAAGGTTTGATCTATGACAGCGTCGGTATAGCCCATGACGCGACCATATGCATTTCTCTACCACGCTCGTTCGGCTGGCTGACACTTGGGAGTGGCTGTCCCGTCGTCAGGCGAACTCCGGACAGGGCCTATCCGCAGGTCGACACCGACGAGCTGATCGCGGCCAACCCGGGCCTGAGCGCGCAGATGAGGGCCGCAGCGGCGCGCACCGGCGCGGTGGACATCGCCGCCGCCTGGCTGGCCGAGGTGTTCGAGCCCGGCCGCAGCCCGTTGCGGCGCGATCTTCTGGAATTGTGGCGCTGGGCGCCGATCCTGGAGCATGTCGCCTACCGGTTCTCAGCCCGGTGCGTGGTCTGGCTGGACTCGATCCGCCGCGAGACCCTGGGCAAGTGCGATGCCGGATGCGCCGACGCCGATGCGAGCAGCCGACGCTATTGGGACGGCGCGCTGACGCTGGCGCACGCGACCTTGCTGGCGTCGTCCCGCGAAGCGACGCCGTGGCTGTCCGACATGGCCGCGTCCTTCACCTGGCACAGCTGGACGCCGTCGTTCCCGCTGTTCCGCGAGCGCTCGCTCTGGATGGCGGCGGTGGCCGCCAAGTCGGCGATCGCCTTCGGGCCCTCGGTGGTCGATCGCTATCTCGAGACGCTCGAGCGGGCGCGCTCGCCCATGCGCGTGCTGGACTCGCTGTTCGGGTTGACGGCCCTGGCGCTGGATGTCCGCGACCTGGGCGACCACATCGCCGCCGAGCTGCGGGCGCGCGAGCCCAGGTCCGACGGGGGCTATGACGCCCAGATGATCGCAAGGGCCTACGCCAGCGCGCTGAGCGTGATCGGGAATCCGGAGGTAGGGGTGCGCGAGGTGACCGAGAGCGGGCTGCTGGGCGCAGACTCGGCTCGGGACGACGGCGGCCTCTTCACCGACGTGATGATGAACTGCGATCCCGGCGCATTCCTGCCGTCGGGCCAGGTCCTCGGGCTGGCGGCCCTGCCGTTGCTCATCAACGTCGAGCCCGAGACCTTCTACGCAGCGACGCCGGCGCGGCGAAAAGCCGCAGCGCCGCGCGAGGGCGAAATCGGCCAACTGCTCCGCCGGGCCTGGGCCAGCGGTCAGCGCGTTCCTGTGAGCGAACTGAACTGAAGCGTCAGCGCTTCTTGGCGGTCTTGCGGGCAGGCTTGTTGTGGCCAAGGCCGATGCGCTTGGCGACCTCCGAGCGCTCGCGCGCGTAGTTCGGCGCGACCATCGGGTAGTCGACCGGCAATCCCCACTTCTGGCGATAGTCTTCGACCGTCATCTTGTGCTTCGCCATCAAGTGTCGGCGCAGCGTGCGGTAGCGCTGTCCATCTTCGAGACTGATCAGGTAGTCAGGCGTGATCGACTGGTCGATCGGCACGGCCGGTTTCGGCCGCTGTTCCTCGACGTCGGGCCCGGCGAGCTCGGCTTCCGCAAGTTGCTCGCCCAGGCTCCTGGGCTCGCCGGCCGCCCTCCTGGCGGCTTCCCCGCCCAACAGGGCGGCCCGGATCTCACGGACAAGCGGCGCGAGCTGGGTAGCCTCCAGCGAGTGCCGGCCAAGGTAGGCGACGATGATGTCCGTAGCCATCTTCATCGCCGAACCTTGCTCTTGTTCATCCACCATCGACAGAATTCCCGACTCAAGCAATCTAACGATCGGCGCTTATGCGTGCGATGAAATAATGTCAAGTTGGACTTGCACGCTTAAGTCAAGAGTAGTCGAACGCCTCCCCTGTGCAACTTTCGTTCGAAATTCACCCGAGGCTTTTGTTGTCGAAACAACTGCGTCTTCGTCACGGCGACCGGGTCCGGCGGCGGTCGGTTCCGTTAGGTCAAGCCTGGTTACTCGCGACGCTGAGGGCGCTACCTGCGCCGAACGGTCACGCGCCGCTCCCCATCAGCGGACGCCGGCGCGCCGTCAGATGCCGGTGAGCCAGCGCGCGAACGCCATCCATAGCGGCGGAGCCGTGTAGGCCCATGTCGTACCTATGTGGACGGCGGCATAGACGGCCGCCGCCCACAGCCAGGCTGGATGCAGGCGCCGGCGGAGCAGCAGATCGTAGGCGACCGCCGCCGCGAGCAACGCGTCGGCGACGAAGAGCGAGGCCTGCGCGCTGTTGAGCGGCAGATGGGCGCGCAGGATGATCCTGTGCGCCGCCGGCACGGTGATCAGCAGCACCGTCGAAAGCATCAGCCGCTGGTGATAGTCGCTGCGCGCCCGCATCAGCAGCGCCAGCGCGACGAGGACGGCAAGCCCGATGATGCCGAGCACGGAGCCCGAGATCAGGGCCAGCGGTGGCGGCAATCCGGGCAGTGACGGCACGCCACGGACCGCCGCGATGGCGACGGCCAGGCCCAGCACCGTCATGGCGCCGAACAGCATCGCACCGAGGATCCCGAGCTGGCGATGCAGCGCCGGACGGTGGGCGCCGATGAGGGAGATCTGGGCGACGACGAGGATCATGAAGGCCGTGAACACCACCCCGTGCGCGGCGGTGAGCGGCGTCAGGGCGGGACGGCCGTGGAGCACGTCCTTGAGGTAGAAGCTCGGCGAGAAGCCGACGAAGACGATGGCCACGGCGACAAGCGCCATGGAGAGATAGAAGCCGGTCCCCGGCTCGCGCGGGGAAACGGCCACGCGCTTCGCGCCCGCCAGGCCACGCGGCTCGCCGACCGCCGCCAGGCCTCCGTCGACACGACGCGCTCGCGCCATTGACTTTAGATAAACCATCTAGATTTGACCCCGGCCAGCTACGCTGCCTCGTCAGACGCCACAGTCAAGCATAGATGCCGGGAAAGATTCTTCAGCCGAAATCTGCATTTGTCCACCGATAATTTACGCACTTGGCGCGATTTATGATGGACTTGAGATACCCTCCGCCAGCGGCACGCCCCGCCGCGCAAGATTGCGCCGACAACCCGATGTGCCCGATGACTGAAGAGCCCAGACCCGAGCCGGCGATGAAGGCCGCGATGGATAGGATCGTCGCGTATCTGAGCCGGGCGAGCGGCGAGCCAGGTGAGCTGGCCCCACTCGTCGATGACGTCCGCGCGCGCCTGGAGGCCCAGGATCGATCGGGCGGCTCGCGCCGCCGTCCGCCGGTCCCGCCGCTCCGGTGATTGGCCGACGCGCCCGCGCGCCGACGCCTCGTCAGGCGGCGCGCGACGGCATGTGCAGCAGGTGGCTGGCGCCGGAGGCCAGAAGGTCGCCGGCCTCGTTGAAGATGCGGGCGCCGCCGTGGATCAGGCCCCGGGCCGCGACGCCAGCGTAGGCGTCGACGAGCAGCCAGTCCGTCGAGGCCGCGTCCGCGTGAAACCATACCGACAGGTCGAGCGTCACGGCCTGATAGGTCACCAGTTCGGGCTGGGCCATGGCGAAGGCCGGGAAGATCACGAAGTCGATCAGCGGCAGGAAGCGCGCCGCGTCGAGGAAGCTGTCGCCCTGGGATTGGAAATTGCGATATCGCGACCACCGCCGCAGGCTGCCGCTCTTGGCGTCCGCGACCGGATCGCCCACCGCCTTGCGGTCGAAGTTGTTGCGGAAGACGGCGCCGGGCCGGTCGACGGGTTCGTCGGGCAGGTCCGCCAACGCCGACAACGGCAGCGATTCAGGCGCGGGCACGTTCGCATAGGACGGCCCCTCCGACTTGTTCGTCGTCCAGATCTGGGCCTGCAGGACGGCCCGGTCCTCCTGCCCCATCGTGGCGTTGAAGCAGTTGACCGTGCGGCCGCTGCGCAGGCGTTCGATCGCGACCTGGACGGGAAGCGTGGCCGCCGGCGCCAGGAACTGGCAGGACATGCTCGCCGGGCGGTGGCCTTCAGGCGCGGCCGCCCCTGCGGCCCGCAGCGCGATCGCGCACAGGTAGCCGCCGTTCGGACCCCAGATGTCCCAATCCTTTGAGAGGTCCGCGACGTAACGGCCGTCTTCCAGCCTTACCGCCGTATCCTGCTGAAGTGTTCCCATCCCGCACTTTCCTTGCTGCCGCCGCCGATCCTGGCTGGACGTCGCCGCGACCTCGCCAAAGGTCCATAGCTTCAGTGTAGCCTAGCCCATCCGCCGAGTCACGCTTGACAGGATAGATTTCAAATCTACAGTGCACTTGAAATCTAGATCGGCGGATAGATTTGGAGGTCGCGATGGTCGTCGTTGGCGGGCCGGCGAAGGATTTGCGCCTGACTGTCGTGGCGACCCTCCGCAAATCCCCCGTGGGGGCGGCGCTGACGTTGATGTCGGCCGGCGTCGCTGTCCTCTGCTTTTCGCCATCGCTCGGCGCGGCGGCCGGCCTGGGCGTGATCCTGGTCTTGGCCGGATTGCCGATCCTGGCGTCGGGGATCGCTCGCCCGGACGAACGGCCGGATGATCGGCCGGGGGCGCAGGACGGCCCCGGAGGCGACGTCGTATTCCAGGCGTTCCTGCGGGCGGCATATCGGCCGCTGGGGATGGAGCCCGTTTGCTTGATCCTCGCACTGCCGCCGGCGCGCGAACGACCACCGAGCCACAGTCCTCACAACTGAGCTGGTCCGGCTTGCGGACGTCGGGAGGGCAAGATGCGGCGACTGCGCGTTCAGATCGTCCAGCAGGGCGCCTGGGACACCGCTCGCGAATCCCTGCCCTTGGCGGCCGGTTATCTCGCGGCCACCATCCAGGGGCGCGCCGGGCTGTCTCGTGACGTGGCGGTCGAAATCGTCAGCTTCCGCGGCGGCACCGACGTCGCCGCCATGGCGCGCCGTCTCTTCGTCGAGCCGCCCGACGTGCTGGCCTTCTCGGTGCAGGGCTGGAACTTCAGGCACTTCGTCGAACTGGCGGACACCTTCAAGCAGGTCCGCAGCGACGGGCTGGTCATCTTCGGCGGGACGCACGTCGCCAACCAGGCCGAGCGCGTGTTCCGGCTGTGTCCAGCGGTCGACATGGTGGCCAACGGCGAGGGCGAGCACACGCTTGCGGAGATCCTGCAGCATGTGCTTGCCGGCCGGCGGGACGCGCTTGGCGGTCTGGCCGGCGTATCGGTGCGGCTCTCGAACGACGAGTTCTTCACATCCGCCGCGGCCCCACGCATCCAGGACCTGGATGCTATCCCGTCCCCCTTCCTCACCGGCGCAATCCCCCTGGCCACGCCGCAGGGCGACTTTCGCTACGACGTGGCCTTGATGGAGACAAATCGCGGCTGCCCCTACTCCTGCGCCATGTGCTTCTGGGGCGGGGCGATCGGCCAGAAGGTCCGCAAGTTCAGTCGGGAGCGGCTGCGCGAGGAGCTCGAACTGTTCGGCCGCAGCAAGGCCTCCAACCTGGTTCTCTGCGACGCCAATTTCGGCGTGTTCGAGGAAGATCTGCTTTTCGTCGAAGACCTGATCCGCACCCGGGAAAAGTTTGGCTTCCCGCAGACGCTCGATACGTCATGGGCGAAGAACAAGTCGGCGCGGTTCTACGAACTCGTGCGCCTGATGAAGCAGCACCGCCTCAGCGGCTCCTTTACGCTGGCGCTGCAAAGCCTGGACAGCGGCGCCCTGGAGCTCATGCGGCGCCAGAACATGAAGATCAACGCGTGGGAGGATTTGGCGGCGTGGCTGCGCGAGGAGGGCGTCGACTGCTATGGCGAACTGATCTGGGGCGCGCCAGGCGAGACCGCCGACTCGTTCTTGGCTGGATACAACAAGCTGGCCCGGGTCACGCCAAGGATAGCCGTCTATCCGCTGCAGGTATTGCCCAACACGGAATATGCTTCGTCAAGAAAAACCCATGGCCTGACAACGATACGGCAAACCGTCGACGACTTCGAGTATGTGCTCGAACATGACAAGATGTCGCTGAGCGACAACGTCCGAATTCAGGATTTCATGTTCTGGGCGCGGACGCTGGGCGAGCACATGCTGCTCAGATATACATGGTCGGCGCTGCGCAGGTTCTGTGGTCTCGAGCAGGGCGACGTGGTTCGGCGGTTCACCGACTGGATCGCCGATTCATCGCACCCGGCGGCCGCTCGCCTGAGAGACCGGCCGGGCTTGTTCGTGACCGCCGAGGTGGTGTCGTGGCAGCTGCGGCGCATCTACGACGACCCAGCGTTTGCGTCGCTGATGTCCGCCTGGTGGACGCAAGACATCGTTTCGCGCATCCCGCTGCAGAGCCGCCAACTGGCTACGCTGCTCTTCGAGTTCGACCAGATCTGTCGGCCGATGTGGGACCCGGAGCGCGAAACCGGTGACCTGAGGATCGACGCCCGAGAGGGCCTGACCTACCTCGTCAAGCGGGCCGAGGTGATCGACGCGCCCGCCGTCGCCGCCGCGCTCGACGCCGGCGCCGAGCCCGGCCAGGACGCGCTGCAGATCCGCGAGGTGGACATCCGCTACCGGGCGGGCTTCAGGGAGTTCGTCGACAGCCACGAGATTGCGGCCCACTTCTTCGGCAAGCCGGACTGGGACACCGCGGCGACGCCATGCGCCCCGCCTGCGGCGCGCATGGCGCTTGGCCGCGAACGGCAAGCCGACGGCTTGCTTACCCCCGTCGCGGCAGGCGGGTGAATCCCAGCCCAATTCGCCACGAAGCAACGCATCTGCGCGGCGCAGGTCGGGGAACAGCGGCCGCGCCGCCGATCAGCCGGCCGAGAGCCGGGCGTGGAGGCCGGCGATCAGGGCGCGGGACAGCAGCTCGAAGTCGGCGTCGTAATCGGGCGGGGCGTCGAACATCAGGCGGGCGTTGGGCAGCCAGGCGAGCGCGGCGTCGGCCGGGCGGTCGAGGCCGCGGAAGGCGGCTTCCTCCTCGACCAGGCCGACGACGGCGAGGCTGCTGGTCCTGGCGGCGGTGAGCGCCGCCGCCAGCGGCAGGCCGCTCTGCTGCCAGAGGCTGAGCCAGCGCTCGGTCATCTGCAGCGAGGCCTGGGTCCAGACGCCGTAGGCGCGGCGGATGTGGGCGAGCGCGGGATGGGCGCGGCGGCTCTCGCGGGTCCAGCGGGCCATGGCCCAGAGGTCTTCGCGCCAGTCGCCGGTCGGGGCCGGCAGCGGCTGTTCGCCGATCGCCGCGTCGACCACCAGCGCGGCCAGCGCCGCCTTGTCCTTCACATGGTGGTAGAGGGCCATGGGCGTGACCGCCAGCGCCTCGGCGACGGCGCGCATGGTGAAGCCCGCAAGGCCGCGCGCGTCGGCGACGGCGAGCGCCGCCGCGGCGATCCGGCCCGCATCCAGCTCCGCCACCGCTTGCCCCTTCAGGTGACCACGACCCGCACCCTGCCGAGATTCTGCACGCGGGCGTAGGGCGTGGCGGCGTCGCCGTCGCGCTGCACGGTGGCGCGCAGGGCGGGGAAGTAGGTTCCCGGCTCGGAGAAGGCGTAGGCCGCCGTCACGGCCGCGGTGGGTCCCGGCGCGAGGTCGCAGACCACCGGATAGTCGCCCGCGCCTTCGAAGTCCCACTCGGCCTTCACCACCGGCCCGGCGCCGGGCGGCGCCTCGATCGCGGCCGCGAAGGCCACCGGCTCGCCGACCTTCACCTCGGCGCGGGCCGCGCCGTTCGCCGTCACCGACACGGTCGGCTGCAACCCCCGGCGGTCCGCCGCCGCGGCGGGCGTCCGCACCTGCCCGTCCTCGACCGCGTAGCGGGTGCTCTCAGCCGGCGCCACGCCGTGCTCGACCCAGGCGGCGAGGTCGCGCAGCGCCTGCTGCAGCACGCCCTGGTAGCTGACGATGCGGGTGGTCGCGACCGGCCGCGCATCGCGCGCCGAGACGGCGACCGTGGTGTGCAGCGCATTGTCGACGAACCAGAGCCGGTAGCGGTCGCCCAGCGCCGGCCCCAGCACCGCCTGCACTCGCGTGCGGTACCAGTCCGCCCCCCACGGATAGGCGGCCTCGTCCATCAGCGCCTGCACCACGATCATCTTGCCGTCGAAGCGCCCGCTCATCGCCGCGCCGCCCGACTGCACGTCCTGGCCGGGCAGCAGCGGCCGCTGCGGATAGCGCGGCTGGCCGTCCGGCCCCCTGAACTGCTCCCAGACATAGAATTCCGGCGCCGGGATCTGGTGGCGATGGTAGGTCTGGGCGGCGAGGTAGACGCCGTTGTCGACCTCGACCGCGTCGCCGGCCCGAAGCTGCGCCATGGCGTGGAAGTGGCGCTCGCCGAAGCCGATCATCACCGCGTCGCCGCGCACGCCGGCCACGTAGAAGACATGGCCCGCCGCGGGGCCGCTCTTCACCACGATCGAGGCGCCTTGCAGGTTTCCGTCCGGCGGCTCGGCCAGCCGCAGCGCGGCGGGGAAGTCGACGCCGGTCTTGGTCTGGGCCGCCGACATGCTGAGCGGCAGGCGCAGGGCGCGCGCCTCGTCTGGCATGATCAGCGAGGCGATCGTGGTCGATCGGCGCACCCTGGCGCGCTCGAGCGAGGCCGGCGGGTCGGCCCCGAGGTAGTCGGGCTGGGTCCAGAAGTCCTCGAAATAGCCCGGATCGCCGTCGACCATGCGGTCGACCAGCGAGGTGAAGACGCCGGTGTACCCGAAGGCGATGCGCTCGAAGTAGAACCAGGCGCGGGGCGGGAAGCCCATGCGGGTGACTTCCGCCAGCGCCTCGCGCTCCTCGCCCGTGAGGCCCGCGTACATGTCGCCGCCGCCGCCGGGATCCATCGCATCGACGATCTGCGGGAACTTCGGGCCGAGCACCCGCATCGCGTGCGCCTGCACGGTGAAGAAGTTGGGGATGCTGACCGGCGTGCCGTGCACGAACGGGATGCCGCCGTCCCAGACGCGCCCTTGCGTCTCCATGCAGCCCAGCGTCTTGAAGGCGCCGCCGCTGCCGCCATAGACGTAGCCGAACGGCCGGTGCGGCCCGTACATCTCGGCGGCGACCTCGCGGGAGTATCGGGCCACCGCGGCGTTGGCCTCGGCGCTGCCGCCGAACATGTTGCGGGCGCCCTGGTTGGACTCGACCAGGTAGGCGCCGCTCGCCGCCGCGAAGCCGACGCCGTTGGCGAGGTTCATGGCCATCGGCGCCATGTTCTCGTTGCCGGAGATGGCCTGCAGCGGCTGGAAGAAGCGGCCCTGGTATTGCTCGGCGGGCGGGAAATAGAGCGAGAACAGCAGCTCCGTGCCGGTAAAGCCGCCGTGCACGTAGCGGTGCCGGACCGGCTGGTCGCGCCATTCGTCCAGGTCGACGTAGGGCCGGTCGTAGAGGGTGGACGCCGCTTCGCTCGCCGCCGACATCGCCGATCTCCTCGCCGCCCCCGCGCGCCTTACGCTCAATGTCATCTTCTATACATCGTACAGGGCGTCAATCCTGCGAGCGACCGGCGCGCGGCGCACAAACCCCGCTGGGAAGCGTGGCTGTTTTTCAGATTCCACGGGGCCTTTTGGTCCTAAGTGGCGTTAAGTAGTGGAAACCAACGGGCCTATGGGATGGCGACGACGTCAGACTCCCAGTTTCCGATCGTGGGGGTCGGCGCGTCCGCCGGCGGCGTCGAGGCGCTCGAGGGGTTCTTCGGCGGGCTTTCGGCCGACAGCGGCTGCGCTTTCGTCGTCGTCACCCACCTCAGCCCCGAGCGCCGCAGCCTGCTGCCGGAGATCCTCGCCCGCTACACCAAGATGCCGGTGGCCTCGGCCGAGGACGCCGAGCTGGAGCCCAACACGGTCAAGGTGCTGCCGGCCGACACCATCCTGGACATCCAGGGCGGCCGGCTGAGGCTGCGCAAGCTGGCGGCAGGGCGCCGCGAGCGCAAGCCGATCGACGTCTTCTTCAGCGCGCTGGCCAAGGACCAGGGCGAGTACGCGGCCGGCGTGATCCTCTCGGGCAGCGACGGCGACGGCACGCTGGGCGTCAAGGCGATCAAGGAGCGCGGCGGCCTGACGCTGGCGCAGGTGGCCAACGGCGACGGGCCGAGCCATTCGAGCATGCCCGACAGCGCCATCGCCACCGGCCTGATCGATTTCGCCGTGCCGGCCGATGAGATGGGCGCGCACCTGGCCGACTTCGCCCGCAGCTTCGACCAGGACGCTTTCGCGTCGGCCGAGCGGACGAGGGGCGGCAAACGGGCCGTGCAGGGCGCACGTCAGGAGATCTGCGCCATCCTGCGCAACCAGCTGGGCCACGACTTTGCCGGCTACAAGGAGAAGACCTTCCTGCGCCGCGTGCAGCGCCGCATGCAGGTGGCCCGACTGGAGACGCTCAAGGCCTATGTGGAGCTGCTGCGGCGCGATCCGAAGGAGGTCGCCGCCCTCTTCCGCGACCTGCTGATCAACGTCACCAACTTCTTCCGCGACGCCGACGCCTTCAAGGTGCTGGAAGAACAGGTGATCGCCAAGCTGTTCGACGGCCGCGGCGCCGACGAGACCGTGCGCGTCTGGGTGCCCGGCTGCGCCACCGGCGAGGAGGT
Organism: Caulobacteraceae bacterium; assembly: GCA_036490095.1. Classification (GTDB taxonomy): domain Bacteria; phylum Pseudomonadota; class Alphaproteobacteria; order Caulobacterales; family Caulobacteraceae; genus Acaudatibacter. The sequence continues at coordinate 25,591 of DASXEN010000028.1, forward strand.
CTACTCCATCGCCATCCTGCTGCGCGAGCACATGGAGACGCTGACCGCCGTGCCGCGGGTGCAGGTGTTCGCCACCGACATCGACGAACCGGCCCTGGGCGTGGCGCGGGCGGGGCGCTACCCGGAGGCGCTGCTCGACGGCGTCTCGGACGAGCGGCGCAAGCGCTTCTTCCACCACGAGGAAGGCAGCTACCTGCTCAACAAAGACGTGCGCGACCTGTGCGTGTTCTCGCCGCACAGCGTCATCCGCGATCCGCCGTTCTCCCGCCTCGACCTGATCTCCTGCCGCAACCTCCTGATCTATTTCGGGATCGACATGCAGAACCAGGTGATCCCGACCTTCCACTACGCCCTGCGCCCTGGGGGGTACCTGTTCCTCGGCACCTCGGAAAACGTCAGCCAGTTCGCCGAGCTGTTCGCGCCGGTCGACAAGAAGCAGCGGCTGTTTCGGGCCCGCGAACACAACGGCGTCGCACCGCGCGTGCCGTTGCTGGTCAGCACCATCCGCCCGCACGCCTACGCCTCCGCCCGGACCGGCCTGCGCGACCTGACGGGGACCGCGCTGCGCCAGGCGGTCGAGAGCCACGTGCTGGAGCGCATCGCGCCGGCCCACGTCGTGGTGAACCGCGAGGGCGACGTGGTCTACTACTCGGCCCGGACCGGCAAGTACCTCGAGGCGACGGTTGGCGCGCCCAATCGCCAGCTCTTGACCATGGCGCGCAAGGGCCTGCGCCTCGACCTGCGTGGCCTGCTGCGCGAGGCCATGGAGAGCGGCCGCCGCATCGTCCGCGAGGACGTGGTGGTCGACACCGACGACGACCGGGTGCAGCGGGTGACGCTCTCGGTCGAGCCTCTGGGCGAGCCGAACGGCCAGGACCAGCTCTTCCTCGTCGTCTTCTCCGACGCCGGGCCGTCGCTCGGCCGCGGCGAGGCAGCGAGCCCGGCCACTTCGCCGGACGAGGCGACCGTCCAGCTCGAGCGGGAGCTGCGCGAGACCCGCGAGCGGCTGCAGTCGCTGATCGAGGAGTACGAGACGGCGCTGGAGGAGCTGAAGTCGTCCAACGAGGAGCTGGTCTCGGTCAACGAGGAGCTGCAGAGCACCAACGAGGAGCTGGAGGCCTCGAAAGAGGAGCTGCAGTCGCTGAACGAGGAGTTGCACACCGTCAACGCCGAGCTGAACGGC
>DASXEN010000030.1:0-4432 GCA_036490095.1 Caulobacteraceae bacterium
CCGGGACGGGTGGTCGAGAGCTGACGTTGGGGTCTGGTGCGAAAGCGGACCCTGGCAAGCCCTGCGCTTGACCACGACCGCCCGCGCCCCGATGCTCCGCGGGCCCGAGACTCATCCCCAACCCAGGAGCCCGCCATGGCCGAAGCCGCCAAGCTCGAACGCACGCGCGGCGGTGATGAGGCCGAGTTGCGCGAGATGATCCGCACGCGGTCGTTTCGGCTGGGCAAGTTCATCCTCACGTCCGGCCGCGAGAGCGATCTCTTCTTCAACCTCAAGCCGACGATGATGGACCCGCGCGGCGCCCGGCTCTGCGCCGAGGCGTTCCTGGCGCGGGTGCCGGCGGGCGCCGACTATGTCGCCGGGCTGGAGATGGGGGCGGTGCCGGTGATCTCGGCGCTGGCGGCGATCAGCGACGTCGCCGGCACGCCGGTGAAGACCGTCTTCGTGCGCAAGGCGGCCAAGGAGCACGGCACCCGCGAGGTGATCGAGGGGCTGGCGGTCGGCGAGAGCCTGGCGGGCAAGCGGGTGCTGGCGGTCGACGACGTCGCCACCACCGGCGGCTCGACGCTGAAGGCGGTCGAGGCGCTGCGCGCCGCCGGCGCCATCGTCACCGACGCCCTGGTGATCGTCGACCGGCAGGAAGGCGGAACCGAGGGGCTGGCGGCGCACGGCGTGAAGCTTGCCTCGGTCTTCGTCGGCGACGACTTCCGCTAGCGGCCCGCCAAGCCGATGGCGCCGCCGCCGATCGCCCGCTCGGGGACGCTGCGCGCCGTCTTCCTGGTCTGGCTCGGCTGGGCGGCGCTGATGCTGGCGTTCCAGGCCTGGGTCCCGGCGCGGTTCGAGCTGGCGCGGCCCGACAATGTGCTCGACTGGACCGGCTCCTGGACCAACGCCGACGCCGGCAAACGCCATCCCTACCTGCAGAGCCCGATCCTGAAGGGGCACGCGGCCTGGGACTCGGAATTCTACATCTCCATCGCCCTGCACGGGTACGAAGACCCGGCGATGCGGGCGGCCAGCCCCAATTCGACGCCGGACGCCGAAGTCGCCGGCCCCAAGCGCGACCACCCGACCTGGGTGTCGCTGAACCACGCCTTCTTTCCCGGCTACCCGTTCGCCATGGCGCTGATCGCCCAGCCGCTGGCGGCGATGGGCGTGGAACCGGTCGGCGCGGCGACAGCGGCGGGGGTGATCGTCTCGCTGCTGGCGGCGCTGGGCGCGATGCTGGCCATGGCCGACCTGGCGCGGCGCGAGGACGACCCAGCCGGTGGCGGCGCGGCGGTCGAGGACAATGGCGACGGCCTGCGCGGGGCCTTCTATCTGGCGATCTGGCCGGCGGCGGCGTTCCTGGCGCAGGTCTACAGCGAGAGCCTGTTCCTGGCCCTCTCGTTCGGGGCGCTGGCGCTGATGAAACGCGGCGCCTGGGGATGGGCGGCGGCGCTGGCGGTGGCCGCCGTCTTCACCCGCGCGACCGGCGTGCTGCTGGTCGTGCCGTTCGGCCTGACCTGGCTGCTGCGGCGGGAGCAGCGCACCCTCCCCCGCGCCGTGTTCGCCGCCGCGCCGCTGCTCGGCTACCTGGCCTGGCGGCTGGTGTTCGGCCACGACTTCGACTTCACCGAGACCAGATACTTCGGCCGCTTCCCCTTCGCCCTCGGCGCATCGTGGGATGCCTGGCACGACGCCCTCGACACCCTGATCGGCGGCGAGCCGCAGCAGCGCGCCTACTATCTGCTCGAGTTCGGCGGCACGATCGCCGGCATCGTCGCCTCGGTGCTGCTGCTGCGCCGCGACCTGGCGCTGACCCTCTACGGCCTCGCCATCCTGGCCGTGACCATGACCTCCGGCGATGCGCTGGGCATGCACCGCTACGTGATCAGCATGCCGGCGCTGTTCCTGGCGCCGGCGGTGCTCGGCCGCGGCCCGGTGTTCGACCGCGTCTGGACGCTGGGCTGCTGCCTCGGCCTGGCGATCCTGACCCTGCTCTTCACCTTCGGATTCTGGGCCGGCTGAGGGCGGCCGCGGCGCGCTTGAAGACGCCGGACCGCTCCCCTATAACCCGCCGCCACTTCCCTTGGCTGGGTAGCTCAGTTGGTTAGAGCGGCGGATTCATAACCCGCAGGTCGGCGGTTCAAGCCCGCCCCCAGCTACCAGGGACCTCAGCGGAAACTCAAAGCATCGTCACGCCGCCTGCGCGCGGCAACCGGTCCGCCGGCTCGCGTCGACGTGCGCTTCGGTCAGGTTTCGGCGGCGCCAGGCGCTCGGGGTCTGGCCGACGACGCGGCGGAAGACGCGCGAGAGATGCGACTGGTCGGCGAAGCCGCTGTCCAGCGCGATCTGGCTGAGCGGATCGGTGGTGGCCAGCATCATCGCCTGCGCCCGATCGAGCCGCAGCCGGGTCAGGTAGACGTGCGGCGTCGCGCCGAAGGTCTCCTTGAAGGCGCGGCAGAAGTGGCTGACGCTGAGCGGCAGCTGCGCCGCCAGCTCTTCGAGCTGCAGCGGCTGATCGAGATGGTCCTTGAGGTACCGGTCGATCTTGCGCTGCTGCCAGGGCGCGAGGCCGCCGCGCGACGGGGCCGGCTCGGGGCAAGCCAGCAGCGAGAGCAGCCGCGCCGCCGCGGTACGCGCGCTTTCGAGGCTGTTGCGCTCGATCGCGCGGCGCACGTCGTCGAGCACGGTGACCGCTTCGCCGGGGAAGCGGGTCGGGCGGCCGATGAAGGCGAGGGAAATCGTGTCCATGACGCTACCGCAGGCTCCTGAACGACTCGCGCATCTCGGAGACGAACAGCGCTGGCTGCTCCCAAGCGGCGAAGTGGCCGCCCTTGGGCAGCCGGTTGTAGTGGATGAGTTTGGGGTAGGCGCGCTCGGCCCAGCTGCGCGGCGCGGCGTAGATCTCGTCCGGGAACACGCTGACCGCTACAGGGATGGCGACGCCCTTCGGGGCGAAGAACGCCAGCTTGCTCTCCCAGTAGAGCCGCGCCGACGACACCGCGGTGTTAGTGAGCCAGTAGAGGGTGACGTTGTCGAGGATATCGGTCGGCGTCAGCCCCTCCGGCTGGCCGGCGAACGAGCGGGCGATCATCTCGTAGCTCTTGATGTCGTGGTCGAGCATCCAGGCCGCCAGTCCGAGCGGCGAGTCGGCGAGCGCGTAGAGCGTCTGCGGCCGGTTGCCCATCTCCTGGGCGTAGCCGACGCCGTGCGCGTAGAAGCTGGCGAGCTGATCGAAGGCGCCGCGCTCCTCGGGCGACAGGGTCGCCGGCGCCGGCTTGCCGTACTGCAGCAGCGTGGCGATGTCGTCCGGCACGGTGGCGGGCATGTTGGTATGGATGCCGATCAGGCCGGGCGGCGTCTTCAGCGCCATCTGCTCGGTGACGGCGTTGCCCCAGTCGCCGCCCTGGGCGACGTAGCGGGTGTAGCCGAGCCGCCGCATCAGCTCGATCCAGGCGCCGGCGATGCGGATCGGGTCCCAGCCGGTGACGGTGGGCTTGCCGGAGAAGCCGTGTCCCGGCAGTGACGGGATCACCAGATCGAAGGCGTCCACGGCGGTCCCGCCGTGCGCGGTGGGATCGGTCAGCGGGCCGATGATCTTCAGCTGCTCGATGATCGAGCCGGGCCAGCCGTGGGTGACGATCATCGGCAGGGCGTGCTCGTGCGTGGAGCGCACGTGGATGAAGTGGATATCGACGCCGTCGATTTCGGTGATGAACTGCGGCAGGGCGTTCAGCCGCGCTTCGCACTGGCGCCAGTCGTGCCCGGTCCAGGCGCGGGCCAGCGCCTGGGTCGTGGCCAGCTGCACCCCTTGAGAGTCGTCGGCGACCAGTTCGCGTTCCGGCAGCCGCGTCGCCAGCACGCGGCGGCGCAAATCCGCCAGCGCCGCGTCCGGGAAAGCTATCGGGAACGGTCGGATGGCGTCGCCGCCGCCCGTTGCGCCGGCGGCGCCGGCGGCGGACGCGAGGACGTCGGCCACGCTCGCCGCGGCGATCGTGGCGAGGATGCTGCGCCGGTCGGGCAACATCGATATCGGGGGCATGGCGCTTCTCCGCATGGGCCTGTCGCAAGTCCTGGGACAATCGGAACAAGGCCGATAACGCCAGCGCGGCGGAGCGAAGGGAATAGAACCTAGGTATCGTCGATACTTTGGTCTCGCAGTCCCAAACGAGTCGACGTTCAGTACGCGGTTCGATCCGACACGAAGGTATTCGCGATACCATCGCATCATAGGAGGCGCGCGCCGTCTCTGGTTTGCTGGCGGCTTCCCTCAGCCGTCGCACGGACCAGGTTTATGACCCACCAGCCAGATGAAGATCGCTTCCACGCCGTTCTGGTCGAAGACCTGGAGTGGAAGGTGTTCCCGGCGTATCCGCCGGCGGTGCGTCTCGCTGTCCTGGTCGGCGACCCGAGCCAGCCGGGGCCGTTCACCATCCGGGTCAAGGCG
>DASXEN010000035.1:0-33664 GCA_036490095.1 Caulobacteraceae bacterium
GGCCATGTGGCTGGCCGCGCGGGGCGTGAGAGGCGTGGACGGCGCCCGCGGGCCGCGCTTCAACCAGTCGAGCCTGGTGATCGAGGCGGCGGTGGGCGGGCGCGGCGTCGCTCTGGCCAAGCGCACCCTCGCCCAGGACGACCTCGACGCCGGCCGGCTGGTCAACCCGCTGCAGATCGCCACCGCCGTCGACTTCGCCTACTACCTCGTACACCCGAAGGCGAAGGGCCGGCTGCCGCAGGTGAAAGCCTTCGTCGGCTGGATCACCGCCGAGGCGGCAGCCCACGAGGCGGCGCTGGCGGCGATCGACAACGGTGCGGGAATCTAGAGCGGAGTTTTTGATCGGACCCGGCCCATGGTTCCTTCTCCCCTTGCAAAGGGAGAAGGAGTTCTACGCGGCCGCCGCCTTGGCGAGCTTGAGGCGCCAGGCGCCGTCGTCGCCGCGGGCGAAGCCGTTGTCGCGGTAGATGTTGCGGACCGGGGCGTTGCGGGGCGTCTCGACGATGCGGGCGCTGAGTTCGGGCCGGGTCGGCGACAGCGCCGCGATCAGCTCGCGCAGGAAGACGTGCTCGACGCCGAGGCCGAGCACACGGCAGCTCATGACGAGGCCGGCGATCTCCTCGCCGATCACCACCGCGGCGCCGACTAGGCCATGGTCGCCGAAGCGGTCGGCGACGTTGAGGCAGAAGAGCGCCGCGCGCGGATCGCTAGCCAGCGCCCCCAGCTCGGCGAGGCTGAACTTGCGGCCGGTAGCGTTGAACTGGGTGGTGCGCTGGATCAGCTCCTCGACGCGGGCCAGCGCCTCGTCGCCGGCCTCCAGCCGCCGGAACCGGTGCGCAACGCCCAGCGAGGCGCGGTAGTCGGCCTCGTCCAGCGTCTCGGCGCGCAGGCGCTGGCGCACCAGCTGCGCCTTCACCAGGTCGGTGCGCACGCCCGCCTCCTCGGTGAGCCGCGGCAGCTGCAGGCGCGGGTCGGTGAGCAGGCGGCGGCGCAGGGCGAACGGGTCCTCGCCCCAGACCTCGACCTCCGGCAGCCGCTGGCGCACCCGGTCGCGCTCGACCGGATGGTCGTCGACGAAGATGAAGGCCTCCAGCGGGAAGCCCAGCTCCTCGGCGATCGAGCGGATGTTGTCCGGCTTGTCGTTCCAGTTGACCCGCCAGGTGACGAAATCGTCCGGGGTCAGCAGGCGCTCGCGCGGATAATGCTCCGGGTACGTCCAAAGCTCGCGCACCACCGGCTCGTCGTTCTTGCTGACGCAGGCCAGCACGACGCCGCGCCGCTTCAGCTCTTTCAGCGCCTCGTGCAGGCCGAAGTAGAGGCCGATGTAGGAGTAGGGGCCGCTGACCTCCGGCGTCCAGGCGAACGGCGCGCCGGTCTCGGCCAGCACGCCGGGCCATAAGGTGCCGTCGAGGTCTAGGATCACGCACTTCTTGCGGTCGACGCCAAGGGCGACCATCAACGCGTCGACGTGGACGCGGGCCATCACCTGCTCGCGGCCATAGGGATCGGCGCCGACGGCGGCCGCCAGCGGCGCCGTGTCGGGGAAGGCGCCGTGCACCGCCGCCAGCTCGCTCTGAGGCCGCTGCAGCATCCAGCCCGGCGAGCCGAAGTGGGTGAAGCCGACCTGGCCGTCGTCGACCATCCGCTCCGACCCGACCGCGTTCAGCGCCGCGGCCGCGTCGACCACCTGCACGTCGGCGAACCCTTCGGCGGTCTCGGCGAGATAGAGGTTGGCGAGGCGGAAGCGGTTGCGGTGGCCGGAGAGGCCGCGCTCGGCCATCCCCAGCGGCTCGACCGTCGGCTCGGGCAGGTTGTCGATCAGGATCGGCGCGGAAGTGACCTGGCGCAGCGCGCCGATGAGGTGGGTCGCCTCGGCGATGAAGGCGTCGTGCGGCTTCAGCCCCTCGGCCGGCGCGGCGATGGCGTGGCGCGAGCGCAGCGCGCCGATCAGGATCACGTCGTGCCTGTGCTCGGCGGCGAAGGCGACATCGTCCGGGAAGGTGGCGGCGACGCGCAGGTCGATGCCGCGCCGGCCGGCCTCGCGGCGCAGGAAGTCGGCCTCCATGTGCAGGTCGCAATCGCCGAACAGCACCGCGTCGACGCGGCGCTTCGGCGTGGCGAAATCCTCGAGCCCGTGGGCGGCGCCGGTGGCCCAGTAGCCCTCGCCGCCCTCCTGGGCCTGGCGGCGGTAGCGCTCCAGCATCTCGCGCGGGTCGCGGCCGTAGCTGGCGGCCAGCGTCTCGCCGTGGCTGGCGAGCTCGGCGTCCGGATCCAGCTCGGTGAGCGCGCCGCGCTCCATCAGCGCGCCGATGCAGCTGGCCAGCGCATCGCGGTCGCAGCCCAGCTCGGCCATCAGCGGCAGCGCCTCGTCCGGCAGCGTGCGCGGCTCGGCGAAGAAGTCGAAGACCCGGGCGATCTCGTCGTTGGCCAGGAACCGCAGGTGGCTGATCGCATGCACCAGCAGCACCCGGTCCGGCCCCACCGGAATCTTGTGCACGAAGCGGGACGAGCGAAGGCGCAAAGCGGCATCTCGCGGGCGAATCAGAGCGCCCTACCCTGCCGCCCACTCGTTACCGCATCGTGGCCGGCGGTGCGGTTGTCGGAGAGCGCCGATCCCCTCACCCTCCCACGATGCTGGCGCATCGCGGGCCCCTCCCTCTCCCGATGGGAGAGGTGTTCTTTACCTCTCCCATCGGGAGAGGGAGGGGCCCAAGCGAAGCTTAGGAGGGTGAGGGGATCGGGCGCCCGCCACCCGGTCCCCGACCCGCCCTATTCCGCCGCCGCGCTCTGCCACTCCTTCGGCACCGGCCAGGCGCGCTGGTTGGCGAGGATGCCGGCGCGGCGGGCTTTTTCCTCGTCGCTGATGCTGGCCGGGTCCTCGCGGAACTCGGGACCCAACGCCATGGCCTTCTGCACGGCCGGGCGGGCGTCCATCTCGGCCAGCCAGCGCTTCACGTTGGGGAATTCCTCGATCTCGATGCCGCGCATCTTGTGGTTCACCGACCACGGGTAGCAGATCATGTCGGCGATCGTGTATTCGCCGGCCGCCAGCCACTGCTTGTCGTGCAGGCCGAGGTTCATCACCCCGTAGAGCCGGTGCACCTCGTTGCCGAAGCGCCGCGTGGCGTAGGACAGGTCGCCGTTCTTCGGGTCCTGCGCGGCGCGGGCGAAGTTGCCCTGCTCGCCCATCTTCGGGCCCTGGTTGCCGGTCTGCCAGTAGCACCACTGGGCGACCTCGTACTTCTTGTGCGGCTCCTGCGGCCAGAACTTCCCGGCCTTCTCGGCCAGGTACATCATGATCGCGCCGGACTCGAAGATTGGCAGCGGGCCGCCGCCGCCCATCGGGTCGGTGTCGACGATCGCCGGCATGCGGTTGTTCGGCGCGATCCTGAGGAATTCGGGGTCGAACTGGTCGCCGCGGCCGATGTTCACCGGCTTGATGGTGTAGGGAATGCCGGCTTCCTCGAGCAGGATCACCACCTTCTTGCCGTTGCCGGTGGGCCAGAAATAGAGATCGATCATATGGGGCTCCTCACCCGGAAATATGCGACGGCCGCCGCGCCGGAGCGCCCCGGCGGCGGGGCGACCATACGTCCGCTGGAGGGAGCGCGCCAAGGCGGATGGCGCAGATGAGCGCTCCGCGCGTGGTCATCGTCGGCGCCGGGTTCGCCGGGCTGCAGGCGGCCCGCGGGCTGGCGCACGCCGCCGCCGAGGTGGTGGTGGTCGACGCGCACAACCACCACACCTTCCAGCCGCTGCTCTACCAGGTGGCCACCGCCGCCCTGTCGCCGGCCGAGATCGCCTGGCCGATCCGCCACCTGCTGAAGCGGCAGGCCAACGCCCGGGTGCTGCTGGCCCGCGCCACCGGCGTCGACGTCGACGCCCGCCAGCTCATCACCGACGAGGGGCCGATCGCCTACGACCAGCTGGTGATCGCCGCCGGCGCCTCGCACGCCTACTTCGGCCACGACGACTGGGCGCCGTTCGCGCCGGGCCTGAAGAGCCTGGAGGACGCGCTGGCGATCCGGCGGCGGATCCTGTCGGCCTTCGAGCACGCCGAGCTGGCGGGCGCTCAGGCCCCGGCGGCGCTGACCACCTTCGTGGTGGTCGGCGGCGGGCCGACCGGGGTCGAGATGGCCGGCGCCATCGCCGAGATCGCCCGCGACGCGCTGCGCTCGGAGTTCCGCCACATCGATCCGGCGGCGGCGCGGGTGATCCTGGTCGAGGCCGGCCCGCGCCTCCTGCCGGCGTTCCCGGAGGGGCTGGGCGCGGTCGCCGCCCGGCGGCTCGCCCGCTACGGCGTCGAGGTGATCACCGGGCGGGCCGTCACCGCCATCGACGCGAAGGGCGTCGCCCTAGACGGCGAGCACATCGCGGCCGCGGTGAGGGTGTGGGCGGCGGGCGTGCGGGCGAGCCCCCAGGTCGCCGGCCTGCCCGGCCCGCACGACCGCGCCGGCCGCGCCCGGGTGGGGCCGGACCTGGCGCTGGCCGATCATCCGGAGATTCTGGTGATCGGCGACGGCGCCGTGGTGCTCTCAGACGGCCGCCCGGTCCCCGGCGTCGCGCCGGCCGCCAAGCAGATGGGCGCCTACGCCGCCCGGGTGATCGCCGCGCGGCTGGCGGGGCGCGCCGCGCCGCCGCCGTTCCGCTATCGCCACGCCGGCGACCTAGCCACCATCGGCCGCGGCGCGGCGGTGGTGCGGCTGGCGGGCGGCGTGCAGCTGACCGGCCTGATCGGCTGGCTGTTCTGGGGCTTCGTGCACATCTACTTCCTGATCAGCCTGCGCGCCCGCTTCTTCGTCGCGCTCGACTGGCTCTGGAGCTACGTCACCTACCACCGCGGCGCGCGGCTGATCACCGGCGACTGACCGGCGAAGGTCAGCTCGGCGGCATCGCCCGCTGACCGCGGCCCTGCGGCGCGGCTGTCGGCGACACCGGCGGCGCGATCGCCTCTTCGATCCAGGCGGTCCCCGTGACGTCCGTCCCGCCGAATTTGCCGGTGACCGTGCCCGCGCCTTCGTAGATCGGCCGGTCGCCCGGGAACACCTGGTCGTCCATCAGCGCCTCGAAGTGCAGCGTCCCATGGAAGGGAATCCAGACGTCCCAGTGCAGGTAGAAGGTGAGCCCATCCTTCGAGAAGGGCTCGCTCGGCACGGTGAGCGAGGGGAACACCAGCGTGCTGACGCCGTCCTGCAGGATGGTGGCGAAGGTGATGATCGGCACGCCCGGAATGAGGATGAACTGGCCGACGCCGGAGTTGGTGATCGAGACGCCGTTGCTGAGCTGGGCGTCCTGCAGCACCCATTTCGTGCCCGCGCCGAACGCGCCGTATTCGTGGTCCATCCAGGTGACGCCGGTGACCGCGATGGCCTCGCCGCCGATGGTGACCGTGCCGGTCACCTGCAGGTTGGTGTAGGAGTAGTAGTAGTTGTTGCGCGTCAGCGGCGTCGTGCCGTCCTTGTCGACGTTCTCGGCGACGCCGGTTCCCCAGACGTAGAGCGGCGGCCCCTGCTGCTTCATCTGCAGGTCGAAGGTGACCACGGTCCCGTCGGTGTCGTCGGCGAAGCTCGCCTGCACGTGCATCGCCGAGATGTCGCCGACCGCCTCCATGGCCACCCAGTCGCTGGAGGCGTGGTCGCCCATCCTGACATACCAGGGCTGCGTCGTGTCGGACTGGGCCCAGGTCGGGTCGTAGGCGTAGGTGGCGGTCTTCTTGTAGTGCTTGTGGTTCTTGGGGTCGCTCAGCATGACCTGGCTGAAGCAGGAGGCCGGCAGCGAGCCTTCCGTGGCGGAAAAGCCGGCGGCGTTGATCTCGAAGCCGAAGCTGCGCTCGCCGGCTTTCAGCGTGCCGATGTGCCACCACCACTCGCGCGGCGCGCCCACGTGCTGGTAGCCGTCCGCCGGCAGTTTGATCACCACGTCGGTCATTGGTCTTCCCCGTCTGCTGCTCGCACAACCGTAGCGAGGAAGCGTCTGGGCGCCAGTCTAAACGCGAGGCCGCGGCCCGCACCGACCGTCCAATATTGGCGATGGTCGGGCGGACCTAAGCCAGCGCCGCCTCGCGCTGGGCCGGGGCGATCACCTCGGCGGCGAAGCGGTCCATCTCCTCGTATTGCGGGCTCATCTGCAGCAGCAGCAGGTCGAGGCCGGCGGCCTCGTAGGCGGCGATGCGCGCGCGGATTTGCGCCGGCGTGCCGATCAGGTTCGGGCGTAGGCCGCGGTTGGAGACCGAGTATTCCTGCAGCTTCAGCTCCCGCTCCAGCTCGGTGCCGGAGATCCACTGTTCGAAGTTGGCGAAGCCGGGCGCGGTTGGATCGAGGGTGGTGATGCGGCCCACCTCGGCCTTCGCCTCAGCCTCCGTCTCGCGGACGATGGCGTAGGCGGCCATGCCGAAGATCATCGGCGGGCCGCCGGCGGCGGCGCGGCGGGCTCTCATGTCGGCGATCTTGCCGGCGATCACCTCCACCTCGTCGCCGTGCATCACATAGGCGTCGCACTGGCGGGCGATCATGGTCTTGGCCGCCTCGGATTCGCCCCCGGCGTAGATCACCGGCTTGCGCACCGGCTTCGGCTCGCAGATCGCCCCGTCCAGCTGGTAGCGCTGGCCGGCGTAGGTGAGCTTCGGCTCGCGCCAGAGGCCGTCCACCACATCCAGCCACTCGGCGGTGCGGGCATAGCGGTCGTCGTGCTGGTCGAAGGCGAGACCGTAGCTCCGGGCCTCCTCGGCCCACCAGGACGAGACCACGTTCAAAGCCAGGCGCCCGTTCGAGATGCGGTCGATGTTGGCGGCCTGCTTGGCGAACAGGGTCGGCTGGTGGAAGTTCGGCCGCACCGCCACCATCAGCTCCAGCCGCTCGGTGACCGCCGCCAGCGCCGCGGCGGTGGACCAGGCGTCCAGCGCCGGCTGCTCCACGCCCTTGATGTCGTTGAGGTTCAGCTCGGCGATCAGCGTCAGGTCGTAGCCGATCTGCTCGGCGCGCTGGCAGAGGCGGCGCATGTAGTCCCAGGTCGCGGCCATGCCCTCGTCGGGCACGTTGCGCAGCCAGCCGCCGAACACCGGGGCCCAGAAACCGTACCTCATGCCGCCACCGCCTGGCGCTTGGCGGCGGCGATCTGGCCTATCAGCCACTCGACGAACGGCTCGTGCGGGTCCCAGCCCAGCACCTCGCGCGGATTCGCGACGAAGTTGGAGAGGGCGTTGAGGTCGTAGAAGCGGGCCACGCCGTCGCGCTCGTCGATCATGTATTCGATGCCGCCGACGTCCAGGCCGGCCGCGGCGGCGATGCGCTCCACCGCCGCGACGATGTCCGCCGGCGGCTCGAAGGCCTCGATGGTGATGGTCGGCTTGTCGACCATACAGACGTCGGCCGGGCAGAGGTCGAAGGTCGAGCCGGCGCCGTTCAGGGCGATGGCGTAGAACAGCTTGCCGGCCAGCACTTCGCAGCGGATGACGCGGGCGTTACGCGCCGGCACGTATTCCTGCACCAAGGCGACGCCGTCGACGCCCATGGGCGTGAGGCCATCGGCGGCCGCGGGCGCCAGCTCCTCGGGGCTGTCGTAGCGGATCATGCCGGCGCCGGAGCCGCCGACGTTGACCTTCACCATCACCGGATAGCCGAGCTCGGCGGCCAGCCGCGGCGCGTCGGCGCGCCGGTGGGCGACGCGGGTGCGGGGGACGGCGACGCCGCAGCGGCGGAAGAGGCTGAGCTGCCGCGCCTTGCTGGTGTCGTAGGCCAGCACGCCGGCGCCATTGATCACCCGCGCGCCGAGGCCCTCCCAATGGGCGAGCACGGCCTGGCTGTAGAACAGCGCATGCTCGTCCTGGCGCAGGAAGGACGACATGGCCAGCCGATTGAGGACCACCGGCGCGGGGGGCTGCGTCTCCGCCGGATCGAAGGTGTGGTCCTGGATGGCGATCGGCGCCCAGTCGACGCCGCGGCGATCCAGCTCGCGGAACAGGGCTGAGAACCACTGCGGATGCTCATAGAAGACGGCGAGATCGGGCAACGGCTGCTCCACGCCAGATGGTATCGTCCCGGTGACCGACTTAGGCCAGAATGCGTCGTTTGACATCCCGACGCGTTCGCGTCACAGGCGCCAGCCATGCTATATATCGGCCATGGGCGTAGAGGCCACATTCGTAACACGCGCGGCCGAGGGGCTCGACCGGCGCGGCTTCACCCTCGACGAGGTGGAGAAGATGGTCGCCGCGGGTGTCATCGATCCCGATGAGAAGTTCGAGCTTATCGATGGCGAGATCGTGCCGATGAACGCCCAGGCGCTGCCGCATGTGCAGATGAAGGCGCGGCTCGCGCGGGCCCTGCTCTCAGGGTGTCCAGCCGACATTGACGTCGGCCAGGACGCCACCGTGATCCTGGGGCCGCGCACCTTCTTCGACCCCGATGTATTGGCGTTCCGCGCCGACAAGTCCCACCAATACATCGAACCGAGCGACGTGCTGCTCGCCGTCGAGATTGCCGAGACGAGCCGAGCGCGCGATCTCTTCACCAAAGCGCCGCGTTACGGCGCCGTAGGCGTGCCCGAGCTGTGGGTCGTGGAGCTGAACGAAGAGCTGACTTACGTCTTCCGGGAGCCTGGCGCGGCCGGGTGGTCCCAGCCGGCGCGTGTCCCGTTCGACGAGCCGCTGACGCCGCTCTTCCTCCCCGACGCGACGATCCGCCTGAGCGAGCTCACTTAGGCGCATCGCCGAGCGGCTCCCCAAAGATCACCGGCTCGGGCGGCGTTGCGCGTAGGGGCTGGCGGGATTGACGTCCAGGTCGACCACTTCGACGCAAGCCTGCGGCCGCTGGTGGCTGGCGCCGCTGAACCAGCGGCCGTCGCGCAGCTGCACGTCGGCCGCTTTGGCCAGGCGCAGGCACTTCCATTGTCCGCCCGGCGGAAGCGCGCCGCTACTCTCGCCGGCGAATTGGTAGACCAGCGCGGCTTCCTGGCCCTTCGTGTGGCCGAGGATCACCGGACACAGCTCACGCCGGTATCCGTCGTACAGGCACAGGACCTGCTTGCGCTCAAGCAGCGCCTTGGCGAAGAGATCGTAGGTCTGGCTCGGCATCGTGTCCCGGCCCGCACGTTCGATCCCGAATACAGAATTCGCGGGCGCGCCGAAAGCAAAACAGCCCCCGCGGGGTCCGCGAGGGCTGTCAGCTTGGGTGCGGGGACTTGCAGCCAACGAAATCCTAACTGCTCCATTCAAGCTTAGAGCCTGAGGACTTGGAACCGTTGAGCGAAACCTTGATCTATCCGGCCGAGATGACCCAGGCGCTGAAGGACGTGCTTGGGATGCACCCTGGCGACTCCATCATGGTCGTTGGGGCGATGCGCGCCGCGGGGTTCGAGATCGCCAGCCGCTACGAGGACGAGAACGCGGCGCTGCGCCACTACCTGATCCCGTTCGCGCTGCAGCATGGGGACGACTGGCGCAGCCACGCCGGCGCCGATCTGGTGGCTCGCGCCGCGGCGCATCGCGCGGCCGGCGAGGACGCCGGCTGATGCCCTGCACCGTCGTCCAGACGCCGCTTGGCGCGGCGATCGTCTGCACGGAGCGCCGGCCGCGGCCGCGGTGCCGCTTCTGCGGCGCGCCGGCGCCGCTGCTGTGCGACTGGAAGGTCCCGGAGCGCCGGAGCGGCGTGTGCGACGCGCCGATCTGCGGCGGCTGCGCGACGTCGCCGGCGGAGGGCAAGGATCTGTGTCCGGACCACGCGGTGGCCTGGCGGGCATGGCTGGCCGCGCGGCGGCCGCAGGATCGGCAAGAGGGAGACCAGCATGCCGTTTGACAACAGCGAGGCCGTAGAGGCCGAGGGCGGCGTCTCGGCCGGCGAGGCGCTCGGCGCCAACGTCCAGGCGAAGCTGAAGGCCATCGTCGAGCGGATCGAGCGGCTCGAGGAGGACGCGGCCGCCGTGAAGTCCGACCTGAAGGAGGTCTACGCCGAGGCCAAGGGCGAGGGCTTCGACACCAAGATCCTGCGCAAGGTGATCCGCCTGCGCACGACCGACATCGCCAAGCGCCAGGAGGAGGAGGCGCTGATCGAGCTCTACATCAGCGCGATCGGCGGGCTGTAGGCGATGGCCCTCACAGTGCCGCCAGCTGATCGCCAGGCTGCGGACGATGCCGCAGGGCGCGCGAAGGTCGGGATTCAGGACCACGACCACAGCGAGGATGAGCTGAATGGCCGCGTGCGCGTCGTCGAGGAAGCCAGCGAGCACGTGAAGCGTGAATACGACATCGGCGTGATCATCCGGCCATGAGCGACCGCGAGAGGATCGCCCGCATCGTTCGCGGCCTGCGCGCCCGGACGACCGAGCGCGGCTGCACCGAGGCCGAGGCGCTGGACGCGGCCGCCAAGCTCGCGCAGCTGCTCGAGGCGCACAACATGAGCGTCGACGAGGCGGAGCTGCGCGCCTCGCCGTTCGAGCGCCACACCGAGCGCCATCGTGACGAGGTGGGCGGCCTACTATGGAAGCCGGCCTCGGCGATCGCCGAGCTGACCGGCGCGCGCTACTGGACCACGGACGGGCCCGGCGGCGCCACCAGCATCGACTTCTTCGGCTTTTCCCACGAGGTCGACGTCGCCCGCTACCTGCTGGAGATCTGCGCCGGCGCCATGCGGCGCGAGCGCGACGCGATGAACCGCGGCCTCATGCTGCTCGCGCCGGCCTTCCGGCTTCGCCAGCTGCTGCCGTTCCTCGACGGCATGGCGGACCGGCTGCGCACGCGCATCCTGGCGCTGAAGCCGAAGCAGCCGGCCGGCCAGGGCCTGATCCTGGTCCGCAACAGCCTGATCGACGCGGCGATGCCGGTGAAGGTCGAGCGCGGCCACGCCGGCGGCAGCCTCGCCTCCCTGGACAGCTACCGCGACGGTCTGGCCGCCGGCGACGCCGTGGCGCTGAACCCGGGCCTGGGCGGCCGGGCGGCGCAGGAGGCGATCGGCGGGCGGTCATGAGCGACGAAGGACGCCACGTCGTCTTCGGCGCGCTGCCGACGTGCCTGCATTGCGCCGTGTGGGAGCTGATCGAGCGTGGCGCGCCGCAGGGCGCGGACGGTCGGCCGATCCATGCCTATCCGGAAGACACCCACAGGAGCTAGATGTTGATGGTCGATGACCTCTATCCTCGTCTCATTGGCCGCGTGGGAGTTCATGCCCCCGCAGGCCTCGGTTTCACCTTCTGCGGGCTGAAAGCCAGCAAGCGGCGCGGCGCACAGCTGATCGAGATGTCTGGCGACGAAGACGAGGTGACGTGCCCTCGCTGCCGCGAAGCTCTGGGCGGCACTGATTTTCTAAGCACTGCGGACATTGGCCGTCCATGATCGCCCTTGCCAATCGTTCTGGCTCCGTTCTCATGTATGCGCATGGGCAACCAGCGCCGACCGGGCTTCAGCCGCATCCAGCCGGCGTGGACGCAGAGCGTCGGCGCGCTGATCGACGAAGGCGCGGAGGTGCGCGTCTACTGCAGCACCTGCGGCTATCGGAAGGTGGCCGACCTGGCGGCGATCGCCGCGGCGCGCGGCCCGGGCTTCTCGCTGTGGGGCAAGCGCTCGACCTGCCCGACGGAGGGCTGCCAGAGCACCGTCTGGTTCAGCGCCGTGCGCCCCGGGTCGGGCGCCTGGCCCACCAACCTGAAGGGAGACTGACGCTGCGCGCCTCACCCTCCGCCTGGCCGGCCGACGGCGTCGAGCTGGCGCACTACCGCCGGCACCGCGCCGGGGTGCGGTTCTACTGCCGAAGCTGCGCCTTCACCCGCGACGTGCCGCTCGAGGAGGTGATCGAGTTCTTGCGGATACTCGGCGTCGGCGACGAGCACACCGGCATCAAGGCCGTCGCCCGCTACGCCCGCAAGCGGTGCGAGCGCTGCGGCGCGCTGAACTTCGACACCTCGCCGGCATGGGCCAGCCGCGAGAACCCGGCGTCGCAGCCGCAGGCGAAGCCGTGAGCGTAAGTCGCCGCGGCGTCTTCGCCCTCCTCGCCGGCGCGGCCGCGGCGCCGATGCTGGCCGGCCGGGTATCCCCGCTGACCGTCGGCGTCGACTACGGAGGGGCGGAAGCCGCGGTGCTGGTCGACCTGGCGATCGAGACGAAGTTCGCCGACTCACGCCTCTTGTTGCGGCGGTTCACGCTCGAAGAGATGGCAAGGATCTACCGCGTGCCGGTCGCCATGCTGCAGCCGCTCTACCGCGCGCCGCCGGCGCAGCCCTGATGCGCTTCGACGACGCCTTCCTCGACGAGCTGAAATCGCGCCTGCGGCCCTCCGAGGTGATCGGCCGCACGGTGAAGCTGAAGCGGCAGGGCCGCGAGTTCGTGGGGCTCTCGCCGTTCTCCAAGGAGCGCACGCCGTCCTTCTTCGTCAACGACGACAAGGGTCACTTCTTCGACTTCTCGTCGGGCAAGAACGGCGACGTCATCACCTTCCTGCAGGAGACCGAGCGGCTGTCGTTCGTCGAGGCGGTGGAGCGGCTGGCGGCCGAGGCCGGCATGGCGCTGCCGGCGCCCGATCCCAGGGCCGCCGAGACCGAGAAGAAGCTGGTCGGCCTCGTCGACTGGCTGGAGACCGCGGCCGCCTGGTTCGAGGCCGAGCTGCGCCGCCCCGCCGGCCGCACGGCGCGCGAGTACCTCGCCCGCCGCGGCCTGCCCGAGCCTGAGTGGAAGCGCTTCCGGCTCGGCTACGCGCCGGCCGGCCGCACGGCGCTGAAGGACTACCTGGTGGCCAAGGGCGCGCAGCCGGGCGCGCTGGTCGAGGCGGGCCTGCTGATCGCCCCGGAGGACGGCGGGGCGCCCTACGACCGCTTCCGCGACCGCATCATCTTCCCGATCGCCGACGCGCGCGGGCGGATGGTCTCGTTCGGCGGCCGGGCGCTCGATCCGGCGGCGCGCGCCAAGTACCTGAACGGCCCCGACACCGACCTCTTCCACAAGGGCCGGCTGCTCTACGGCCTGCCCGAGGCGCGCAAGCTGCTGCACGCGGGCGGCGACGACGCGGCCCTGGTGGTGGTCGAGGGCTACATGGACGTGATCGCCTGCCAGCGGGCCGGCGTCGCGGCCGTGGCGCCGATGGGCACGGCGCTGACCGAGGAGCAGATGCAGCTGCTGTGGCGCTCGCACCCGGAGCCCACCCTCTGCTTCGACGGCGACCGCGCCGGCCGGGCGGCGGCCTTCCGCGCCATCGACCGGGCGCTGCCGATCCTGAAGGCGCCGATGAGCTTCAAGTTCGCCCTGGCGCTGGGCGGCAAGGACCCGGACGAGGTGCTGCTCCGGCAGGGCGCGCCGCAGCTCAAAAGCCGGCTGGCCGACACCGCCGCCTTCGTCGACCTGCTGTTCGTCCGCGAGCGCGACGCCGAGCCGCTCGACACGCCCGAGCGGCGGGCGGGCCTGCGCCAACGGCTGCGGCGCCTCGCCGGCGAGATCCGCGACGCGGACCTGGCGCAGGCCTACCGCCAGGAACTCCAGCGCCGCTGCGACGCGCTGTTCGCAGTCCAGTTCGGTCCCCAGCTCGCGTCTGGCCCGCGCGGGCGCCGCTACCAGCCGCCGCCGGCGCCGCTGACCCAGGAAGGCCGCGCCGCCGGCCGGCGCCTGGCGCGCGAGCTGCTGCCGCTGCCGGCGGCGATCGCCGCCTACGCGCTGGCCGACCCGCCGGTGCTCGACGGCTGCGTCGATGAGCTGCCCAGCCTCGGCCGGGCGCTCGACCGGCTGATGGGCGAGTTGGTGGGCCTGCGGCTGCTCGACGCCCCGCTCGACGCCGGCGCGCTCGATCGGCGGCTGCGCGGCCGCGGCTTCGGCCCACTGCTGGGCGCGATCGAGCGCGCAGCCGCCAAGTCCGGCGCGCCGTTCCTGGCGCAGGGCGTCGCCGACGCCGCCCGCCTGCAGTGGGCGATGGCGCTCTCGGCGCTGACCCGCTGCGCGGCGCTGGACGCGGCGCTGACCCGGGCCAAGCAGGGCCTCTTCGCCGGCGAGGCCGGCGCTTCGGCGCTGATCGTCACCCTGAAGACCGAGCGCGATTTCGCCCGCCGCGAGATCATGTCGGGCGCGCTGTGGGACGGCTCCCAACTGTAAGCGAATTGTTGACACGCCACCCGTAAGCGGATAGCTTACAGGCATGATCCAGTCGTTCAGAAACAAGCCGCTTCGGGACTTCGCCCAGGACCGGCGGGACACGCGCCGCCTGCCCGCCCGCGAGCACGCGGCGCGGATCGGGCGGATCATCAACGCGCTCGATGCGGCCCGTCGCCCCGGCGACATGGACGTGCCGGGCTTCGTCTTCCACCCGCTGCACGGGCAGCGCGGCCGCTACGCGGTCCGCATCTCGGGCAATTGGCGGATCACCTTCGCCTTCGATGGGGAGAACGCCGTCGACGTCGACATCGAGGACTACCACTAGCGAATTACCGCCGGCGGGGCTTCACGGTCCCGCCGGTCCCAGGACCAGGAGAGAAGAACCGATGCTTAGCAATCCCCTCACGGCCGGGCTGCCGGCCATGCATCCCGGCGCGCTGCTGCGCGAGGACGTGCTGCCGGCGCTCGGGCGGCCCAAGGCCGAGATCGCGCGGCTGCTGGGGATCTCGCGCCAGCAGCTGTACGACATCCTCGACGAGAAGAAGCCGGTCACGACGTCGACGGCGCTGCGCCTCGGCAAGCTCTGCGGCAACGGGCCGAACCTGTGGATCAACCTGCAGCAGGCCTGGGACCTGGAGCACGCCAGCGCCGAGCTCGCGGACGAGCTCGCCAAGATCCCGACGCTCGAGGCGGTGGCGTGAGCAGCAAAGCCGGAAAGATGATCCAGTCCGATTGCCTCGAGCAGCTGTTTGATGACGCGGCCCGGATGCAAGCTGCAGGCCGAGACATCGAAGCCGTCGTCGCGAACCCTGAGGTTATCAACCTACTGAGCGGCTTGAGCAGGCAGCAGGCCACAAAACTCGACCTGCGCTTGGTCCGCGGCGGCTATCGTCTTCTCGGCCATGCCGTCTGGCTGGACTTCGGTTGCCCGGGCGTGGCGCTTCTCGACCGGGAGCAGGCAGAATCCTACCACGCCGCATCAGCGCTGGCCGCCGAGAGGTGCGGCGCACGCATCGACACACCGCGTTCCTTCTTCGAAGGCTTGGCGAAGCCCTGACACGCGAAAAGCGCCCGGGCCTCAGCCCGGGCGCACGATCGTTACCTCGCACCAGGCGCCATGGGCCCCGGCCGGGTCTGCTGCATGAGTGGTCCGGACGCCTAGAGCATGGCGCGTCTCCTCTACTGCCGGGCTTTTGGCGCACCGGCCGCCACACCCTTGGACGCGAAAAGCCCCCCGGCCGGTGAGGCCAGGGGGCGAACGCCGTTCGTCGGTGAGGTGGGCCGTCAGTTGCGGATGATCAGCTCGCGCGCGGCGGCCGCGCCGCCCTGGACGCCGTAGTGGGTGCCGACCGGCTCCAGGTCGAAGCCGGCGTAGATCTGGCGCGTCTCTGCGCAGTCGTTGATCGACAGCACGAAGCGGCCGCGGATCTCGCGCAGCACGCCGGCGAGCACCTGGTGGTCGTCGCCGGCGAACATGCCCGGCGCGGCCCCGTACTGGCGCTCGGAGCCGAGGTAGGGCGGATCGAGGTAGAACAGCGTCGCCGGGCTGTCGTAGCGGCGGATGAAGTCGGCGAACGGCAGCCGCTCGATGACCACGCCGGCGAGGCGCGCGTGCACGTCCTCGAGCAGCGGCTGCAGGCGGGTGACGTCGAAGCGCGCCAGCCGCCGTCCGCCGTCCATGGCGAAGTTGCGGCCGACCACCTTTCCGCCGAAAGCGGTGCGCTGCAGGTAGAGGAAGCGGGCGGCGCGCTCCAGGTCGGTGAGGGTGGCCGGGTCGGTGGCCGCCAGGCGGTCGAACTCGGCCCGCGTCGTCAGCTGGAAGCGCAGCATCTCCAGGAAGGCCACGTAGTGGCGTTGCAGGATGCGGAAGAAGGTGGCGACGTCGAGGGACCAGTCGTTGATCACCTCGAAGCGCGCCGGCGACGGGCGCCGCAGGAAGACGCCGCCCATGCCGACGAACGCCTCGGCGTAGGTCTCGTGCGGGATCTCGCCGATGACCTGGATCAGGCGGCGGGCGAGGCCGCGCTTGCCGCCGACGTAGCCTGCCACTGGCCGGACGGCGCCGACGCCCGCCCGAGGGGCAGCGACAGGCAGGGCGGGCCCAAGGCCCGCCGGGTGGATCGACTCCATGAAACGAAAATCCGATACATGCCCCGCCGGTGCTCCGGTGGCGGGACTGAGCGCGAGCCCGGGCTCACGCAAGGTGCGGGCGTCTACCCCGCGGGTTCGAGGCGCGGCAAACGCCTCGGCCCCCCGCCTATAGCACGGGGGCGCGTCTCAGAGGAAACGAGTCAGGACGGCCGAGCAACGGCCCTTGGAGCGCCGCGGGCGGGGCTGGGCCATCACCCTAGCCGGCGCACCCCGCAGGGCCGCCAGCGAGCCCCCACGCGGGCCGCAGGGCGTGTTTTGGGCCTCCAGGGAGGCGCCACCAGGCACGCGTCTAGCCCTTGGCGCGGCCGGCGACGATGCCGGCCAGCTTGGCGTGGTAGCGCCAGATCATGTGGTCGCCGACGCTGGAGAGGCGGTGCGTGAACGGCCAGGCCAGCAGTGAGGCGAGGTCGACGACAAAGCGCGGGACGAGGTCGCGGTCGCGGCGCAGCGCCTCGGTGGGCGCGGGCCCGCGCAGCAGCCGCGGATCGCCGGTGTGGCGATAGCCGCCCACCCCGAACAGGCTCGGCGTCGCCGGCGGCACGCCCGGGACCAGGTCCCAGTTGTCCACCACGCGGTAGTGCGGCGCCTTGACCTGCTCGTCGAAGTCGACGGTGGCCACCCGCGGCGAGCCGAAGGTGTAGCAGGCGGCCAGGTTGTCGCGCTCGAGCGCCGCCGTGGCGATCTGCGCCAGCGCGCCGCCGAGCGAATGGCCGGTGACGTAGAAGCCGAGCCCCGCCGGCGCGTAGAAGTCGACGGCGCGGGCGATCTCGGGGCCCAGCCTGGCGTAGGCGTCCCAGAAGCCGCGATGCACGCGGATCCGCGGCCGCCCGGGCATGGGAATCAGCTCGGCGTCCAGGTTGATCGCCCAGTCGGCCGCCTCGGCCGTGCCGCGGAAGGCCAGCACCGCCAGCTGCCCGGGCGCGAAGGCCAGGAAGGCGCGCACGCCGCCAATGTCCCATTCGCCGACCAGGTGCAGGCCGCCGGCGGTGAGCCGCAGCTCCAGCTCGGCCGGCGAGCGGTAGGCGTAGTCGGCCATCGCCGCCATCAGCAGCGCCGTGCGCACCGACCAGGCGGCCCGCCATGTAGGCGCGAGGGCGACGTCGGCCGGCGTGATCGCCGGCGCGTCGGGGACCGCCGAGGAGGCGCGCGCCAGGGGCGACAGCGTGGTCACGCCGCAGGCCGCTGCAGGAATTCGAGCCAGGTCTCCCGGGCGATGGCGCAGAAGCGCTTCAGGCCGTGCAGGCTGGGATCGAACCGCCGGTTGGCGTGACGGCCCAGCCAGGCGCGGTGCATGGCGTCCGCCATCGAGGCCGGGTCGGTCGGGTCGGCGCGCGACGCCGGCGTGCTCCACGCCACCTCGGCCGAGGTGACCAGCGGCACGCCCTGGCTGACCGCGTCGGCGGCGACGATGCAGAAGGTCTCGGCGAAGGACACCTGCGCCACCAGGTCCATGCTGGCCACCAGGTCCAGGAACTCGGCGTGCGGCATCCAGTCGTGGCGGACCAGCTCGGCGTAGGGGTTGGCCTCGAAGATCCACTCCAGGTTCTTCACCGTCGGGCCGCCGCCGCACTCGATGCGGTCGCCGTTGATGTGGAAGCGCAGCCGCCGGCCGACGCGCTCGGCGAACAGCATCGCCGCCAGCGCCTGGCCGACCATGTTCTTGAACGGCCGCGCGGCGCCGAAGCAGCCGACGTCGACGTGCAGGCCGTCATCCTCCGCCGGCGGCGGCAGCGCGTGGCGCTCGGGGTAGTAGTTGGGCAGCCATGGCACCCGGGCGTCGGCGGCCGCGCCGAACAGCTTGCGCGCCAGCAACCGCAGCTCGGCGACGTGGCGCTGGTCGTTGGGCGCCACCACGGCGCCCGGCTTGCCCAGGTACTCCAGCGCCCACTTGAAGCCATAGGTGTCGTGGGCCAGGAACGGCGTCGAGGAGTGGCCGCGGACGATGAACTGCACGTCCGGGAACAGCGGCCTCAGGTCGTCGAGCTTCTTCGGCCGGCACCAGAAGGCCTCGAGCACGACGTGCGTCGGCCGGTAGGCCTCGATCTCCTTCCAGATGTCGTTGTCCGACTTGACGTGGACCAGGCGGGCGTCGATCCCCGCCTCGTTCAGCATCGCGACGACGAAGCCGGCCGAGTTGGAGAGCCCGTGGCTCAGCGGCTCCGTGGTGATCGGATCGTCGCCGGCGAGCTGGGAGGCGCCCCAGGTCCCCATGCCGTAGGCGGGCGCCTTGCGCCAAAGCAGGACGAACAGGACGCGCGGGGTCGGCCGCTGCGCATGGAACATCGGGATCAGCTCTCGAACTTGAGGAAAGGGTTGGTCGGCCGCCCGGGCTAGGGCGACCAGGGACGCCCGGCCGCGGCCGCACCGGCGCCGGTCGGGGGAGCGACCGACACCAGCAGCAGCGCGCAGCCGAGCAGCGCCGCGGCGAACACCGCGGCGATCGCCAGCTTCATGCCGCTAGCAGGCCTCGGCCGCCACGCGCGCGGCGTCGGCCTGCAGCTGGCTCACCTGGGTCTGCAGCGCGCCCGCGAGCGAGGCGCCGGTGGAGGCCTGCTGCACGGTGTTGGCGTCGGTCACCGCGGTCAGCACCAGCGGCAGCAGGGCGATCAGCGTGGAGCTGGTCGACGCCCCGGCCACGGGGGCGGCCGCGGCCGCCGCCGGCGGCGCAGCGTCGAGCAGGCCCTGCATCTGCGGCAGGGTGGCGGCGATCGTCGCCAGCTCGGCGTTGGCGTCGGCGGCGTTGCCGGCGCTGTAAGCGGCCGTCAGCCCGATCGCCGCGGCCGCGGCCTTGGGCACGTCGGTCTCGAAGGCGACGCAGCGGGCGCCGGTGACCACCTTGCCGCTGGCATGCAGCGTCTCGCCGGCGTCGATCAGCCCGTCGATCGTCATGTCGACGCCGAGCACGATCTGGCCCTCGGTGATCGGATTGACGCCCAGCTTGGCGGCGGAGCCGGCGCAGCCGGCGAGGGACGCCACGCACGCCAAGGCGCACGCGGCCGCGAGGAAGCGGTGTCGCATGGGAGGTCTCCGGAGAATCGGCGCGGTCAGTGGACCGTGCCGTCGTGAAAAAACGAATGTTGGAAAATCACCGCGTCGAGCGCCGCCGGCGTCGCCCACGGCGCGCTGGAGACCTTCGGGTTGAGGTAGAGCACCGTGCGCGGCGTCAGGCCGGCGAAGGCCGGGCCCGGGTTGAACGACAGCGGCCGGCCGGTCGACCAGGCGATGGCGTCGACCCAGGCGCGGGCGCAGTCGGCCCACGCGGCCTGCCGGGAGAACTCGGCGTGCAGCTGCGCGGCCAGCGTCTCCGCGCCGGCCAGGTCGAACTGCGTCTGCTTGTAGGCGCCGTGGACCATCTGCGCCCAGAAGCCGGAGAAGGCCCACTTGTGCAGCACCGTCCCCAGCAAGGTGCCGTCGCTCGCGTAGCGCAGCTTCTGGCGGTTGAGGATCACGCAGCCGACCGCGACCTTGCCCTCGTAGGGCTGGTTGGCGGCCTCGTCGGCGATGCAGGTGACCGCCAACTCGGTGTCGGTGAGCGCGAACATGAGCTGTCTCCGAGAATCAGCGGCCGGCGCGCGCCGGCGACGCGGGCCTGACGGCTTCGGGCGGGATGATCTCCAGCGCCTGGCCGGGCCGGAACAGGCGGGCGATCAGGTTGTTGGTGCGCTCGAGCGTGCGCGCCTGGCCGTCGAGCGTCTTGGCCACGGCGGCGTAGTTGGCCTGCATCTGTCCCCGCCATTCGGCGTAGGCCAGCTCGTGGTCGCGGAACTGGGCGGCGAGCTCGGTGTGCGCCTCGGCCATGGCCTGGACGGCCGCGGTGAGCCCGTCGTCCGTGGTGTCGCGCCGCGCGTGCTCGGCGCCGCGGTCCTCGCTCGACTTCACCCACTGGCGGATCTCGCGCAGGCCCCAGCCGATGACGGCGACCAGCAGCGTGCCGAGGGCGATCAGGTCGCCGGTGTCGAACTTCATGGCGCCCTCGATCGGGATTGGTTCAGGCGCCGCCCTGCAGCGGCAGGCCGGCGAGCTCGGGGTGGGCGTCTGAGCGCAGGTGCGAGAGGTCGACCTGGCGCGGGATGCGGCCGATGACGTGGGGCTGCGCGAAGAAGCCCTTCGGCGACGGATGGTGCTCGGCCATGCAGGCGACGAGGAGCTTCAGAGCCGCCATGTCGAGACCGTCGGCGACGTCGCCGGCCTGGCCGCTCAGCAGCCCCTCGATCCAGGGCCGCGCCTTTTGCCACGGCTGGGCGACCAGGAAGCCGGCGTAGAGCCGCTGCAGCTGGGCCGTCGCCTCGGGCGTGTTGAAATGGCCGGTGCAGCGGATGATGTCGGCGCAGGTCGGCGCCGCATAGTCCGGATGGGTGGAGATCCACGCCTCGAATTCGTCCTGGGTCTTGTCCGGGTTGGCCTTCACCCAAGCGGTGACCGGGCAGCTGGTGCGGCCCTCGCGCCGGCAGGTGGCCTCGAACTCGAAGAGGATGTCGGCCATCGTGTAGGCGCGCGCAGCGATCGGCATGCAGGGCTCCTGGAGGTCAGATCCAGCCGGCGGTGAGGATCACCTGGCCGCCGCCGCCGTTCGCGCCGGCCGAGAGGCCGCCGGCGCCCGCCGCGCCGCCGCCCGGGAAGGTGCCGGCCGCGCCTTGGGTGGTCTGGTCGCCAGAGCCGTTGCCGGCCCCGCCGCCATCCCAGACGTTGGTGAGGCCGCCGTCGCGGCCTGCGGACTCGGCGGCCGTGCCGGTCGTGCCCGAGCCGCCAACACCCTCGGCCCCGGCCGCGCCCGTGCCGCCGTGAGCGACCGTGGCGTTGGGCGAGGAGGAGGTGGTGTCGCCGCCGTCGGTGGCCGGGGTCGAGCCGTTCTCGGCGACGCCGCCGGCGCCGACGACGCCGGCGATCGTCGTCGTGCCGGGGACGATGGTCAGGTGCTCCTTGACGTACTCGCCGCCGCCGCCGCCCGCGCCGGGCGCTGGGCTGGAGCCCTTGCTGACCGTGCCGAAGTCGGACCCGCCGCCACCGCCCCAGCTCTCGCGGGTGATCTGCGTCGGCCAGGTCGAGGCCGAGGTGATGCTGTAGGCCCCGGGCGCCGTGTAGGCGTGCAGCAGCGTGCCCGAGCTGATCGTGTTGGAGACGGTGAGCGAGTAGCTGAAGCTGGCCGTGGTCAGCACGTTGGCGCCGCTGTCGGTGGCGTTGGCCACCGTCACCACGCCGGTGTTGGTCCCCACGGTGGTGTGGCTGAAGGTCAGCTGCAGGGTGTCGCCGTTGTTGACGGCGATCCCGGCCCCCGACGTCGTCGCGGTCAGGGCCCCGCCGTTCAGCGAGTATTTGCAGGTGGCCGTGCCGGTCCAGCTCGGCACCCAGCTGACCGGCTCGTTGCAGCCGCTGACCGTCCACACCGACGTCGAGACGCTGGTGGGGTTGCCGTTCGAGGCGCTGATGTTCGCCTGCGCCACCTGGGTGGTGGTCGGGTCGGCCGAGCCGCCGGAGCCGACGAAGGTGCCGGCCGTCACCGAGGCGATCACCAGCTCGTCGCCGGCGATGCCGCGCACCAGGTAGCGCAGGCGCACGTCGTAGACCTGGCCGGACGCCAGCTGCATCTCCACCCGCGTGGCGGCCGGCGCCGGCGGCGAGTCGTAGTGGGTCCAGGCCGTCGTGCCGTGTATCCGGTACTCGACGATCAGGTTGGTGGCGTTGGGGTTCTCCATCGAGCCGGTGACGACGATCGCCGGGACGGAGACGCCGTTGGCGGTCAGCGTCGTACCGACCGCGCTCCAGGGCGGCGAACCCGGCGCAGCCGACACCAGGTCGATGCCGGTGAGCGGCGGCGGGTTGATCAGCGCGCCGGTGCGGCCCAGCGCCGCCGCGTGCTTGGCCGTGGTCTCCGAGCGCAGCGTCAGTTGCGGGATGCCGGTGCTGGGATCGATCTTGCGGTTGGTGATCAGGCAGAGCTGGCTGGAAAGCCCCCACTCGTCCTCGTCCAGGGTGATCGCGTCGCCGGGCTGCAGCCCCATCCACTGCGGCTTGGCCGGCAGGCTGATCGGGCCGAACTCGCGCGAGTCGTAGATGGCGTAGGCGGCGAGCTGGCTGACCTGGTCGACGTCCTGGACCAGCGGCCAGTCGAGGCCCTTGGTGCGCTTGCCGCCGTCGCCGGCGAAGAAGCCCGAGACCTCGACCGCGGCCGCCGGCGCCAGCTGCCAGCCCAGGCTCTCCTCGCGGTAGGAGGGGACCACCCGGTTGATGCGGTCGGCGCGCTTGACCGTCGCCTGGATGCTGGCCGGGCCGACGGCGTCCGCGCCGGTGAGGGTGGCGATCGAGGTGCGCGGCGCGTTGACCAGGCAGCTGATCTTCGCGCCCAGCGGAATCGGCATGCCGCCGCCCGCCTGCAGCATGGCCCCCAGCGCGTCCCAGCGGCTGTCGCCGGCGGTGACGACGCCGCCGGCCTTCCAGCCGTTGGCGTCGGCGACGTTGGCGCCCTCGACGTAGGCCGGCAGGTCGATGGCGTCGGCCGGCGCGCCGACGCCCAGCACCTTCACGCCGTTGTTCTTGTGGCCGATCAGCCAGGTGAGGCCCTGGAGGAACGGGTTCTCCGAGTAGGCCCAGGTGGTCGGCTGATTCCAGCGCTGGGGCCCGGAGCCGCCCGGGTAGGTCGAATCCTGCCGCGGGTCGTAGACCGACGGCCCCTCGACGATCCACAGCGGCTTCGGCGTGCCGGCGGCGAAGGCGTCGGACTTGTAGAGCAGCTGCCAGTGGACGGCCGCCAGGCCGGAGAGCTTGTGGGCGCTGGTCCACTCCGGGAAGTGATCGATGACCGGCAGCGCCACGTCGGGCTGCGCGCCCAGCGTGTAGGCCTGGAACATCTGGCCGACCCAGGGGTGGCCGTCGTCGAGGGTGGTGGCGGCCCAGTAGGTCGGGTTCGGCGGCGCGATGTTGAGGTTGGCCTTGACGCAGATGTAGTCGGAGCCGGAGAAGCTGACGCCGTCGTTGTACTGGTACTGGGTGGTGTTCGACCAAGCGCCGCGGAAGTTGAGGCCGACCGAGGTGGCGGCGTAGTTCGGCGTCGGCGAGAAGGTCACCGGGACGTTGGAGCCGGTGAACTGGGTGATCGCGTTCACCGGCCCGTGGCTCAGCACCACCTTGTAGAGCAGGCCGGCGTTGTGGCCCTCGTCCGAGGTGTCCACGAAGACGATGTTGCCGCCGGTGCCGGTTCGGCCGACCACGTAGGGCAGCGGGGCGTTGATGTCGGCCTTGAACTCGACCGGCGCGCCGGTGTTGATGTGCGGCTGCGGGACCAGCGCCATGGCCACGGCGCCGACCGCCAGCCAGGCCTGCGCCGCCGAGGCGAGGCCGGCCGCGCCGACCAGGGCGTCGGCGAAGCCGAACACCGCCATGTCGATCGAGATCGTGGCGCTGGTGATGCCGGCGGCCAGCCCGGCCAGGCCGACCGCCGCGGCCGCCGAGGCCACGGCGGTGCCGACCGCGGTGATCACGGCGGCGATTCCGGCGGCGATGAAGGGCATGGCGCGTCAGGCGGTCCGCGGGTCGCAGCGCCAGGCCACGGCGGCGACGCCGGCCTTGGCGAGCGTGCGGTGGCCGTCGATGACGTGGCAGCGGCCGCCGTCCTCCTCGACGAACGCCAGCACCCGGCCGTTGCCGACCGCGACGCCGAGCGCGGCCATCTCCATGCTGGGGTGGCTGTAGGCGATGACGTCGCCCATCAGCGCCGCCGCCGGCGCGATGCGGGGACAGCGCATCGAGTCCATCGCCTCCAGGGTGGTGTCAAAGCCGGCCCGCTTCAGCGCCCTGAGCGCGCCCCGGGCGGACGTGTAGTAGCCGCCGCGCGCCAGCGCCGGCTTGTAGCCGAGCTGCTTCAGGTTGAAGGCCGCGAGGCGGATGCAGTCGCGCTTGCCCCAGTCGAACAGCGTGTTGTTGAAGACGTCGATGGTGGCCTGCGCGGCGTCGCGGCGCAGGTGCAGCAGGCTGGTCATGCGCGCAGCACCGCGCCGGCGAGCAGGTTGACGGCCGCCGACACCGGGTTGCCGGGCGCCTGCGGGCGGGTGGGAAAGCCGCCGGTGGAGACGCCGGACGACGCGCCGTGGCTGTTCAGCACGTCGCGGATCAGCACCGGGCGCGGGCTGTCGGCGCCCCACGGCATCACCTGCTGGACGTCGACGACGAACTGCAGGCCGAGCTCGCCGGGCCAGAGCGCCTGGTGGTCGGAATTGGACAGCAGGTTGCCGTCCGGCGAGTCGAGGAAGGGCCCGAACGGGCTCTCCGCGTCGATCTTCACCAGCCGGCTCGACTTGTCGGCCACCAGCGTCGGCGCGTCGAGGTAGCCGTACCAGACCAGGTATGGCGAGCCGACGACGAGGCCGGTGACGCTGTCGGCGGCCCAGTACCAGCACTTGATCACCGAGCCCTGCGCGGTCGGATCGCACAGCGCGGCCGCGGCGGCGTTGGTCGGCGCCTGGATGCCGAACAGCAGGCTAGGCGCCTGGTCGGAGATGCCGTCGGCGAAGGCTTCCGGCAGCACCAGCGCGCCGTAGGTGGCGTCGAGGCCGACGAAGGTGTCGCCGTTCAGCTCCAGGAAACCGGCGCCGTCGAGCAGCCGCACGGTGAAGGTCGGATAGGCGATCTCGACGGCGAAGCCGTGCAGCGGCGAATCCGCCTGCAGGGCCGCCTGCATGGTCGGATCGAGGTGGCCGCCAGCGCCCGGCATACCCGCCTCCGATTCTAGGGTGGGGTGGGACTCGGCCCTGGACGGGCGCGTCTATGGGTCGCCGGCGGCGGCGCCGAGCGACGGCCAGCAGAAGTGCTGCGCACTTCTGCGTCCGGACGCGCGACCACTTGAGATCGCGTCAGGCGACTTCCTGGATCGTGAACTTCATCGAGTCCCAGATCAGCCGCGTGCGGGTCCACTCCTCGGTCGTGCCGGAGAGGAAGCCCTCGATCTGCGGGGTGTTGAACTGCAGCGCCGCGCCGTTGGCCGGGCTCTCGCGCAGCATCGGGGCGATCTGCAGCAGGCTGGCGCCGGCGACGGCGGTGACCTGCTGGGTGACCATGTGCAGGTAGTTGCGGCCGGACGGCCCGACGAACGAGAAGAAGGTCCCGCCTGGCGGCAGGGCCGAGCCCCAGCCGTGCGACTGCAGCGTCGAGCCGGCCTGGCCGGCGCCCTGCACGGTCGGCGCGCCCCAGGCGCCGGCCTGCTGCGGCCAGGTGGCGACCAGGGTCGAGCCCAGCACCCGGGCGTCCATGCGCGCCGCGATCCACTGCGCCGCCAGCGTCGCCGTGCGCATGTCGGGCATGACGAAGTCGCAGGCGAAGCGCGAGCCGAGGCGGCGGAAGCGCTGCTGCGCCCCGCCCAGCGGCGGGGTCATGTCGCCGCCGAAGTCGAGGAAGCGCGGCGTCGCGGTCCACGGCGCCGGATTGGTCGGCAGGGCGACGGCCATCAGTGCATCGCGAAGGCGGCGCGCCTGGCCTGCTCGGCCGGGATCACCTGGCGCATGCCGGCGACCGAGGCGGCCGAGTAGTGCATCGCCTGCTGCTGCGCCTGGCGCGAGGCGATGACGTTCATCTGCTGCAGCAGGTCGTCGGTCATCACCGCCCCGCGCAGGTCGAAGTAGCTCCCGCCCCCGCCGCCGGCGGCCATGCCCGGCTGCACCGACACGCTGCGGATGGCGCTGTTGGGGATGATCTTCGCGCCGGCCGGCACGTCCATCAGCTCGGGGCCGTTCTCGCCGATGACGGAGAGGCCGCCGGGCGCGGACGGCGTGCCGCCGGCGAAGTGGGCGAGGCCGGCGATCGCCTGGGCGATGCCGACGCCGGCCGACATGGGGCTGCCGGCGCCGAGGCCGGCGCTGGCCACGCCCGACGGGCCGGGGATCAGGTTCAGCATCTGCGCCAACGGCAGCGTCAGGTACTTCTCGATCCCGAGGCTGAGCAGCTGCTGGCCGATGTTGCGGAGCACGTCGCCGAGGCTCTCGCCGAGGTTCTTGGAGTTGGTGATCGCCTCGACGAGGGCCTGATTGACGCCCTTCAGACCCTGCACCATGAGGTTGCCGGCCTGGTCGTTGAAGCCGGCGCCGGTGTCGGTCTGAAGCTGGCGGATGTAGGCGTCCAGCGGGCTGGCGGTGGAGTTCTCCACGGCCTGCTGCCGCAGCGGCCGGGTCTGGTGCAGGCTGTCGAGCTGCGAGCGCGCGTCCCTCACCTGGTCGGGCGTCGACGACTTCAGCGCGATGATCTCGTTGAGCTTGGCCTCTTCGATCTGGTCGTCGAGATCGAGGATCCGCAGCTCGAGCTGCCGGCGTTGCTGGCTGGTGGTGGCCAGCCCCTTCTGGGCTTCGGCCAGCGCTACCTGGTCCTGCAGGTCGCGCTGCTTCGAGGTCGACGTGCGCGTGGTGGCGGCGTCGGTTGCGACCCGGTCGTCCAGCTGGTGCTGCAGCTGGTCGCGGATGCCCTCCGCGAACTTGGCAGAGCGCATGTCGGCAAGCGCCTTGTCGTGCGCCGCCTGGGTGATCTTGCCCTGCTGAAGCTGCAGGTCGAGCTCTGCCTTGCGGCGCGCCTCGGCCGCGTCGCGCGCCTGGCGATCGGTGTCGGCGATCGCGTCCTGGATCAGCTTGCGCTGCTGCAGGTCGCTGGTGAGCGCCAGCTGCGCCTGCAGGCCGGCCTTGATCGCGTCGTCGAGCTCCTGGGCGCCCTGGGCGACGGCGTCGTCGCTGTTCTTCTTGATCTCCTCCGGCGTCGGGCCACGAGGCTTATGGCTGGCTGGCGGAAGGTCGTTCAGCGAGCCCGTGGGCTTGTCCGCGTGATCGCGCTCGTTGGCGAACTGCTGGTTGCGCGTGTTGGCCTGGATATCGCCCGCGGCGCCGAACTCCTGGCCGGCCATCTTGTCCTGGCGCTGCGCCATGAACTCGGCGGACTTCGGATTGAGCACCTCGGCCAGCGTGCCGCCGGCGGCCATGATCTTGAGCGGATCACCCGACCGCAGCGCCGCGGCCCGTGCCTGGTAGTGGAAGGCGTTCGACATGTGCTGCCCCCACTTCTCGGCGTCGTTGCCGAAGGGGTGCTCGAACAGGTCGGCGATGTAGTTGGCGGCGTCGGCGGCGGCGTTCTTCAGCGCCACGAGGGCCGGCACCATGTCGGCGCCGATGCGCTCGGAAGCCGCCTTCATGCGGATGTCGGCCTGGTGCGTCTCGTCGGCGAGATTGGCCATCTCCGCGACGGTCTTGCCGCCGACGACCGCGCCCATGGTCTCGGCCTCGGTCGCCATGCCGCGGATGGCGTCGCCGCCCTTCTTCAGCAGCGGCAGCAGCTCTTCGAGCCCGAGCGCCTTGGCCACGGCCGACTGCTCGGCCGATGTCTTCAGCTGGCGGATGCGGTCGGCGATGACCGGCAGCAGCTCGGAGGCGTTCTGGTAGGTCTTCAGGTCCGTCGGCGTGATGTCGAGGATCTTGAAGGCCTTGGCCTGGGTGTTGTTGAGCCCGCGCGCCAGGTTGCCCTGGACCTTGCCCATCACCTCGTTGAGGCTCTCCAGCCCGGCGCGCATCGCCTCGATCGGCACGCCCGCGCCGGCGGCGACGTAGTCCATCTCCTGCAGCGCCGTGGTGGTGACGCCGATCTTCTGGGCAGCGCCGACCAACTGGTCGGCCCACTCGGCGGCCTTGGCGCCGAGATCGAGCGCGGCGCCGACGGCGGCGATCGCGGCCGCGGCCGCCAGGCCGTAGGGTCCCAGGCCTTGCAGCGCCCCGCCCAGCGCGCCGAGCTTGGCGGTCGCCTGTCCCATGACGCCATTGGCGGCCTGGAGCGACGCGGTGTTGAGCGCCTTGCCGAGGTCGAGCTGGCCGAAGCGCTTTTCCCAGCTGTCAACCGCGCCGTGGACAGTGCGGTTTACACCGTTGACCTTGTCGGTGAGCTTCTGGATGTCCGCGTCGAACTGAACGACCAGGCGCTCAAGGACGGAGCCGTCGGCCATGGCGAAGCTCCGACGGCTGAGCGCCGGCGGAGGGACCGCTGCGCTAGATGGTCTTGTTAGGGATGCAGAGGCTCGCCGCGCTTCAGCGCGTCGCGCTGGGCGGCGTACAGCTCGCGGAAGTGGACCTCAGGCGGGCAGGCCAGCGTCGCCGACCAGGTGCCGCCGAGCCTCGACATGGGATGGACGTCGCTGACCGTGCAACCGATCGGCCGCACGAAGTACTCGACGGCGTGTCGCCAGACGTTTTCGGGCCAGTTGGCCGGCGCGTCGGTGAAGCTGAGCTTCGGACGCGGCTGGATCATCAGCTTGTCGCCGGACCCCTTGTGCAAATAGAACCAGAAGACGCGCCCGTCGTCGGACTTCACGACCACGGGCGAAAAGTCGAAGTCGAACCCGGAGTCGGCCAACGCCTTGCCGGCGCAGAGCGCGGCCACCAGGGCCAGCGCGGCTATTGGGCGGCGAGGTATTTCAGCACCTCATGCGCGTCGTAGAGGCCGTCCGGCATCGGATCGGGCCGCGGCCCCTTCATCATCTTGATCGTCAGGCTCTCGCCCGGCCTGACGATCGGCATGGTGTAGCCGGTGCCGAAGACGGAGTAACGGCCGCCGATGGCCGAGCCGAACGTCGTCTCGCCACTGCGGGTTCGATCCGTCGTCTCGACGATCCGGAAGAGGTCGAAGCCGTCGTCGATGGTCTCTTCTGCGGCGCGCCTCAAGGCGTACCGCTGGACGGTGTCGGGGTCGGTGTAGGCGTTGCCGGCGGCCGTGACCTGGGCGGTGTCCGCCGTTATGCGGTAAGCCCGGACGCCGCCGTTCGGGCCCAGCGCCGTGTAGGGTGTCTCGCATGCGCCGAGCAGGAGCAGCGCGGAAATCGGGATGATGGCGGCGCAACGCATGGGTGAAGGTTTGTCACGCTTAGCGCGAGTCGCCATCCCCCAATTTCGCACGCGGCGCTACATCACCCCGATCTGCATCGCCCGGGCGACATTGCGCTCGTGCTCGTCGGCCGACGGCGCGCGCGGGCCGCTTTCGACGCAGTTGGCCCGCCGCCAGCCGCGCCAGGCGCAGATGAACTGCCAGAGGCTTGCCCGGTCGACCTGGTCGGCCGACCAGCCCATCACCGCGCCGGCGGCGTAGAGGTTGGCCCAGCGGGTTTTGCCGCGCGGGAGCGGCGCTTCGTCTTCGGGGCCGCCGGCGCCCCAGTCGTCTCCCCCAGCGGCTCGTCCTCCGGGCCGAGCAGCGAAGCCATCAGGATCTGGAAGGCGGTCACCGCACTCTGCATCGGCGGCTGCTGGTCGACGAACTCCCGCACCAGGACGGTGGCGATCGACGAATCGAGCCCGGCGCCGAGCAACCCCCTGAAGATCGTCTCCCGGTAGTCGTCGGTTCGCCAGGCACCAAGGTTGCCGCTCACCGCCGCGCCGATCAGCAACTGCGCGCGGTCGGCCGGATTCTGGCTGACCGAGAGCTGCGCCAGCCGCATCATCGGCGCCAGGCGCTGCACCAGCACCGGCAGGCCGGCGTCGCACTTCTCCTCGATGGCGCGGCGCTCGCCGAGCCCGAGCCGGAAGACGCGGTCCTCGCCGGCGAACGGCAGGGTGATCTCGCCGAAGCGGCTCACTAGGCGTTCGCCGCGATCGAGGTCGGGGCGTCGGCCTGGCTGAACTTGCCGGTGAAGGTGGCCTTGTCGCGCGCCGCGCCGGTGATGGCGAAGCTCTCGCAGACCAGCGGCACCGAGATGGTGAAGCCGCCGTTCGCCCCGGAGAGGTTGAAGACGATCTTGCAGTTGCGCTGCGGGTTCACGCCCTGGCTCCACTGCAACATGTTCAGGCTGGACGGGCCGTCGGCGGTGCCGGCGCCGTCGAACGACAGGTCGGTCGACTGGATGGCGCGGACGGTCTTGGCGGCGGCCGACGGGTTGGTGTCGTCCGCCACGTCGGTGGAGGAGAACTTTGCCGAGCCGGTGAAGCCGCGCGTGGTGTTGATGCTGGCGCTGTGGCTGAAGACTTCGGGCGTCGCGCCGTTGCCGATCAGCAGGATGATCTGCTCGCCAGCAACGGGCAGGACGAAGGTGTCGCCGGACATGGGCTCTCCTCGGCGCGCGTAGGCGAACGCCGTTCGTTTTGGGGTGGCGGAGGAAGGGCCTGGTCAGGCCTGCAGAGCGGCGGGCGAGACCAGGTAGACGAAGGTGAGGACGCCGCGGCGGGTGACGCCGTCGGGCTCCTTGCGGGGCGGCGGGCTGCCGTGCAGCCGCCAGGTGATGGTGTTGAAGCCGGCGATCTGCAGCGGCTGGTCGAGGGCGATGCGGGCGGCGTTCAGCAGCGTCTTCAGCTCGGCGTAGCTGACCGGCTGGGTCGGCCGGCTCCAGGCCTTCACGTCGACGAAACACTCGTCGGTGATGCCCGGCGTGTCGGGGACGATCTGGTCCTCGCCGATGGTGAAATACGGAAAGAGGGCGGTCGGCACCTTCTGGTTCTGGTCGACCGGCGCGGTGTCGTAGACGCGCGGCACGTCGGCGGCGTTGGCCGCCAGGGCCTGGAAGGCGGCGATCGTCGCCGGGTGGGTGGTCAGCGCCTCGTGCACGGCCGCCTGCAGCGCCAGCGACGGGTCGAGCGGGGCGTAGGCCATCCTAGCGGGCGCCGCCGATGCAGAGCGCCTTCAGCGCCGCCCTGACGGCCGAGGCGCGCCGGCTCTGGAAGCGCCGTTTGTTGATCCGCAGCGTCGGGAACCAGAACGGCTCGCCTTGCACGTGGCGGCCGTTCTTCGCCATGTGGCCGCCCTCGAGGTGCATCGGATAGGGCGCCTCGGGGCCGCCGATCGACACCGTCACGGCCATCGGGCCGGGCCCGTCCGACTTGGCGAGCGTCTGCACCAGGTGCTCGGGGCGCGCGCCTTCGTGGTCTTCCGGCTTCGCCCTCGGGATCCGCGCCTCGACCTGCTGCATGAAGTCGGTGGCGTTGTGATCGTCGGCGCCCTTGACCGCGGCCTGCACCGAGCCCGGGATTCGCGCCAGCTTCGCGGATAGGGAGTCGAGGCCTTGCGTCGGCATGCCCCTCCCCTCCTCTACCGCGCGCTAGCCTGCGCCCTGGGCGACGCCGGCCTCGACCTGAAGGAACATCCACTGGCGCCGCTGGTCCATGTCCTCGGCGAAGCGCACGCGGAAAGTGGCGCCGTAGCTGCCGTCGGGCATCAGCGTGGCCTTGTCGCAGACCTGGTCGCTGGCCTTGATGGTTCGGGTCAGGCTGTCGAAGCGGACCCAGCAGTCCCACAGCGCCGTGCCCTGCAGCCGCGCGGCGATCACCTGCTCGGCGTCGCCGCGGCGCACCTGCATCGGCTTCAGCGAGGCCGCGCGGCTGGGGATAATGGTCACCCAGCCGCCCTGGAGGCCGCCGAGCTCGGCGCCGGTCTGCTGCTGGCGCTGAACGACGATCGTCGAGCGCAGCTCGCGCGCGCCGCCCGGCGGGCCGATCGGCGCGGCCATGGCGGGCTACGCGGGCTTGGCGGCCGTGTCGGCCGGCGGCGCAGGCGCAGCGGGCTGCGGCGGCGGGCTCTGCACGTCGGCCGCGTAGGGGTCGGCCTCGAGCGCCGCGGCGGTCGCGGCGTTGGCCGGGCTGAAGTCGGCCGCCCGGCCCAGCTTCCTGGCGAGCTCGCGGCAGTCCGCCGGGACGCGCAGCCGCATGCCCTGCTTGTAGGCCGTGATCTTGGCGTGGTCGGTCGGGCCGTGGCGATGGTCATGGTCCGCGGTGAAGCGGACCCAGTGCAGCTGTTCGTCAGCCATGAATATCTCCGGTTCGCCTCTCCCGTCGGGAGAGGAGGTGCCCGCGCCCGCCAGGGCGTGGGAGGTGAGGGCGTCGGGCCTTAGGTGGACGTGCCGGCGAGGTAGACCGTGCAGGTCACCGAGCTGCCGGAGCTGGAGTTGGCCAGCTTGATGATGTCGCCGGTGGCGGCGGTCACCGCCCAGCCGGCGGACGAGCCCTGGCCCTTGGTGATCAGCAAGGTCTCGCCCGGCGAGACCGCGGTCAGCGGCGTGGTGCCCGACCAGGGGCCGGCGAAGGGGTTGGTGGCCCCGGGCCCGATCTGGCAGTCGTTGGTGTTGCCCGCCGACGCGGCGAGCAGGATGAACTTCACGTGCAGGAAGCTCACGGTGTTGCCGAAGCCGTCGATGGCCGAGCCGTTGAGGTCGATCGTCGACGTGCTCGAGGCGGCGATCGTCACCTGCACGGCGTAGAAGGTGTCGACCTGGCCGGCGTTGGTGCCCCCGGTGAGGGACAGCGGGAAGGTGCTGTTGAACACCCGCTTGGAGCTGCCCAGCGCGTCGGTGTTGGTGACGTCGCCCTGCAGGCCGGCGTTCAGGTTCAGGCCCGTGGGCCCGACGCCGATGGTGCCGGCGAGCGCGGGCGGCGCGATGGCGGCGCCGGCCAGGATGAAGGCCGCGACGGCCAGGGTCTTCAGGTGGCGGAGCATGTCGCTCTCCGTTGTGGTGAGGGGGTCAGAGCCAGGTGAGGCGGCGGCTGCCGAGCGCGCGCATGGCGTTGTCGGGCAGCGCGTCCGGGGCGGAGGCGTCGCCGCGGTTCTCGTTGTAGGCGGCGACGGTCAGCATCAGGCCGAGACTGGCGTAGTCGTCCAGGAACGGCCGCAGCGCCGCGCCGACGCCGCAGGTCCAGCCGATCTCGACGGCGTTGGCGGCGCGCATCGGCTCGGAGCGCGGCCAGGGCTGGCCGCGCCGGCGCACCAGGCGGCCGAAGGTGGAGTGGGTGTCCGCGTAGTAGTCGGCAGGGTCCCAGACGGTGGCGGCGTCGCTGTCGTCCCAGGTCTTCACGTAGTCGATCGAGACCAGCGGCGGCATGGGGATCTCGACGTGCCGGACCGCGCGGCCGCCGCCGTCGCGATCGTCGGGCCAGCCGTCGAGGAAGCCGCGGTAGCTGCGCGTGATCAGCGCCCGGCCGAGATAGGTCTCCACGTCCGTGGTGGCGGCGGCGATCATCGCCGCGAGATCCGCATCGTAGTCGGCGGTCTCGATGCGCAGCCGCGCCTTCACCTCGGCCAGTGTCACCGGATAGGCGGCCGGCGGCGTCAGCAGCTCGTCGGGGAGCAGCTTGCGGGTCATTTGGGGAAGCCCCGCAACACGATGGTGTCCGCGCCGCGCAGGCCGGCCTCGGTGACTATGCGGTTGGTCAGCAGGTAGACCTGGCCGAGCTGCAGGCCCGAGACCGTGGTGGTGGTGAGGCTGGCCTGGCTGGAGACCAGGCCGTCGGCGTCGACCGTGGGGCCGGCCGGCGAGATCGACCAGCTGGAGGTGGCGATCAGGTCCGGATCGAGCAGCCAGCTCGACCAATCGAGGCTGTGGTCCAGCGTGTCGTCTGGGTCCTGCAGGACCGGCCCTTCGCTCAAAGGTCCCTCCCCTAGCGCCTGGGCTTGAAGATCTGGCGCGCCGCGACCTGGAAGGCCGGCGCGAAGTGCAGGATCCGCAGCAGCGCCGCGACCGTGCCGGCCGCCGCG
>DASXEN010000047.1:0-32826 GCA_036490095.1 Caulobacteraceae bacterium
AGGTCGCCGGTGCCGACCACGATGCCCTGGTGGTGGTTGGCGAGGCGGAACAGGTAGTCGGTGCGAAGCCCCGCCTGCACGTTCTCGAAGGTGACGTCGTAGGCCGGCTCGCCCTTGGCGAACGGATGGCCGATGTCGGCCAGCATCTGGCGGGCGGCCGGGCGGATGTCGATCTCGCCGGCCGTGGCGCCGATCGCCTGCATCAGCGCCGTGGCGTTGGACCTGGTGCCCTCGGAGGTGGCGAAGCCCGGCAGGGTGAAGGCGCGGATCTCGCTGCGCGGGCGCCCCAGCTTGTCCAGCGCCCGGGCGCAGACGATGAGGGCGTGGGTGGAATCGAGGCCGCCGGAGACGCCGATCACCAGGCTCTTCGAGCCGGTGGCCTTCAGCCGCGTGGCGAGGCCCTCGACCTGGATGTTGTAGGCCTCGTAGCAGTCCTGGGCGAGGCGCGCCGGGTCGGACGGCACATAGGGGAAACGCTCGACCGGCCGGGCGAGCTTCACCGGCGCGGCAGGCGCCTCCAGGGCCACGGGCACGATCCGGAACGGATGGTCGGCGCGGCGCTCGGCGGCGGCGTTGTCGGCGAAGCTGTTCACCCGCATCCGCTCGGCCCGCAGGCGCCCCACGTCGACATCGGCGCAGGTCAGCGCGTCGGCGATAAAGCGCTCGGAGGCGGCCAGCAGCACCCCGTTCTCGAAGATCTCCGCCTGGCCGTCCCAGGCGAGGTCGGTGGTGGATTCGCCCAGGCCCGCGGCGGTGTAGAGGTAGGCGGCGATGCCCCGCGCCGACTGGCTCTGGCACAGCAGCCGGCGGGTGTCGGCCTTGCCGATGGTGATGTTGCTGGCCGAGAGATTCAGCAGGATCTCCGCGCCCGCCAGCGCCGCGTGGCTGGAGGGCGGGATCGGCAGCCAGATGTCCTCGCAGATCTCGACGTGGAAGCTGGCGTCGATGTCACCGGCTGAGCGGAACAGCAGGTCGACGCCGAACGGGACCGTGCGGCCCGCGACCGCGATGGTCTCGCCGCGCACGCCGGCGCCGGGCGTGAAGTGGCGCTTCTCGTAGAACTCGCGGTAGTTGGGCAGGTAGGCCTTCGGGACCACGCCCAGCACCTCGCCGCGATGCATCACCACCGCGGTATTGAAGAGCCGCGCCCCGCAGCGCAGCGGCGCGCCGACCACCAGCACCGGGAACAGCGCCTTCGAGGCCTCGGCGAGGCGCCCCAGCTCGGCCTCGACCGCATCCAGCAGCGCTTCCTGGTGCAGCAGGTCGTCGATCGCGTAGGCCGAGAGGCTGAGCT
Organism: Caulobacteraceae bacterium; assembly: GCA_036490095.1. GTDB lineage: Bacteria > Pseudomonadota > Alphaproteobacteria > Caulobacterales > Caulobacteraceae > Acaudatibacter. The sequence goes on from DASXEN010000047.1 coordinate 1,295, forward strand.
CGGGGAAGACGCAGATCGCCGCCTTGGCCGCGTCCGCCCGCCGCGCCAGCGCCAATATCTCCCGCGCATTGGCCGCCGGATCGCCGACATGCGCCGCCGGCGTCGCCGCCGCCAGGCGCACGAACCCATGCGAATAAAGACTGTGGAAGTCGCCCTTCACCGCTCCTCCCTTATGCTGAAAGTGAGCATAAGCTAGCGCTGATATAGGCCATCACGCACCGTTCGTCATCCTCGAACACCTCTCCCATAGGGAGAGGGAGGGACCCATCGCGCGAGCGATGGGAGGGTGAGGGGATCGCGCCTTGCCGGCAGGCGCTGCTATTGCCGAGCGTCCGATCCCCTCACCCTCCCACGCCCTGGCGGGCGCGGGCCCCCTCCCTCTCCCTATGGGAGAGGTGCGTTGCCAAACGCCAGGAATCCCGCGGCCATGAAGCGGGCGATGCGGTGTTTGACGGCGGCGAAGTCCTCGGAGCGGCAGACGCCGCCGGAGAGGCGGTCGATGCGGCCGGTGCGGGCCAGAGTATTCATGAAGGCGCCGGTCACGAAGTGGTAGCCCCAGAAGATGTCCGCCTCGGCGTAGTCCGGCAGCGCGCGCCTGAGGATGCCGACCAGCTTCAGCACCACCGGGTCGAAGTGGACGTCCATCAGCGCCGCGCCCTCGGGCGTGTTGCTGACCCGGGCGCAGAAGGAGGCGTAGTTCATCCAGGCCTCGCCGCCCTCCATGTAGAGGTCGAGGTCGGTGTCGAGGAAGGCGTGCAGCGCCCCCTCGACGGTCGGATGCTCGCCGGCCTCCGCCTCGTAGCGCTCCAGCGCCACCATCCGCCGGCCGCTGGTGACGCCGGCCCGGCGGGCGAACACCGCTTCGAACAGGGTGTTCTTGTCGTCGAAATAATAGTGCAGCAGCGTCGTGTGCACGCCGACGCGGCCCGCCACGTCGCGCAGCGTCACCCCGGCGAGGCCGCCCTTGGAGAACAGGTATTCGGCGGCGTCGAGGATCTGCTCCAGCGTCTCGGCGCGCTGCTCGGCCTTGGTGCGGCGCTGGCGGCGGGGCGTGGCGGTGGTTTGCGGCGCGGGCGGCGCGGACTCGGCGCCGGCTGCCGGGGCCTCAGGCGTGCTCGGCCGGGCCTTGTCTGTCAACGAACGGCGTCCTCGGCGGCAAGCTCCCCGCTGGCGTAATCCGCACGCAGCCGCATCTTGTCAATCTTTCCGGTCGCGGCCAGCGGCATCGCCCGCACCCGCAACACCTGGTCGGGCAGCCACCAGTCCGCCACCTTGCCGCGCAGCTCGCCGATCAGCGCCGGCCCGTCGACCGACTGTCCCTGCCGCGGCTCGACCACCAGCACCGGCCGCTCGCCCCACTTGGGGTCCGGGCGGGCGATCACCGCCACCTGGCCGACCGCCGGGTTGCGGCCGACGATGTCCTCGATCTCGGCCGGATTGATCCATTCGCCGCCGGACTTGATCAGGTCTTTGGAGCGGCCGGCGATGCTCAGCGCCCCGGCGTCGTCGATCAGCGCCAGGTCGCCGGTGTCGAAGTAGCCCTCGGCGTCGAGGGCGTCGGCCTCGGCGCCGAAGTAGCGGTCCAGCACGCTGGCGCCCCTCACCTTCAGGCGCCCCACCTGGCCGCGCTGCTGCGCCAGCGTCACGCCCTCGGCGTCGGTGAGCTTCAGGTCGAGGCCCATCGGCGGGCGCCCCGCGGCGCGCGTCGACGTGGCCGGCGCGTCGGGCGGCGCGACGGTGCCGAGCGGCGACAGCTCGGTCATGCCCCAGCTGGTCTGCACCCGCGCGCCCAGCCGGTCCTCCATGCGCCGGATCAGTGCGTCCGGGCAGCTGGAGCCGCCGATGATCACCCGCTCCAGCGCCGGCAGCTCGCCGCCGGCCGCGTCGAGGTGGTCGACCACCGCCAGCCAGACCGTCTGCACGCCGACGGCCACGGTCACGCCCTCGCTCAGCATCAGCGCCGCCAGGCTGGCGCCGTCGAGGCTGCGGCCCGGCAGCACCAGCCCCGCGCCGACCGCCGGCGCGGCGAACGGCAGGCCCCAGCCGTTGGCGTGGAACATCGGCACCGCCGCCAGCAGCACGTCACGGCCGGTGAAGGCGAAGGCGTCGGCCTGCAGGGCGCGCAGGGCGTGCAGGTAGTTGGAGCGGTGGGTGTAGACCACGCCCTTGGGCGCGCCGGTGGTGCCGGAGGTGTAGCAGAGCCCGGCGGGCGCCTCTTCGTCGAAGCCGCCCCAGGGCGTCGGCGCGCCATGGCGCTGCAGCAGCGCCTCGTAGCTCCAGCCTTGCGCGGCGCCCGCCGCCTCGCCCTCCCCGTCCAGCCAGATCACCTGCTCCAGGCCCGGGCACAGCGGCGCCAGCTCGGCCAGCAGCGGCGCGAGGCTGGCGGCCACCGCCAGCACCCGGTCCCCGGCCTCGTTGACCATCGCCGCCAGGTGGGTCGCCATCAGCCGCGGGTTCAGCGTGTGGCAGACCAGGCCCGCGCCCATCGCCGCATAGTACATCTCCAGGTGATGCTGGGTGTTCCAGGCCGGGGTGCCGACGCGCTCGCCCCGCTGCAGGCCCAGCGCCGCCAGCGCGCCCGACGCGCGGTTGCTGCGCGCCCTCAAGTCGGCGTAGCCGATCCGCGCGCTGACGCACCCTGCCTGCGCCGTCACCACCTCCCGCGCCCCGGACCACTTGGCGGCATGGTCGAGGAACTTGTCGACCGTGAGCGGATAGGACTGCATGAGCGGCGGCGCGCGGACTTCGATCGAAATGAAAAGACGGCCGCCCGCCGGCTGAGGCGGCGAGCGGCCAGTCGAGGAACGCCTCAGAAGGTCTTCATCACGCTGATGCCGAACTGCAGCGGAAAGCCCGCCAGCCGGATCGGCGACAGCAGCGCCGAGACGTATCTGTCGTCCAGCAGGTTGGCGCCGTAGAGCGTCGTGGTGAAGCTGGCGTGCTTCCACGCCAGCGACGCGCCGAGGATATGCCGCGAGGCCAGGAAGTCGCCCTCCGCGGCGTTGTCGAACAGCGTGCCCCACTGGCTGGAGATGTAGGAGAAGCTGACGTTGGGGGTCAGCGTGTCGAGGTCGGTGAGCTTCACGTCATAGGAGGCGCTGACGTTGAAGGTGACGTTCGGCGCGTAGGTCTGCGGATGGCCCGCCAAATTGATGCAGGTGGCCGTGGCCGGGCCGGCGGCCGGATCGCAGGTTCCGGCCGGCGCCAGGCGCGGGTCCTGGGTGAAGAAGGTCCCCAGCGCGCTGTGCTCCAGCCCCAGTCCCGCGTTCAGCGCCAGCCCGCCCCAGCGCGCCTGCGCCGAGGCCTCGAACCCGTACAGCACCGTCGCGCTCGGATTGTTGATCTCGGTCGACTGCACCGGATTGTTGGGGATCGGCAGGATCACCTGGAAGTGGTTGAATTGGTTGTAGTAGACGCCGAGCTGGGTCTGCAGGTGGCCGTCCAGCAGGGTCGACTTCCAGCCGCCCTCGTAGTCGGTCACATACTCCTGCGCGAACGGCGGCGGCACGACGCCGGCGCCGACGCCGAAATACGGCGGCGTGTTGAGCCCGCCCGGCTTCGCGCCGGTGGCGACGAAGGCGTAGACGAAGTTGTGGGCGTTGACGTTCCAGTTCAGCGCCACCTTGCCGGTGATGTTCTGGCCGGTCTCGGTCTGGCGGTCGGGGAAGTTGAAGCCGAAGGCGAGGAACTCCGGCACGAAGAAGTTGACGTCGTTGAAGGTGCTCCAGGCCGAGTAGCGCGCGCCCACCTGCAGCTGGAAGCCGGCCGGAAGCTGGAAGCTGACCTGACCGAAGCCGGCGGCGGTCTGGGTGTGGTTGACGCCCGCCAGCTCCTCGTCGACGCCGCCGAACGGCACGGCGATGTCGAAGCGGCCGAACGGGAACGCCAGGTCGGCGTGGTCGTAGTAGGCGCCCAGCACCCAGGTGATCGGCTTGTCGCTCGGCGAGATGATGTTGAATTCCTGCGACCAGATCGCCTGGGTCACCGACTCGTTGATCGAGAAGTTGGATTCGCCCGGCAGGCTGGAATCCGTGCCGTCGATGTCGCCCATCCAGCCTGACTTGCCCTGCTGGTAGGAGCTCACCGAGCGGAAATCGATGCCTGAGCGGTTGATGTAGTCGGCCTGCAGGATCGACCTGACGAACGCGTCGCCGGCCGCCTGGTGGCCGTTGTTGGAGAAGCTGAACAGGTCGCTGGTCGGGTTCACCTTGCCGGTCAGCGGATTGAGGATGGCGTCGCCGAAGTAGTTGCCGTTGTAGAGGTAGTCGTAGTCGGTCTTCCACAGCACCTTGAGCTGGCTGGACGGGGTCCACAGCAGCGACAGCCGCGCGGCGCCCCACTTCGGATCCGGGTCGCCGGTCCAGGGACCGCCGACGCGGTAGAAGCTGTTGCGGAAGTCGCTGAACACGGCGACGCGCGCCGCCAGGGTGTCGTTGATCGGCAGGTTGACCGCGCCCTCGGCCCCCACGTCGCTGTAGTTGCCGAAGTGCGCCAGCACGTAGCCGTCGTAGCCGCCGCCGATCACCGGGTTGTTGGTGGTGACGATCACCGCCCCGCCGGTGGCGTTCTGGCCGCTGAAGGTGCCCTGCGGCCCGCGCAGCACCTCGATGTTGGCGATGTCGTAGTAGGGCTCTTCCTGGATGTAGCCGGGGAAGGTGGCGACGCCGTCGCGGTAGGTGATCACCCCGGTCTCGGTCTGGGTGTTGTGCTCGCCCTTGCCGATGCCGCGGATGTCGAAGTCGTTGCCCTGGCCGAAGTTGTTCACGGTCAGCGACGGGCTGACGAACTGCAGCTGGTCGACCGTGACCACGCCGTTCTTGGTGAGGTCGGCGGCGGTGAGCACCGTGGCGGCGATTGGGGTCTTCTGCAGGGCGGTGGTGCGCCGCTCGGCGGTGACCACCAGCTCGGCCACGCCGGAGGCGTCGCCGCTGGTCGCCCCGGCCCGGGGCGGCGCCGCGGTGCGCGGCGGCGGCGACGACGCGGTGGTCTGCGCCTGCGCGACACCGCCGGCCGCCAATGCGAGCGCCGACGCGCCCAGCCACAGTGCGTGGATCTTCATGCTCCTCCCCATGCCCAGGGCGGCTCTTGCAGGCCGCCGTCGCCCGGTGAAGCTGGATGACGCTCGCTAGCGAGTCAATACTCATTCACACGTGAGCGAATATCTGAGGCTGCGTGTGGCGCGGGCGCCGGAGCGGCGCGCTGGCTTGCGATGAAACAGGTCGGCTGGGAAACAGGTCGGCTGGGAAACAAGTCGGCTGGGCGGCGGCCTCAGCCCGCCTCGAACGTCGAGGCGAACTCGCGCGTCGCGTCCTCGATGAAGCCGTCCGGCCGCGGCGGCGGCGACCGGTCGGTGCGATGGCGCACGAACAGCGTCTCGAAGCCGCCCGGCACGAAGCCGACCAGCAGCTCGACCGGCTCGCCGGAGAGGTTGGCGAACCCATGCCGCTCGCCCGGCGGGACCCGGACGAAGTCGCCCGGCCCCAGCTCGATGACCTCCTCGCCCAGCAGGAAGCTCAGCCGCCCCTGCCGGACCAGAAAGGTCTCCTCGATCGCCGCGTGGCTGTGCGGGCCATAGCCGGGCGCCGCGTCCGCCGCCGGCCCCGCGGCGACCACATACTCCATCAGCGAATAGCGCCCGCCGGTCTCATGGCCGAACACCAGCACCCGCCCCCGGTCGTCACCGTCCTCGAACGCGACGCCGCCGCTCGCCGGGATGTAACGCGCCTCGCCCATCGGCGCAGGATAGCAGACTTGGCCAGCGCCTGCGCGGGCCGCCGCGCCGTGAGCTCCCCACGTGTCATCCCGGAGACCCGCGAAGCGGAGTCATCCGGGATCTCCTCGGCGCCTTCGTGAGAAGTAGATCCCGGATGAGTCCCGCCTGACGGCGGGCTCTCCGGGATGACATTGAAGGGGAGATGAAGCGGTCCGTCCGTGAGGTCGTGTTGTCGTGGGCAAAAACCGGCCCCCCCCAGCACACCGCCGACCGAATCCCGTAGACTACGGAGAATCTACGGTCCGGCCGCGACAAACCCAGTCCCTCAGAACGGGAAGCGCTGCGGCGGCGGCGCAGGCGGCGGGGTCCATGAGCCCTCGGCGATCTTGCCGCCCTTGGCCGAGAGCGCCAGGCCGATGATGGCGTCGGTGATGTTGGGCTCGTAGCCCTCGGTGTGGCCCTTGGCGACGCGCACCACGTCGGCCACCACGCGGCCGCCTTCGCAGTTCGGGAACTGGTAGACCAACGCCCGGCCCGACTTCGGATAGTGGCCCCAGCCGTCGGTCCCCGGGTCCTGGCGGCTGGAATCCCAGACGTAGCCGGCCTTCGGGTCGATCACGTCGGCCAGCTCGACGCGGGCGGCGCAGTGGTACTTGTCGGCCAGCGGCGAGGTCGGCGCGGGGATGGACTCGTTCTCGCCGTTGGAGAAGATGAACGAGTAGTCGCAGGCGCCGCCGGGCGGGCCCGCGGGCGCCCGCGGCAGGCGGAACGGCGGCGGCGGCGCGTAGGGCTTGCCGGACAGGTAGACCGGCGGCCCGCCGGCGCCGAAGCCCTTGCCGGCCGGCGTCACCTCGCCGACCCGCCCGCCCGAGAGGCTGACGCGCACGTCGACCTTGTCCTTGAAGTAGTCGTTGCAGACGATCCGCGACGAGGTCAGCCCGCCCTGGCTGTGGCCGGCGAGGATGAAGTGGTCGACATTCTCCTTGCCGACCGCGCCGACCACCAGATCGACGAGGTTCTCCAGGTAGGCGTCGTCGGCCTCGCTCCAGACGCGGGTCGGCGTCGACGGGGTGATGATGACGAGCCGGTACTTGTCCTTCACGTCCATGGCCGGGAAGTAGTTGCGCTGCCAGTTGGCGTAGGAACCAGCGCCGTGCAGGCTGAGCAGGATGTTGACCTTCTCGCCGGGCCGGTAGTCCGACGGGCAGTCGAGGAAGAACGGCCGGCGGGTCTTCAGCTCCACGCTCGGCCCGGCCTGGGTGACCACCGCGTCCTCGCAGTTGCGATCCGGACAGTGCCAGAGCGGCGGGGCGGCGCAGTCGACGCCAAGCAGGCTGTGCGCCGGCGCGGCCGGCTGCGCCACGGCGGCGGTGGCGGCCAGCGCGCCGACCAAGCCTAGCGCGGCGGCGCGGATGAAACCGATTCCCATGCAGACGTCTCCCCGTACCCGATCTTCGCCCTCAGCTCGCGATTGAGCCGCAGCACCAGCCGCTTTAGCCGATGCGCCAGATCGCCGGCGCGTCGCCCCTCGTCCACCCGTTCCGCCCCAGCCAATGCTTTGTTCGTTAGGCTAACTATTTCCGCGGCGGGAGGCGGGAGTCAACGACGTGGCGGATCAGGCGGCTTCGATCGCCCCGGCTGGCGGCGCGCCAATAGCGCCGCGGCTGGGATGGCGGCGCACGCGCACCAGCCACCAGGCCATCAGCAGCAGCGGCGCGAACGCCAACAGCACCAGGATCGGCGAGCCGCGCATGAAGGCCGGCATGTCGGCCTGTTTGCCGAGGAAGAAGGAGCCGGTGGCGATGAAGAAGGCGACGGACATGCGCCAAAGATGCCGCGCCAGCCGGTCCCGTCCGTCGAGACCACCGCGGCGGATCACCCGCCAGTCGGCGGCGGCCGACAGCGTGGCGGCGACGGCAAGGACGCTGGTGGGGATGATCATCAGCCACTCGCCCGTCGCCGCGATCTGCAGCGCCACCCAGCCCATCCCAAGGGCCGTGACGATCGCGGCGCCGAGGCCGATGCGCTCCAGCGCACCGACCTGGCCGGGCGGTCGCCGAGCAGTGATCCAGGCGGTGGCGACCAGGTAGCAGGCGAAGACGCCGCCGATGATGTTGGAGGTTTCTCGCAGCGGAACAGCGACCAGCGCCGCCACGGCGGCCATCACCAGCATGGCGACGCCGAAGACCTGGCCGGCGCGCCGGTGCAGCGGTCCTCCCTTGCGCGCTGTCGCCGCGACTGCGCCGGAGACGAGGCCGAGCGCGGCGCCGCCGATGTGGACTCCGATTCCGACCTCGATGGCGCTTCGCAAGAGCGCCGGCATGCCGGGCGGGAAGTGAAGGATCGCCATGCGGGCCCCCGTTCTTACCGGACCAGCCTAGCGGCGCGGCGGCGGATGGACATGACGGCGCGCATCAATAACCTGATCGCAGGTTGCAAGTTGGGGGCGCCCCAGGGAGCCGATGGCCGAGCCGAGCGTCAGCGCCGGGTATGCGCGGGGGCTGTTCGAACTCGCCGTCGCCAGGGGCGCGGACCGCGCCGCGCTGGCCGCTCAGGGCGGCGTCGCGCCGGCTGAGCTCGCCGACCAGGACGCGCGCATCCCCTTCGCCCGCTACATGGCGCTGATGCGCGCCGCCAAGGCGCTCAGCGGCGATGCGGCGCTGGGGCTGCACTACGGCGAGGCGGTGGACATCTCCGAGGTCTCGCTGGTCGGCCTGATCGGACACGCTTCGGCGACGATGGGCGAAGCGTTCGTCCAGACCAACCGCTACGTCCGGCTGATCGTCGACGTGCCGATCGAGGGTCCGCGCCGGTTTGCGCTAGAGGCCGACGGCCGCGGCGTCTGGATCGTCGACAAGCGCAAGGACCCCGACGCGTTCCCCGAGCTCGGCGCGTCGGCTTTCGCCCAGCTGGTCTGCGCTCCGCGGCGGGCGGTCGGCGTCCAGTTCGTGCGCGAGCTGAGCTTCACTCATCCGGCCCCGGCCCACGCTGCCGAATACGAGCGGGTGTTCCAGGCGCCGGTGGCGTTCGGCGCGGCGCGCAACGCCATGCGGATCGACGCCGCGGGCGTCGCGGCCCCGGTGGCGCGGCTGCCGCGCTATGCCTTCGGCATCCTCTCGGAGCGCGCCGACGCCCTGATGCAGCGGCTGGAGGGCGATCCAAGCGCCCGCGGGCGGGTCGAGAGCCTCTTGATGCCGATCCTGCACACCGGCGAGGCCGGCATGGAAGCAGCGGCGCGGGCGCTGGGGATGAGCCGCCAGACCCTGTTCCGGCGGCTGAAGGCCGAGGGCGTCACCTTCGAGCAGGTGCTGGACGAGCTGCGCCGGCGCCTGGCGCTGGACTACCTCGCCGGCCGCAAGGTGTCGGTGAGCGAGGTCGCCTATCTGGTCGGCTTCTCCGACCCGGCGGCCTTCTCGCGCGCCTTCAAGCGCTGGACCGGCCAGAGCCCGCGCAGCTTCCGGCGGGGCGGGGCGCAGTAGCCCTCGCCCCGCCCGCAGAGGCGGGCAGAGGTCGGCCAAGCGCGGAGCGGTCGGACGGGTGAGGGGCGCGCATCGGCGAAAGCCGAGGCGCCGGCGAAGCTGCATGGCGCTCCGCGCGGTCGCTTGCGCGCCCGCCCCTCACCTGACCTCTCCCCGCGCGGCGGGGAGAGGGATACCAATGGTGAGGAGCGGTTAGTCAGCCGCTGTTGCGCAGGCCCGTGGCGATGCCGTTCATGGTCAGCAGCACGCCTTCGCGCACCTGCGGGTCGTCGTCGCCGGCGCGGTGGCGGGCGATCAGGTCGATCTGCAGGTGGCCCAGCGCCTCCAGGTAGGGGCGGCGGTAGCGGATGTGGGCGGCGAGGCTCTCGTCGCGCTCCAGCAGCGCGTCCTGGCGGCGGATGGCGTTCAGCGCCGCGGCGGTGCGCTCGAACTCGGTCTCGATGGCCCCGAACACCTGCTCGCGCAGCCCCTCGTCGGTGACCAGGGCGGCGTAGCGGCGGGCGATGCCCATGTCGGCCTTGGCCATCACCATTTCCATGTTGTCGAGCGTCGAGGCGAAGAACGGCCACGCCTCGGCGAGGTCGGCGAGGCGCTCCAGGTCGTGGCCCGCCACCGCCGCGCCGAAGCCGTACCAGCCCGGCAGCATCACCCGCGCCTGCGACCAGGAGAACACCCAGGGGATGGCGCGCAGGTCCTCGATGCGGGTCGAGCGGGTGCGCGAGGCCGGACGGCTGCCGATGTTGAGGCTGGATATCTCGCCGATCGGCGTCGCCTCGCGGAAGAAGTCGGCGAAGCCGGGCGTCTCGTAGACCAGCTCGCGGTAGGCGCGGCGCGAGGCGTCCGACAGCTCGGCCATCAGCCGCCCGCCCTCGGCGTGGTCGACCGGCCCGCCGCGCCGCAGGGTGGCCAGCAGCGTCGCGGCCGTCATGGTCTCCAGGCTCTCGCGGCCGATGGCGGGGTCGGCGTACTTGTTGGCCACCACCTCGCCCTGCTCGGTGATGCGGATGCGGCCGGCCACCGTGCCTTGCGGCTGGGCGAGGATGGCGTCGAAGCTGGAGCCGCCGCCACGCCCCACCGCCCCGCCGCGGCCGTGGAAAAACTGCAGCGCCAGTCCGGCGCCCTCGACCACCCCCTTCAGCTCCCGCTGCGCCTCGTGCAGCGACCAGATCGAGGTGAGGTAGGACCCGTCCTTGTTCGAGTCCGAGTAGCCGATCATGATCTCCTGCACCCCCCGCGCGGCCAGGTGCGGCTGCAGCGCGTCGCAGGCGAGCACGCCGCGCATGGTGGCCGGCGCGGCTTGCAGGTCGGCGATGGTCTCGAACAGCGGCGCGACGATGATCGGCGAGCGGGCCGGATCGCCCGGCGCATAGAGGCCGACCTCCTTCAGCAGCACATAGACCTCCAGCAGGTCGGAGACCGCCGTGGTCTTGGAGATGACGTAGGTGTCGATGGCGCGCGGGCCGTAGCGGGCGCTGGCCTCGGCGGCGGCGCGCAGCACCGCCAGCTCGCTCAGCGTCTCGTCGGCATAGCCCGCCAGCGGCGAGGCCAGCGGGCGCAGGGTGCGAAGCTCGCCCTCGAGCAGGGCGACGCGCGCCGCCTCGTCCAGGCCCAGGTAGTCGCCGCAGGCGCCGGCGACCTTCAGTAGCTCGGCGACGACGCGCTCGTGCACATCGGAGTTCTGGCGCAGGTCCAGCGTCGCCAGGTGGAAGCCGAAGCAGTCCACGGCGCGGATCAGGTCGGCCAGCGCGCCGCGACGGAAGGCCTCGCCGTGGTGGGCGACGAGCGAGGCCTGGATCACCGCCAGGTCCGCCTTCAGCTCGTCGGCCGAGGCGTAGGGCGCGGCGTCGACCGCGGCCGACCGCGCCGGCGGGGCGCCGGTGAGCGCCGGCGCGGCGGCGGCGAGACGGGCGTAAACGCCGGTGAGCGCGCGCCGGTAGGGCTCGTCGTGGCGCTGGGGCGCGTCGTCGCCGGAGCGCTCGGCCAGCTGCGCCAGCGCCTCGCTCACCGCCACGTGCTCGGTGGAGAGCGACAACTCCGCGCCCAGCGCGTGGATCGCCTCCAGATAGTGGCCCACGATCAGCTGCGACTGGGTGAGGAAGGCCAGTTTCAGCGTCTGCGCGGTGACGTTCGGATTGCCGTCGCGGTCGCCGCCGACCCAGGAGCCGATCCGCAGGAAGCTTGGGACATCGGCCGCGCCGCCCAGCGCCGCCTCCAGGTCGGCATAGACCCGCGGCAGCTCGCGGATGAAGGTGCGCTGGAAGAAGGAGACGGCGTTCCAGATCTCGTCGGCGACGCCGAGGCTGACGGGCCGCAGCTGCCGCGTCGCCCAGAGGATCAGGATCTGGCGGGCGAGAGCGGCCTCCAGCGCCGGCTGGTCGGCGTGGCCGGCCCGGTCGTGCGCGTCGAAGGTCTCGGCGATGCGGCCGACGCGGTCGATGACGCTCTTGCGCCGCACCTCGCTGGGATGGGCGGTGATCACCGGCATCACCAGCGACTTGGCCAGCTGCGCCTCGATGGCGGCGGCGCCCACGCCCTCGCGCTCCAGCTCCTCCACGGCGCCCGCCAGCGTGCGCTCCGAGCGGCCCTCCAGGCGCAGCCGCCGCCGCGCCTCCTGGTCCTCGGCGATGTTGATCAGCTGCGAGAAGCAGACGAACGAATGGGCGAAGCGCAGCGCGTCCGGCAGCGACAGCGCCCGCAGCAGCTCGTCGAGCCGCGCCCCAAGATCGGCCGAGCCCTCGCGGTGATAAGCCACCGACGCCCGCCGAATCTCCTCGATCGCCTCGAAGACCGCCTCGCCCTCCTCCGCCTTGAGCACGCGCCCAAGGATGTCGCCGAACAGGCGCACGTCGGCGCGGAGCTGGTTGGCCGGGGGCATGGGGGGCTTTTGCGGCGTACCGCTCGACGCCGCAAGCACCCCTCAGCTCACCTCTCCCCGTCTTCGCCGGGGAGAGGGCTGCGGATGGAGGCGTTGCGGCGGATGGATCGCCGAGCCGCCTCGCGTTTTCAGGAGCCCTCTCCCCGCCCGGAGGGTGGGGAGAGGTGAGGTGAGGGGTGGTCGGTGAGTAGCCGCGCGAGCGCCGCCAGCACCCGGCTTGGCGACAGCCCATTCAGGCAGTTCAAATGCCCCAGCGGACAGGTGCGCTCGAAGCAGGGGCTGCAGGGCAGGGTCTCGCTGAGGATGACGGCGTCCTCGCTCAGCGGCGGGGTGAAGGCCGGCGAGGTCGAGCCGTAGAGGGCGACCAGCGGGCGGCCGAGCGCGGCGGCGACGTGCATCAGGCCGGAATCGTTGGTGACCACGGCCTGGGCGCCCGCCAGCAGGTCGATGGCCTCGCCGAGCGTGGTCCGGCCGGTCAGGTCGCGCACGCCGGGCGCGAGGGCCGCGACCTCGGCGCCGATCGGCGCGTCGCCCGGCCCGCCGATCAGCCAGACGGCGCGTCCGTCCGCCAGCAGCCGCCGGGCAAGCTCGGCGAAATGGGCGGCGGGCCAGCGCTTGGCCGGGCCGTACTCGGCGCCAACGCAGAGGGCGACCGCGGGCGGCTCGGCGGCAAGGCCGTGGCGCGCGCGCGCCGCGGCGGTGGCGGCCGGGTCGGCGGCGAGGCGCGGAGCCGGCGTCTCGGCCGGCGCCTTCGCGCCGCGCGGCTCGGCCAGCAGGGCGAAGCGGTCGACCATGCGGGGGATGGCTGTCTCGTCCAGCGGCCGGGCGTCGTTCAGCACCAGGTAGCGCGCCTCGCCGACGAAGCCGGTGCGGCGCGGGATGCCGGCGAACAGCGGGACCAGCGCCGACTTCCACGAATGCGGCAGCACGATCGCCTCATCGAACCGGCCCCGCAAAGCCCGCCCAAAGGCGCGGCGCGCGGAGAGCTTCAGCGCCCCGTGAGCGAAGGGGTTGATCAGTGCATCGTCGACGCCCGGCAGGCGCCGCACCAGGTCTTCCAGGTGGGCGGGGGTCAGCACGGTGATGCGGCGGTCGGGGCGGACGGCTTTCAGGCGGCTGACGAGCGCGCCCATCATCACCGCGTCGCCCAGCCAGCTCGGTCCGACGATCAGCAGCTCCACGAAGCCCTCCTATCGGCCGCGGGCGCGGTCTATCAAGCGCCATGGCGAGCGCGGGCGGCGGCCGATTCCTGCTGGGCGACTGGGGCGGCACCCATCTGCGCGCCTGGGTGCTGACTACAGATGGCGCGGCAAGCGGCCCGAAGACGTTCGATCTCGGCGTCAACAAGCTGCGGCCCGGCGAGGCCGCGGCGCGCTTCGCAAGCGAGGTGCGGCCGGCGATGGAGGCGGAGAACCTCCCCGCCCTGCTCTGCGGCGCGATCGGCTCCAACGTCGGCTGGGCGACGGCGCCCTACGTCGACTGCCCTGCGAACTTCGCCGGCATCGCGCGGGCGCTGACGCGGATCGAGGGCGCCGAGCCGCCGGTGTGGCTGGTCCCCGGCGTGCGATCGCCGGGGGTGACCACCGCGCCGGACGTGCTGCGCGGCGAGGAAACGCAAGCGTTCGGGTGGCTGGGGCAGAACCCGGACGCCCGGCGCGGCCAGCGGCTGGTCTGCCACCCTGGCACGCATCCGAAGTGGCTGCGGCTGGAGGACGGGCGCATCACCCGTTTCGTCTCCGCCTTCACCGGCGAGGTGTTCGACCTGATGACGCACGTCAGCCTGCTGAAGACCGATGAGCCGTTCACGGACGATCGGGCCGCCTTCACCGCGGGCGTGGGGGCGGCCGGCGACGGCGGCGGCCTGCTGACCCGGCTCTACGCGGCGCGCGGGCGGGTGGCGGGCGCCGGCGCGGACCCTGCGACCACCCCGTCGTTCGTCTCCGGCGTGCTGATCGGCGCCGAAGTCGCGAGCGCGCCGGCCTTCATTGGCGCCGAGCCCGCCGAGACCATTGAAGTGATCGGCGACGCGCGGCTGGGCGGCCTCTACGCCGACGTGCTGGCCCGCTATGGTTGGGCGACGCGCCGGCATGACGGCGAAGCCGCGGCGCTGGCGGGCCTCACCGCGCTCGCGCATGCCCTGGAAGCCCGTGGGGAGGGCCGATGAAGCTCGACGACGCCACCGCCTCCTGCCCCGTCGTCGCCATCCTGCGCGGGGTGACGCCGGACGCGGTGGAGGCCATCGCCGAGGCGCTGTTCGCCGCCGGCGTGCGGGCCGTCGAGGTGCCACTCAATTCGCCCGAGCCGCTGGAGAGCGTGCGGCGGCTGGCGGCCGGCTTCGGCGCGCGGATGGCGATCGGGGCCGGCACCGTGCTGCGGGCGCTGGAGGCCGAGCAGGTGGCGGCGACGGGCGCGGGCTTCATCGTCGCGCCCAACACCAACGTCGCGGTGATCCGGCGGGCCTGCGCGCTCGGCCTTGCGCCCGTGCCCGGCTTCGCCACCGCCAGCGAGGCGCTCTCGGCGACCACCGCAGGCGCGCGGCGGCTGAAGCTGTTCCCGGCGGCGACCTACGGGCCCGGGCACATGCGCCAGCTGCGCGCGGTGCTGCCCGCCGACACGGAGGTGTGGGCGGTGGGCGGCATCGGGGGCAAGGACCTGGCGGACTGGTGGGCGGCGGGCGCACGCGCGTTCGGCGTCGGCTCGGAGCTCTACCGGCCCGGCCAGGGCGCGGCGGAGACGCACGACAAGGCGGCGGCGCTGGTCGAGGCGGCGAAGGATCTGGCGCGCTGATGTTCGTCCTCGGCTCCACCAAGACCTGGATGCATCCCGAGACGGTGTCGCTCGGCCGGCTGCCGATGCGGGCGACGCTGACCCCCTACCCTGACGCCGCCCAGGCGCTGGCGCGCGGCGCCTCGCCGTGGGTGCGCTCGCTGAGCGGGACTTGGCGCTTCACCCTGGCGCCGTCGCCCGAGGCGGTCCCGGCCGACTTCGCCGCGCCCGGCTTCGACGACGCCGGCTGGAGCGACCTGCCCGTGCCGTCCAACTGGACGATGCACGGCTTCGACCGGCCGCACTACACCAACGTGCAGATGCCGTTCGCCGGCTCGCCGCCCGCGGTTCCGGCGGAGAACCCAACCGGACTCTATCGGCGCAGCTTCGAGGTCCCCGCCGACTGGGCGGGCCGCCGGGTGGTGCTGGAGGTGGGCGGCGCCGAGAGCGTGCTCTACGTCTGGGTCAACGGCGAGCCCGTGGGCATGGGCAAGGACTCGCGCCTGCCGCAGGCCTTCGACATCAGCCGCTTCGTGCGCTGCGGGGCGCAGAACCTGGTGGCGCTGGCGGTGGTCAAGTGGTCCGACGCCTCCTACGTCGAAGACCAGGACCAGTGGTGGATGGGCGGCGTCCACCGCGACGTGACCCTCACCGCCACGGATCAGGTTTACATCGCCGATGTCGCCGCCCGCGCCGAGCCGGACGCGGACTTCCGGGACGGGACGCTGCGGCTGGACGTGAAGCTGGGCTTCGCCGGCAAGCCCGAGGACGGCTGGGCGGTCGAGGCGCGGCTCTTCGATGCGGCGGGTCGGCCGGTGCTGGCCGAGCCGCTGCGCGGGGCGGTGAGCGCCGATCCGGCGACGCACTATCCCTACCGCGGGCCGCTGCAGCAGCTGACGCTGCAGGCCAAGGTGGCGCGGCCGGCGCTGTGGTCGAGCGAGGCTCCGCACCTCTACACGGTGGTGGTCAGCCTGGTCCGCGACGAGGCGGGCGCGGTCCCGATCGAGGCGACCTCATGCCGGGTCGGCTTCCGGCGCGTGGAGCTGGGCGACCGCGAGCTGCTGATCAACGGCAAGCCGGTGATGATCGCCGGCATGAACCGCCACGAGCACGATCCGGACCGCGGCAAGGCGGTGACCCGCGAGGCCATGCTGGCCGACATCCGGCTGATGAAGCAGTTCAACGTCAACGCGGTGCGCTGCTCGCACTATCCGAACGCCGAGGCCTGGTACGACCTCTGCGACGAATACGGACTCTACCTGATCGACGAGACCAACCTGGAGGCGCACGCCTTCCTGCACCAGCTCTGCCGCGACCCGCGCTATGCGGCGCAGTTCGTCGAACGGGGCCTCAGGATGGTCGCGCGCGACAAGAACCACCCGTCGGTGATCTGCTGGTCGCTCGGCAACGAGAGCGGCTATGGGCCGAACCACGACGCCATGGCCGGGCTGATCCGTGCGGCCGACCCGACGCGGCCGCTGCACTACGAGGGCGCGGTCTGGGGCTGGGATGGCCCAGCGACGGGCGATTGGATGGAGCGGCCGGCGGGCGCGGCGCCGGGGGCCATGGCCAGCGACCTCGTCTGCCCCATGTACCCACCGATCGCCGACATCGTGCAGTGGGCCGAGGCGAACGATCCCGGTGACCGGCGCCCGATGATCCTCTGCGAATATTCGCACGCCATGGGCAATTCGAACGGGTCGCTGGACGACTACTGGGACGCGTTCGAGACCCACCATGGCTTGCAGGGTGGCTTCATCTGGGAGTGGTGCGACCACGCCATCCGGGTGCGCGAGGCCGATGGGCAGACCTGGCTCGCCTATGGCGGCGACTTCGGCGACACGCCGAACGACCTGAATTTCTGCTGCGACGGCATCGTCAGCGCCGACCGGGCGCCGCATCCGGGGCTGTGGGAATTCAAGAAGCTGGCGCAGCAGGTGGCGGTGAGCTGGGCCGATGAAGCGGCCGGGCGGTTGGCGGTGCGCAACAAGCGCGACTTCACGGATCTCGGCGACCTGGCGGCGACTTGGACACTGGAGGTGGGCGGCGAGGCGGCGGCGCGCGGCGAGCTGGCGCTGGGCGCGGTAGGGCCGGGCGAGACCGCGGTGGTGGCGATCGACTTGCCGCGGCCGACGATCGACGCCAGCGCCGAGGCCTTTTTGATGGTGCGCTTTGCGTTGCGGGTCGAAGCACCCTGGGCGCCGGCGGGACACGAGGTGGCCTGGGCGCAGCTGCCCGTCGCGCTGCCGACGCGCGCTGGCACGCCGCGGCCGGCGGCCGCCGCCGCGCCGCTCAGCGTGCGCGAGACGGCCGGGCGGATCGTCGTGGCTGGCGCCGACTTCGAGGCCGTCTTCTCGCGCGCCGAGGGCCGGCTGGAGCGGCTCGTGTGGCGGGGCCACACCCTGATCGAGGCCGGCCCGCGGCTGCAGGTGTGGCGCGCCGCCACCGACAACGACGGCATCAAGGGCATGCGCGGGCAGGGCAAGAAGCCGCTCGGCCGCTGGAAGAAGGCCGGCCTCGACGCCCTCGCCTTCCATCCGCCGACGCTCTCGGTGCGCGAGGCCGACGGCGCGGTGACCGTGGCCATCGAACAGACGGCCGGCTGCCTCACCGCCGACGACGCCTTCCACCATACCCACGTCTACGAGATCGGCGGCGACGGGCGGGTGCGGGTGTCGAACCGCTTCCACGTGGCCGAGGCGCTCGACGACCTGCCGCGGCTGGGCGTGACCATGACCGCGCCGGCCGGCTTCGAGGCGGTGCAGTGGTTTGGCCGCGGGCCGGGCGACAGCTACAGCGACCGCGACCGCGCGGCTTGGATCGGCCGCTTCGGGGCCTCGGTCGCGGACATGTACGTGCCCTACGTCGTCCCGCAGGAGCACGGCAACCGCGCCGGCCTGCGCTGGCTGGCGCTAAGCGGCGACGGCGCGGGCCTAAAGCTGACGCCGGCGCGCCCCTGCGACGGCCAGGTCAGCCACTTCACCCCGGACGACCTCTTCGCGGCCACCCACGCCCACCAGCTGACGCCCCGCCCCGAGGTGCTGATCAGCCTCGACGTCGCCCAACGCGGCCTCGGCACGGCCAGCTGCGGCCCCGACACCCTGGAGCGCTACCGGATCGGCGCGGGAGAGTATGAGCTGGATTTCGTGATCGAGGGGTTCGAGCCGTAGCGGGTTGGTGGGTCCACGCCCGCACGCTCTTCGAACCACGGAAAACACCGAAGACACGGACGCGGATCAGCCCGCCGTCACCCTCCCCTCCATGTCATCCCGGAGAGCCCGCCGTCAGGCGGGACTCATCCGGGACCTACTTCCAACGGCGGCGGTGAGTAGATCCCGGACGACTCCTCCCGGATCAAGTCCGGGAGGGTCTCCGGGATGACACTGATGGGAGGATGAAGGGCTCGGCCATTCGTTTTCAGCACCTTCCCATGGCCCCGGCGGCCATCAATAAGGCGCCAGGTCGGTGATCTGCATGCTGTCGAGCTTGAAGCGCACCCGCTCGCCGACCTTCACCGCCTTCAGCAGGTCCGCCTGGTAGACGGCGAACTGCGTCGTGCCGTGCGGCCAGTTCAGCTCGTCGACCGCGTCGTAGGTGATGGTCACGCGCTTGGCGCCCGCATCGACGGCGTCGACGACCCCAACGATCTCGACCTGGTTCATCGGCTTGGGCGGTTTCGGCGCAGCCGCCGGCTTTGACGCCGCGGCGGGCCGATCCGACGAGCCGCCGGAGGGCTGGCGGCCGCGGCCTCCGCCGCCATGTCCGCCGCCGTACTGGGCATGCGCCGCCGTCGCCGCCATCAGCCCCATCATCAACAGTGGAATCAGACGTTTAAGCATCATTTCGACCAAGCGGACGGGGATCACTCAGTTGCGCTGTTGGCGCGAGGCAAAGGCTGGCTACGCCGCTTCGCAAGCGTTGCGCGCCAACGATTTCGCTGGGATTTCGGAATGCGAACTTCCGCAATGAGCGACGAGGTCTCCGCAGAATCAGAAATTCTCGCGCCCGGCTGCTGCGAGCCCTTGACCCGGTCCCGGGGACTGCACCGACAAGGCAGGCGTCCCAACCTTCCAGAGGTGAGTCGTGAGCGAAACTGCCGAATATCTGAGCCCCGCCGAGGCCGCGCGCCGCCTGGGCGCCTCCGCAAAGGCCTTGCGCATCTACGAGCGGCAGGGCCTGCTCGCACCCCTGCGCACCGCTGCCGGCTGGCGCGCCTACGGACCCGAAGAGCTGGCGCGCGCGGCCGAAATCGTCGCTCTGCGGCGCCTGGGCCTGGCGCTCGGCGCCATCTCGCGGGTGCTGGACGGCGATTCCAGCGACCTGGCGCCGGCGCTGGCGGCTCAGCAAGCCAGCCTCGAGGCCCGCATCCATCAGCTGACGGATGCGGCCGCACGCGTCCGCAGCGTCCGCGCCGGCCTTGCCGACGGCCGGACGCCGACGGCCGATGCGATCGCAACCCTGACCGGCCCGCCGGCCATCGCCTTCGACCTGCCTTTGCCGTGGGGTGGGGAACGATTCGAGACGCCGGCGCTGGGTCTCATCACCTACGTCACCGGGCCTCTGGGCAGCGGCAAGACGCAGCTCGCCGAATGCCTGGCGCGGGCGCTGCCCGAGGCCCTCTTCCTGGCGCTGGATCGCACCGCCAAGCCGGCGCAACCGAGGCTGGACGCCGACCCGGCTCTGGCCGCCCGCGTGGGCCTTGCCCTGAGCTGGCTCGCCGAGGACGGCGCCGCGCGCTCGAACGCCCTGGTCGCCCTGCTCGCCCATCTGGAGGCCGACACGCCGGCCGCGCTCGTCGTCGACCTGGTCGAGCACGGCCTGGACGAGGCCAGTCAGGCGGCCTTGGCGGCCTACGTGCGCCGGCGCGGCCCCATCGCCCGCCCCCTGGTGCTGCTCACCCGCTCCAACATCATCCTCGACCTCGACGCCGTCGGCGCCGGCGAGACCATCTTCTACTGCCCGGCCAACCACAGCCTCCCGATGCGCGTCGCGCCCTATCCCGGCGCGCCCGGGTTTGAGGCGCTCGCGTCCTGCCTCGCCTCGCCAGAGGTCCGCGCCCGCACCGCAGGCATGACCGTCACCGTGGCGGCATGAGTGGATCGCGGATCGATCAGGCCGCACCCGACGCGAGGCGCCGCACACCGGAAACGTCGAATGGCTCGCCGCGAACCGCCCGAACCACCGCCTCGATCGTGGCTGCAACAAGCTGCGGATCCGCCACCGCCGCCCGCTTCCAGGACCACCGTTGGCGTTCCCTGGCCGCGCCGGAGCAGGTGCAGCCGATGGCCGCCGACGTCGATCATCTCACCGGGCGCATCCATGCCGCTGGCCTATCGGTTTTCGGCGCATCCCCCAACGGAGGGGTCGATATCGAGCCGCAAATAGACGCTGTCGCAGGTGCGGCCGGCGACGACGAAGGTCGCCGACGCCCGGCCGGTCTCCCTGAATCCGGCCGCGGCGAGCAGTTTGAGACAGGCCAGGTTCAAGGGGTCGACGTCGGCGGTCAGGCAGGGGACGCCCCTTGAGCCGGCGTAGTGGATGAAGCCGGCCAGCGCTTCGGCGGCGAAGCCACGCCCCCAGCAGTCGCGGCGCAGATAAAAGCCGATTTCCGGCAGGCGCCATGCACCGAGTCTCCCGATCACCTCGCCGGCGTGCTCGATGACGAACTCGTCGCTTTCGCGCGGGGGCGCCGACAGCATCGCCTCCAGGAAGCGGCGCGTCTCGTCGAGCGAGGCGTGTGGCGGCGTCGACCAATATCGCATGACCTCGGGGTCCGACATGATCGCGTGCAGGGCCTGGAGATCATCCGGACGCGCCCTGCGCATGAGCAGGCGGGCGGTTCTCAGCTGCGCTCGCCGGGACATGTCCCCGACGTAGCCCGCATTCGGGAACATCGGCAACCGATCAGTCGCCTAGCCGTAGACGGCGGCTTTCCAGGCGGCGAAGCGGGCGTCGGCCTCGGCCGGGCCGAGCCGCGGCTCGAAGGTGCGCTCGTAGCGGACGAAGGCGGCGGCGTCGGCCTCGGTGAGCAGGCCGGCGCCGCGGCCGGCGGCGATGGCGGCGCCGCAGGCGGTGGCTTCGCGGATGGCATGGCGGCGCAGCGGCCGCCCCAGCAGGTCGGCTTGCAGCTGCAGGAAGACGTCGCTGCCGGCCAGGCCGCCATCGACGCCGAGCGCGTCCGGCGGGGCCGCGCCGCCCACGGCGCAGAGGTGCTCGAACACCTCGCGGGTGCGAAAGGCGACGCCCTCCATCGCCGCGCGGGCCAGGTGGGCGCGGCCGGCGCCGAGGTGCAGGCCCACGAGCGCGCCGCGGCGGGCGGCGTCGCCGTGCGGCGCGCCCAGCCCCTGCAAGGCCGGCAGGAAGGCGACGCCGGCCGCGTCGCCCACCTGCGCCGCCAGCCGGTCGAACGCCGTGGGGCTTCCGAGCCGCATCGCCTCGCGCGCCCAGTCGAGCGCCGCGCCGGCGCTGTAGACCATGCCCTCAACGCAGAAGCGGGTGTCGCCCGCTACCGACGAGAGCACGAACGGCGGGGTGGAGAAGTCGCGCAGCACCAGCTCGGCGCCGGTGGCGAGGTCGAGCGTGGCGGAGGTGCCGAAGGTGGCCTTGACAGTCCCGGCCGCGCCGCCGTGGGCGATCAGCGCGGCCTGCTGGTCGGCGACGTCGGCGGTGATCGGGATGGGGCGGCCGAAGAGGCGCGGCGCGGTCTGGGCCAGCGCGCCCCAGGTGTCGGCCAGCGCCGGAAACAGCGCCGAGTCGAGGCCCTGGTGGGCGATCAGCGCGCCGTTCCAGCCCATGGTCGAGAGGTCGAGGTAGCCGGTCGGCCAGGCCTGGCTGCGGTCGGTGACGTGGGCCGCGCCGCCGCTGAGACGGTAGATCAGGTAGCTGTCGATGTTGCCCCAGGCGAGGTCGCGGCCCGCAGCGCCGGCGGCCAGCGCCTCCAGCTTGGCGGCCGCCTGCTGCGGGGCGACGAAGTGGCCGGCGGCGCGCAGCTCGGCGGCGCGGGCTGCGCCGCTGAGGTCGCTCCACAGCACCAGCGGCGAGCGCGGCCGCCCGCTGCGGCGCTCCCACAGCATGGCGCTGGTGCGCTGGGAGGTGACGCCGATGGCGGCGAGGTCGTCCGCGCCGCGGCCGGCGCCCGCCAGCGCGCCCCGGATCACCGCCCGCGCCGCCCGCCAGATCGCCGCCGGGTCCTGCTGCAGCCGGCCGGGCGCGGGCGAGAGCGTGCGAAGCCGCCGCGCGCTCCAGGCCAGCAGACGCCCGTCGGGGCTGAAGAGGCCGGCGCCCAGCGAGGTGGTGCCGACGTCGAGGCCGAGCAGCAGCTCAGGCATCGGGCAGCAGCACGCCGGGGTTCATGATCCCCTTCGGATCGAGCGCCGCCTTCACCCGCCGCAGCAGCGCGAGGCCGGTCTCGCCCAGCTCGGTCGCCAGCCAGTCGCGTCGCACGCGGCCGATGCCGTGGTGGTGCGAGACGCTGCCCCCGTGCCGGGCGGTGGCCTCCATGATCCGCCGCCAGCCGTCGAGGTAGACCGCCTCCATCGCCGCCGGGCCGGCGGTCTGGACGGCGAAGGTGAAGTAGAGGTTCAGGCCGCTGCGGTAGACGTGCGAGCTGTGGGCCGATCCGGCGATCAACCCCTCGACCTCGCCCAACGAAGCGACGGCGGCCTCGTAGATGTCGCCGATGGCGGTCCAGTCGCCGGAGATCTCGACGGTGTCGACCACCAGGCCGCGAGCCAGCAGCGTATCCCAGCTCGGCACCGTGTTGCGGTGGCCGAACCAGTGGCCCACGATCTCCTCCGGCGCGCCCGGGATGCCCGCCGCGTCGGCCATCGCCTTCACCGCCGCCTTCTCCGCCGCGACCTGCGCCGCGGGACCCTCGTGGGCGATGAGGATCAGGCAGCGGGTGGCGCGGGGATCCTGGCGGTGGCTCTCGCGCTCGTCGTACTGGCGCATCACCGGCGGGCGCCAGCCGCGCTGGACGATCTCTCGCTGCAGCTCGAAGCCGGCGCGCATGTCGTGCGCCTCGAAGCAGCTCACCGCCTTGGCTTCCGGCGCGCGGCGCAGCGAGAAGGTGACGCCGGTGATGACGCCGAGCGTCCCTTCCGAGCCCAGCATCAGCTGGCGCAGGTCCGGCCCGGCCGAGGCGCGCGGGCCCTTGCCGAGGCCGACGAGGTCGCCGTTCGGCAGCACCGCCTCGATCGAATGGACGATGTCCTCGATGTTGCCGTAGCCGGTGGAGAGCTGGCCGGAGGCGCGGGTGGCGACCCAGCCGCCGACGCTGCTGACCGCCACCGACTGCGGCCAGTGGCCGATGGTCAGCCCCTGCGCGGCGACCTTTGCCTCGGCGGCGAGGCCGTTGTGGCCGGCGTCGAAGCTGGCCAGCAGGTTGACCGGGTCGATGGCGCGCACCGCGGCCAGGTGGCCGAGGTCGAGCAGGATCGCCTCGGGCGCGGCGATCACCCCGCCCACCACGCCGCTGCCGAGGCCGAACGGGATCAGCGGCGTGCGGGTCTCGCCCGCGAAACGCACCACCGCCTGCACTTCGGCGACGCTGCGCGGCCTGACCAGCGCGCCTGGCCGCGGCGCCGGCGCGCCGGCGAGGTCGCGGATATGGCTCAGCGCCCAGTAGTCGTGGCGGCGGGCCTCGAGGTCGGCCTCGGCGGTGACGATGCGGTCCACGCCGATGGCGGCGGCGAGGGTGTCGAGGCCGGCGAGGCTCATGCGGGTGCGGCTTCCACAGGGCTCAATTCGGCGAGATTGCGGGCGCGGATGGCCTGGCAGGCGGCGACCTGCCGGGCCTCGTCGGCCGCGCTCCAACCCAGCAGCGGCGCCATGGCGGCGGCGGCCGGGGCCAGCGCGGCGAGCCCGCCCGCCTCCCCGAACCAGGCGCGGGCGCTGCGGCGCACCCAGTAGTCCTCCAGCGTCAGCGCGCCCTCCGCCAGCACCGCGTGGCGCGCCTCGGCGGCGACGTCGCCCCCGTCCGCAGCGACGGCGGCGGCTTCGGCGCCGTAGAGGCCGGCCAGGCGGTCGGCGTCGGCCGCGGCGAGGCCGGCGCGCTCCAGCACGGCGCGGGCGGCGGCGACATCGACGTCGCCGCCCGGCAGCGGCTCCTTGCCGGTGCGGCACGGCGCGGGCCGGCGCTCCAGCAGCGTCTCAAGGCGGTCGACCACCCGCTCGGCCATGCGCCGGTAGGCGGTGAGCTTGCCGCCGCCGATCGACAGCACGCCGGCCGGACCGGCCCACAGCTCGTCCTTGCGCGAGACCTCCGAGGCCGACTTGCCCTCCTCCGCCACCAGCGGCCGCACGCCCGACCAGGCCGAGGTCACGTCGGCGAGCGTCAGCGGCGGGATGGCGAAGGCGCGGGCCGCGGCCTCCAGCAGGTAGTCGGCGTCGGCGCGCCCGATGCGCGGCCAGAGGTCGGCGTCCTCGTAGAAGGCGTCGGTGGTGCCCAGATAGGTCGCCCTCCCCTTCGGCACCGCGAAGACGCTGCGGCGGTCGGCGGCCTGCATGATCACGGTGCGCGCCACCGGCAGGCGCGCGTGGTCGACGACCAGGTGGATGCCCTTGCTGAGCTTCAGCTTCGGTGCGGCGCCGGGCGCCTCCAGGGCGCGCACCGCGTCGACCCAGGGGCCGGCGGCGTTGACGACGGCGCTGGCGAAGAGCCGGGCGCGGCGGCCGGCGTTGTCGGCGATCTCCAGGCCGCTCGCCCTGCCCGCCTCCAGCACGATCGCAGTGACGCGGGCATGGTTCAGGCAGGCCGCGCCGTGGGCGGCGGCGCTGCGCGCGTTGGCGAGGGTGAGGCGCGCGTCGTCGGTCAGGTATTCGGGATAGACCACCGCGCCGACCAGGCCCGCGTCGGCCACCGCCGGCTCGCGCACCTTCAGCTCGGCGGCCGACCAGACCTCGTGCTTGCGGCTCTTCGGCACGCCGCCCAGCTTCTCGAAGGTCCAGAGACCGGCGCGCAGCTTGGCGACCGCGCCGGCCGAGCGGGCCGGCATCACGAACGGGGTCTCGCGGGCCAGGTGCGGCGCGATGGCCTGCACCGCCTTGCGCTCCGACGCCGCCTCGCGGACCAGGGCGATGTCGCCCATCGGCAGGTAGCGCAGGCCGCCGTGGATCATCTTCGAGGAGCGGCTGGAGGTGCCGGAGGCGAAGTCCTCGGCCTCGATCAGCGCCACCGTCAGCCCGCGCATGGCCGCGTCGCGCGCCACGCCGGCGCCGGTGATGCCGCCGCCGATCACCGCCACGTCGAACCGGGCCCCGTCCAGCGCGGCGAAGAGGGCGTCCCGATCGCGCAGGTCCAGGCGGTCGTCGGCGGTCATCGCGGCCCTCCTTGCACCGAAGCCGGCGCGAAGTCCAAGGCCAAGCCTGACAGCGGGAAATGGCGAAACGCGCCGCGCGCGACTAGATTGGCGGCTTGAGGAGACCCATCCGCATGTGCCGCAACATCAAGACCCTCTTCAACTTCGACCCGCCGGCCAGCGACGACGAGGTGCGCGCCGCCTCGCTGCAGTTCGTGCGCAAGCTCAGCGGCTTCACCGCCCCCTCGAAGGCCAACCAGACCGCGTTCGAGCAGGCCATCGACGAGGTGACCCAGGCCGCCCGCCGGCTGCTCGACAGCCTGGAGACCAACGCCGCGCCGCGCGACCGCGAGATCGAGGCCGCCAAGGCCCGGCAGCGCTCTGCGGAGCGCTTCGGGCAGCGAGCGCCGGCTTAGGGGCGGCGGCGGCTGAGGACGATGGTCCTCAGGTCCAGGGAGTTTGCCCTGGCTTTGCGACGGCCCGCTAGTCTGCGTCCAACGCCTCACCCACCCCACCATGTCATCCCGGAGACCCGCGAAGCGGAGTCGTCCGGGATCTACTCAGCGCCGCCGTGCCGAGGAGATCCCGGACAGCTCGCTGACGCGAGCTTCTGGGATGACACTGATGTTGCAGTTGTTGCTGTCGTTGGTGGCGCGTCGCCCCCGTCGTGGCGCCGCTGCGACCCGCTCGCAAAAAGGTTGTATCGCTATTGTCGCGGGCGGGTGGTCCAATATGCTGACAGCCGTAGCGGGGGCGGCGTTCGCGCCGGTCTCCAGTTTCAGCAGCGTCGGGACGTGAGGGACCATGGAAAAGCCTGACCCAGTCACGCCGCTGACGGCGGCCGAGTGGGCGTTGGTGGCCCGCATCGACGCCGGCTGGACGCGCGAGCGGGTGCTGGAGCGGCTGAAGGCCGACCTGCAGACCGCCATCCGCATCGAGCTGGCGACGATCCCGATCTATCTCTACGCCTACTACTCGCTGGTCCGGAACGACGAGAGCGGCGAGACCATCAGCGACGCCCAGCTCTACGCCAACAAGGCCGGCGGCCTCGTCATGAGCGTGGCGGTGGAGGAGATGCTCCACATGTCGCTGTCGTCGAACATCCTCTACGCGATGGGCGTGGCGCCGCAGCTCTACCGGCAGGCGCCGGGCGCCTATCCGACCGGCCTGCCCTACCACAACCCGAAGGGGCCGAAGGGACCGGGCGGCGGCGCCGCGGTGAAGATCCCGCTGGGCAAGCTCGGCTTCGAGCAGCTCTGGCACTTCCTGCAGATCGAATATCCCGAGCAGTGGAACGCCCCGCCGCAGGACAGCGACTGGGACACCATCGGCCAGTTCTATTCCTATATCCGCTGCCTGCTGAGCACCCGGTTCCTCGCCGATGCGGACTTCCGCCACGGCGCGCCGGAGCGGGCGATCCAGCCCTACAACTACTCGCCGAACAACGTCGACACCATCTATCCCGACGCCGGCTTCGATCCCTGGCTGCCCGCGCCGCCGGCGCCGAAGCCGGGCTGGGCCGACGCGGCTCAGGGCTGCGCGGCCGCGGCGATCTATCCCGACGACGCCGACAGCCACGCCGGCCGCACCGAGCTGGTCGCGGTCCGGTCGATCCGCGACGCCGCGATCGCCATCGACACCATCTGCGACCAGGGCGAGGGCGTGCCGATCCCCGACGTCGGCCCCGGCCCCGACGACGATCCGTCGAAGCGGGAGGCCTCGCACTATGTGAAATTCCTGCGGCTGCAGGCGCAGTTCACCGACTATGCGGGCACGCACGAACAGCGCCCGCCGCAGCCGCCACCGCCGTCCGACGTGATCCAGCCGGCGGTCACCGAGGCGGCGCTGCTCGGCGCCGGCGTGCTGGTGAACGTGCCCGAAAGTCCGGTGGCGGCCAGCTACCCACCGCTGTACGTCGACATCGCCAACTTCTGCAGCGCCTGCTTCCAGTACATGCTGATCATGACCGAGACGGTGTATCGCGTGCCGCCGGAGAACCAGAAGCTGTTCTTCAACGAAGGGCTGCACCGCTCGATGATCTGGGTGCTGGACAAGTACATCCGCACCATCCGCCAGCTGCCGATCCCCAGCGGCCCCTACGCCGGGATGATGATGGGTCCGACCTTCGAGAACGTCTCGCTGGGCGAGCGCGCGGTCTCGTTCGCGGGCCTGGCCGGCTTCGGCAAGCAGGCGATCGACGCGGCCAACACGCTGATCGGCCAGTTCGACGCGAGCGAGAAGGTCGAGGACATCGACGCCCTGTTCACCCCGCGCGCCGCCAAGGCCGCCGCCAAGATCGAGAAGGACGACGGCGACATCGTCGGCGTGCTGAAGAACGTCATCTATTACATCGGCGTGGCGCTGACCAAGACCAGCGCCAGCGGCGTGCCGATGCACCTGCCCGACGTCGGCCCCTACTGGTCCGACGCCCTGCAACGCTGACCCCCGCGAGAGTAATGACCATGGCTGCATCCGCCACGCCGACCCCCGCGCCCCCGGCTCCCGGCGTCCCCGTGCCGACGCCCTACCCCTACGCCGGTCAGCCGGACTTCCCGACGACCATCGGCGCGCAGCCGCCCGGCATGCCGCTGCACGCCTGCATGGGGCTGAACGGCTGCCAGGCCTCGGACCGCTTCGGCGCCGCCGGCGCGCCGGGCCTCGGCCCCAACCAGTGCGCCGGCCAGGGCTATTGCTCGACCGGAACCGACCACACCTGCCACGTGCAGAACGACTGCGCCGGCCAGGGCGGCTGCGGCCTCTACGGCACCGGCGAGGAGATGGACCACCCGGGCGCCAACGCCTGCCGCTCGCAGGGCTCGTGCGCGACGCCGATCAACGCCGAGCGCTTCAGCACCAATGGCGAGAACCAGGGCAAGAGCGTGTGGCTGCGCGCCCGCGCGGTGTTCGAGGCCGGCTGGGCGGCCAAGCGCGCGGCGCTGCTCGCCGCGCAGCAGCAGGGGCTGATCCCGGCCGGGCAGCCGCTGCCAGCGACGCCGGGCGCGCCGCCCGCCGCGTTCGCCGCGACCGGGCCCACCTACCTGTGGATCTCCGAGGACAACCAGGCGCGCGGCAACATGACCGCCTGCGGATCGAGCGGGATGAGCGGGGCCGGTGGCTGCAGCTGAGGCCGCGCTGGCCGCCCTGCCGCGGCTCGGGCTGGGGCTGGGCCTGCGCAGCGTGCATTTCGAGGCCATCCTCGCCGGCGCCGCCGCGGGTCTCTGGTTCGAGGCCATCTCCGAGAACTTCATGGATTCGGGCGGGCGACCGCGCGCGGTGATCCGGGCCGTGGCCGAACGGCATCCGCTGGCGCTGCACGGCGTCTCGCTGTCGATCGGCGGCGCGGACCCGCTGGATTTCGGCTACCTGGCGGCGCTGAAGCGGCTGGCGGACGAGGTGCGCCCGGCCTGGGTCAGCGACCACCTGTGCTGGACCGGCGTGAACGGGCGCAACTCGCACGACCTGCTGCCGATGCCGCTGACCGAGGAGAGCCTCGCCCATGTCGCGGCGCGCGTGCGCCAGGCCCAGGACTATCTCGAACGGCCGCTGATCCTTGAGAACCCCAGCAGCTACGTCCGCTTCGCCGAATCGACCCTCGACGAGCCCGCCTTCCTCAGCGCGCTCAGCGAGCAGACCGGCTGCGGCCTGCTGCTCGACGTGAACAACGTCTATGTCACCTGCTTCAACGCCGGCGCCGATCCGCTGGCCTACCTCGACGCCTTCCCGTGCGAGCGGGTGGTGCAGATGCACCTCGCCGGCCATCAGGACCTCGGCACACACCTGGTCGACACCCACGACCGGCCGGTGCGGGCCGAGGTGTGGGAGCTGTTCCGCATCGCCTGGGCGCGGACCGGCGGCGCCTCGACCCTGCTCGAATGGGACGACCACATCCCCGACCTCGACGGCTGCCTCGCCGAGCTGCGCAAGGCCGAGCGCTACATGGCCGGCGGCGCGGCGCCGCCGGCCGCCGCCAACGCCGGCGCGGAGGATGGCGACGCTGAGGGCATCTCCAATCCGGTCGGCTTCATCGTGGCGGGGGCGATGGACGGCCAGCGCTGGGCCGCCGCATGAGCGCGCTCGCCGCCGCGCAGGGGCGGATGCTGGACGCGCTGGCCCGTCCCGGCGCCGATCCGGCGGCGGCGCAGGCGCTGTTCGCCGGCGGCGGACGGCTCGGCCCCGCGGCCGGGCTGGCGGTCTACCAGCGCGGCTACGTGCTGCGCCTGGCCGCCTGCCTGGGCGAGCAGTTCCCGGCGCTGCGCCACGCCCTCGGCGGCGCGCTGTTCGACGACTTCGCCGCCGACTACCTCCGCGATTGCCCGCCGCAGCGGCACACCCTCCACGACCTCGGCCGCCGCTTCCCGGCCTGGCTGGCGGCCAACCGCCCCGAGCGCGAGGCGCCCGAGCCGTGGGCCGACTTCATGATCGACCTCGCCGCGTTCGAGTACGCCGTCTTCACCCTCTTCGACGCGCCCGGCGCCGAGGGCGGTCCGCTCGCCGCCGCCGACACGCCGGACGAGCGGCTGCGCCTGCAGCCGGCTTTCGCGCTGGGCGCCTACGGCTTCCCGGTCGCCGCGTATCACCACGCCGTGCGCCGCGGCGAGGCGCCGGCGCCGCCGGACGCCGCGCCCAGCCACGTCGCCCTGGTCCGCACCGACTACGTGGTCCGCACCGTGCCGCTGACCGCGACGCACCACGCCTTCCTGGCGCGGATGCAGGCCGGCGGCAGCGTGCAGGCCGCCCTGGCTGAGATCTGCGCCCGCTTCCAGCTCGACCCGGCCGAAGCCCGCCGCTCCTGGCGATCGCCCCAAGGCAGCCGCGCCCGCTGGCTCGACTGCGGCTTCTTCATCGCCGCCTAGCGTTGTCCTTCTCCCCTTGCGGGAGAAGGTGGCCCGCGGAGCGGGTCGGATGAGGGGTGTCAGCGCGGCGGCCGGACGTTGGCGCGCCTGTCTCGTAGTTCCAGCTAATACCCCTCATCCGTCGCCTCCGGCGACACCTTCTCCCGCAAGGGGAGAAGGCCACTCAGCGGCCACTCCGCCACCTAAAACCGCGCCGTGGCCAGCAGCAGGCTGGTCTCGGTGGTGGCGATGCCCTTGATCTCGCGGATGCGGTCGAGGGCGTGGCTGAAGGCGGCGAGGCTGTCGGCGGCGAGCTCGGCGACCAGGTCCCAGCGGCCGTTGGTGGTGTGCACGGTCTCCACCTCCGGGATGCCGCGCAGCGCCACGATCACGGCGCTGGAGCGCTCCCCCTCGACGGCGATCGACATGATCGCCCGCACCCGCTGTGGCTCGTCGCTGGGCGGCAGGCGCAGGGTGAAGCCGAGGATCACGCCCTGGCGGACCAGCCGCTCGATGCGCGCCTGCACCGTGCCGCGCGAGACGCCCAGCCGGCGCGCCAACTCGGCGGCGGGCGTGCGCGAATCGGCGCGCAGCAGAGCGATCAGCTGACGGTCGGTCTCATTCACGGCGGGCCTCGCGATACGCCAGCCACAGCTGGCGTTTCGCCATCATTCTAGGCGGATCGCGGCAGCCTGCCAGCTTTTCGCTGACGCCGGCGCTTCCTAGGTTGGCTCCATGGGCAATCTGAGAGAGGCGGACGTGACGGCTGGACCGGTGATCCTGATGACGGACCCGCGGTGGTTCGACGTCGCCTACGACATCAATCCATGGATGCGGCCGGACCTCTGGCGCGCCGACCGCGCCGCGCAAGCGCTGGCCGCCCGCCGCGCCTTCGACGGTCTGGCGACTGCGCTCACCGACGCCGGCGCGCGGATCGAGCTGATCGGCGGCGCGCGCGGCTTGCCGGACATGGTGTTCCCCGCCAACGCCGCCGTGGTGCTGGACCGCCGGGCGCTGCTCGCCCGCTTCCAGCCGCCCGAGCGGCGCGGCGAGGAGGGCGAGTTCCTGGCCGCGTTCGAGCGGATGAAGGCGCGCGGCCTGGTCGACGAGGTGGCGCAGCTGCCGCCCGGCCTCTTCCAGGAGGGCGCCGGCGACTGCATCTGGGACGCCGGCCGCGGCCACTTCTGGGCCGGCTACGGCCAGCGCTCGCGGAAGGCGGCCGCCACGGCGGTGGGCGACTTCTTCGGCCGCGAGGTGGTGGCGCTGGAGCTGGCCAGCCCGCGCTTCTACCACCTCGACACCTGCTTCTGCCCGTTGAGCGGCGGCGAGGTGCTCTACTATCCGCCCGCCTTCACGCCCGCGGCGCTGGCCGAAATCCGCGCCCGCGTGCCGGCTAAGCAGCTGATCACGGCCAGCGACGAGGACGCGGCCGGCCTCTGCGTCAACGCCGTCTCGATCGGCCAGCGGATCGTCATGGCCCGCGCGCCGGCCGCCCTCAGGCAGCGCCTGGAAGCGCGCGGCTACCAGGTGCGCGAGGTCGACCTCGCGCCCTTCATCCTCGCCGGCGGC
>DASXEN010000101.1:0-1580 GCA_036490095.1 Caulobacteraceae bacterium
GCGCTCTGGCGGTCGGCGCGGACGCTAAGGCCGGGGCGGTCGCGGCGAAAGGCGATTCTGGGAAAGCCCCTGCCGCGGCTCGTGTTCTTCACCGACCCGACTCGCGTCCCGGACCCGGCGGCGGTGATCGCCCGGCTGCCGCGGGGCGCCGGCGTGGTCTACCGGGCGTTCGGCGCGGCGGACGCGGTGGCCGAAGGCCGGCGGCTGACGCGGCTGGCGCGGCGGCGGGGGGTGTTGCTGCTGGCCGGCGCCGACGCGGGGCTTGCCGCCGCGATCGGCGCCGACGGCGTCCACCTGCCCGAACGGGCCGCGACCAAAGCGCGCGGCGTGGCGCGTTTGCGGCCAGGCTGGATCGTCACCTGCGCCGCCCATTCGGCCGCCGCGATCGTCCGGGCGCGGCGATCCGGCGCGGACGCGGTATTCGTCTCGCCGGTTTTCCCCAGCGCCAGCCCCTCGGCGGGGCGTCCGCTGGGGCCGCTGCGATTCGCCCGGCTGGTGCGGGGCGCCGGCCTGCCGGTCTATGCGCTGGGCGGAGTGAACGCGCAGACGGCGCGGCGGCTGGCCGGCTCGCGGACAGCCGGCATCGCCGCCGTCGAAGCGCTGCTTCCTTCTCCCGCGCAGAGCGAAGGGACTTAGGAGCTTAGAACTTGAAGCTGGTTTCCAGCCGGACACGCGGCTGGGGGCCGACGCTGTCGATGTTGCGACCGTCGGGGGTCTGTTCCGGTCCGAGGGCGACGCCGACGCCGGTGCGCAGATTGGGCGCGATGCGGTAGTTCACGCCGAGGCGGGTGTCGCGCCACTGCACGTCACGGTCGCCGGGCTGGGCCACGTCGAGGTTGATGCCCCAGCGGCTCTTGCGGGTATCCCACTGCAAGGAGCGGTGCGGCGCCGGCGGTCCGATGGTGTTGGGCTGCGGGGCGAAGTCGTTGTGCTGAGCGAACAGGGCCGACGGGTCGGCGTGCGCCATCGCGGCCACGCTCGCCATCGCGAACGCGGCGAACGCCGTCACCGCCAGCCTTGTTGGCCGCCAAGCCACTTTACCAAAGCCCCTTCCGAACATGCGAGGCATCTTACGCCCGCTTTGTACCAGTTTTGATTAAGGTCCTACGTTACAACGGGTCAACCCGCTGAAGGGTCGCAGGCTCCAATGCCAACGCTTTGAGCGCCTTGCTGTGGCCGCATCGCCACGTGATTCCTGTTTGGCGCAGCTTTGCGGATGTTATAGACGCGTTCGCGGGGCGCGGGTTGGCGCAACGGTCGATGGGGGCCGTCAACGCAGTTGGAGTATTGAACAGAATGCCCTTCAAGAGCGGGCGGGTGGCGCGCGCCGCCCTTCCTGGGTTGGCCGCCCTTAGCCTTTTCGCCCTCGCCGCCTGTGGTGGCTTCGGCATGCACAACGCCCCGGCCAAGAGCGCGCCGCCGCCGAACGCGATCGGCGTCAACAGCTACCTGTGGCGCGCCACGTTGGACACGCTGGCGTTCATGCCGCTGTCCTCGGCCGACCCCTACGGCGGCGTGGTGATCACCGACTGGTACATCAACCCGGAAAAGCCGGACGAGCGCTTCAAGTGCACCGTCTA
>DASXEN010000105.1:0-24571 GCA_036490095.1 Caulobacteraceae bacterium
CCACCATCACCGAGGCGCCGTTGGCGTCATAGCGGACCGCCGTCTCCGGCAGCGAGGGGACCGCGCGCGAGAGGTCGACGAAGCTGGCCCGGGCGTAGCCGCCGGCGCGGATATCGGAGCGCACCGGCAGGCTGATGCGCACCTTGCCGAGGCGGCTGGCGCTGTCGACGCGCGGGCTGACCAGGCGCACGACGCCGTCGGCGACGCTGTCGTCGGCGAGGGTCACCTTGGCGCGCACGCCCGTATGCATCTTGTCGAAGTCGGCCTCGGCGACGTCGGCGTAGAGCTCGATCTGGCCGGCCTCGGCCATCACGAACCACGGCTGCGTGCCGCCGCCGGAAATGTCGCCCAGGTTGACGTTGCGCTGGATGATCAGGCCGGAGACCGGCGCGCGCAGGGTCAGGTGCGCCAGCCGCGTCTGCATCTCCTTCAGCGAGGCCAGCTGGGCGTTGGCGCCGGCGACGGCGCTCTGGGCGGCGTAGCGGCGCGCCTGCAGCTGCTCCTCGGCCATGACGCCCTGGTCGTCGAGGCCGACGACGCGCTGCGCCTCCTTCTGGCGCTGGTCGGCGGTGGCCTTCTGCTGGGCGGCGAGCGCGGTCTGCTGGGCGACCTGGGCCTGCAGGATCGACGGGTCCATCTCCAGCAGCGGCTGGCCGGCGCGCACCCACTGGCCCTCGTCGACGTCGAGCTTGGCCACCCGGTAGCCGGCGAGGTCGGGCGTCACCTCGATCTGGTTGCGCGGGATCAGGAGGCCGGAGGTGACGAGGCCGCCGGCGATCGGGCGCATCTCCACCCGCACCACGCTGACGGTGCGCGCCAGCTGCTCGCTCGGCCCCGGCTTCGCCGCGCCGTGGCACCCGGCCAGGCCCAAGCCCAGGGCCAGGGCGGCGGCGATCCCCCATCTCGTCGTCGTCATGTCGGGCGTCTCATGGGCGGGCGTCTCGGGACGACTTTGCCGCCGTTCTGGTTGGTTGATAGTCCCAGCCGCCGCCGAGCGCCTTGTAGGTCTGCACCGCGCGGCGCAGCGCCTGCACCCGCTCGGCGGTCAGGTCGGCGCGGTCGGTGCGCCAGGTCTGCTCGGCCGACAGCAGGGTGGTGACGTCGTCCAGGCCCATCTTGTAGCGGACCTGCTCGTCGTTGTAGGCGCGGCGGGCGCGCGCCTCGCCGTCGGTCAGTATGCGGATGCGCCGCTCGTCGGAGGCCAGCTCGACGATGGCGTTCTCGGCGTCGCCGTAGGCCTGCTGCACCGCCTGCTCGTAGGCGATCACCGCCTCCTCGGCCTTCTGGCCCTGCACCTTGGCGTCTTCCAGAAGGCGCGGGATGTCCAGCACCGGCTGGTCGAGGTTGGCGCCGACCGACCAGTAGCCGGTGTTGGTGGTCTGCTGCTGCGGGACCAAAACGAGATCAGCAAAACTCTTACCGATCACGCCGATGCCCGGCGCCACCTGGCGGGCCAGCCCCAGCGCCGGCTGGATGGTGATGTTGGGGAACAGCTCCTCCTTGGCCAGCTTGGTGCGCAGCGTCTGGGCGCGCATCTGCTCGTCGGCCTGGCGCACATCCGGGCGGCGCGCCAGCAGCTGGCCCGGCACGGCTTGTGGCAGCGCCGGCGGGTCGGGCACGTCGGCGGTGAGCGGCAGGTTCTCCACCGGCTCGGCGGCGCGGCCGACCAGGATCAGCAGCGTGCGCTGGGCGGCGTGCTGCTGGGCGGCCAGGCTGTCCTCGGTGGAGCGGGCCTGGGCGAGGTCGCCGGCGATGCGGTCGGCGTCGGAGCGCTGGCCAAGGCCGCGGTCGGCCTTGATCTGGGTGGTGCGCAGCAGCTCGGTCTCGATGCGCACCTGCTCGTCGGCGTCGGCGAGCTGGATGGCCAGGCCCCGCGCCTGGAAGTAGCTGTCGGCGACGTTGGCGACCAGGCTGGCGCGGGCCGCCTCGATGTTGAAGCGGGCGGCGGCGTAGTCGTGCCGCGCGGCGTTGCGGGCGTCGACCAGCGCGCCGAGGAAATCGAGCTCCCAGCTGACCTTGAAGTCGAGGTGGTCGTCCTGGGTGACGCCGCCGATCGGGATCAGCGAGTTCGGGGCGCCGCCGATCGGCTTGGTGTCGACGCGGTTGGCGCCGCCGGTCAGGTCGCCGGTGGGATAGGTCTGGAAGATGGCGCTCTTCTTGGTCGCCAGCGCTTCCTTCAGGCGCGCGGCCTGGGTCTTGGCGTCGGGGCTGGCGGCCAGCGCCTGGTCCTCGAGCTTGTTCAGCTGCTCGTCGCCGAACACCAGCCACCAGCGGTCCAGCTGCTGGACGCTCAGCGCCTGCGTCCCGGCCGGGGCCTCGTAGGCGGCCGGCAGGGCGGCGTCGGGCTTGCGCACGCCGGAGGCGCACGCGGCCAGCGCCAGCGCCGCGGCGCCGGCGAGCAGCTTCAGGGGGCTGCGGCGGCTCGTCCTCATGGGCTCCCGCAAGAGAAGCGCGCGTCGAATCATCGGAGAATAGGGCAAAACCAGCGCTCGAATCCCCCCGGCGCGCGGGCATGACATACGGCCAGCCACGTGCGATTGCACCCCCGTGTTTCAGTTAGCCGCAGGTCTGCGGCGGCGCGGCAACAGCCGTGAACGGAGGCGGGCGATGGCTGGCGACATCCGGATCGGCATCGGCGGCTGGACTTTCGAGCCCTGGCGCGGGGTCTTCTACCCCAAGGAGCTGAAGCAGAAGGACGAGCTGAGCTACGCCAGCCGCCACCTCACCGCGATCGAGATCAACGGCACCTACTACTCGACCTTCAAGCCCGACAGCTGGAGGAAGTGGCGCGACGAGACGCCGGACGGCTTCGTCTTCACCGTCAAGGGCTCGCGCTTCACCACCAACCGGCGCGAGCTGACCGGCGCGAAAGAGTCGCTGGAGAAGTTCCTCGGCCAGGGACTGACCGAGTTGGGCGAGCGTCTCGGCCCGATCTTCTGGCAGCTGCCGCACACCAAGAAGTTCGACGCCGACGACCTGGAGGGCTTCTTCTCGCTCTTGCCGAAGGAGCTGGACGGGATCCGGCTGCGCCACGCGCTGGAGCCGCGCCACGACAGTTTCTGCGCCCCGGCCTATCCGGCGCTGCTGCGCAAGCACGGCGTCGCCAACGTCTACGCCAGGCACGCCAAGTATCCGGAGATCGCCGACCTGACGACGGACTTCGTCTACGCCCGCCTGCAGACCGGCGACGACACGGTGGAGACCGCCTACCCGCCGGCCGAGCTGGACGACTGGGCGGCGCGGATGAAGACCTGGGCCGAGGGCGGCGCGCCGGACGGCCTGCCGATCGTCGATCCCGATGGCGCTCCGAAGCCG
Organism: Caulobacteraceae bacterium; assembly: GCA_036490095.1. Classification (GTDB taxonomy): domain Bacteria; phylum Pseudomonadota; class Alphaproteobacteria; order Caulobacterales; family Caulobacteraceae; genus Acaudatibacter. The sequence continues at coordinate 3,316 of DASXEN010000105.1, forward strand.
ACGCCGCGCGACGTGTTCGCCTTCATCATCCACGAGGGCAAGGTGCGTGCGCCGGCGGGGGCCATGGCGCTGATCGAACGCTGCAAGGCTTGACGTTGATCTGATCCAGCTTTTGGGCGCCTACTGGCCGTCAAAGACAGGACCAGGGAGGTCGCCCGTGCCCAAGCTTGCCGATCAGTACCCCTTCCCCGCGCCCGACGGCAGCCACTGGAAGGTGCCGCAGGACTTCGATGTCACCTTCAACTGGGACTACGACGAAGGCCGCGCGGCGATGATGGGGCTCTACCGCAAGGGCATCGAGATGCAGTGGAACGCGGAGACGCGCATCGACTGGTCGCAGGAGCTGGACGAGGACAATCCCGAGCAGCTGCCCGAGGAGATGCTGCCGATCAGCGGCATGGCCGAGTACGAAGCCATGTCGCGCAAGGAAAAGGCGACCGTGCGCCGCCACTTCCAGGGCTGGCAGATCAGCCAGTTCATGCAGGGCGAGCAGGGGGCGCTGATCTGCGCCGCCAAGATCGTCACCCAGGTGCCGGACGTCGATTCGAAGTTCTACGCCTCGACCCAGGTGATCGACGAGGCGCGGCACGTGGAGAGCTACAAGCGCCTCCTGGAAAAGTTCGGCGTCGCCTATCCGATGACGCCGCCGCTGCAGGAGCTGATCGACCAGGTGCTGCGCGACAGCCGCTGGGACATGACCTACCTGGGCATGCAGGTGGTGATCGAGGGGCTGGCGCTGGCCGCCTTCCAGCAGATCCGCGACCACGCCCAGAACCCGCTGGCCGCCGCCGTCAACGCCTATGTGATGCAGGACGAGAGCCGCCACGTCGCCTTCGGGCGCCTGGCCTTGCGCGACTACTACCCGACCCTGACCCAGAAGGAGCGCGACGAGCGCGAGCAGTTCCTGCTGGAGGCCTGCTACCTGATGCGCGACCGCTTCGACGCCGTCGAGGTGTGGAAGACGCTGGGCCTCAATCCCGAGCGCTGCGCCGAGCACATGTACGACTCGGGCTTCATGGAGCTGTTCCGCTCCTCGCTCTTCACCCGCATCGTGCCGATCGTGAAGGACATCGGTCTCTGGGGGCCGGTGATCCGCAAGGGCTACGAGGAGATGGGCATCATCGGCTTCGCCGACACCGACGTGCAGGCCCTGCAGGACGCCGACGACAGCATCGCCAAGGACTTCGACGCCCGCAAAGCCTACGTGGAAAGCGTCGCCGACCGCGCCAGGGCGATGGAGACGGCGTAGGCGCTCGGCCGACGTCGGGGCCGGGCGAGGCTTCGACCCCTTCCCCCAAACCCGAAGAATCCGACAGCGCCGTCTGCGCGCGCCACATCTAACTGTTTGCGCCGCCATTGACCCGGCCGGCCTGCGCCCCGAGACTCCAGGCATGGCCGGCGCTCCGTCCCCTCGCTCCAACACGGCCCGCAACGCGCAGGTGGTCATCGCGGTGATCCTGTCGGGCGCGGCGCTGGTGTGGCTGGCGCCGATCCTGACGCCGCTGGCGCTGGCGGTGTTCCTGATGCTGATGATCGACGCCATGGCCCGCGACCTGCAGCAGCGGGTGCCGGCGCTGGGGGCCGACGCGGCGCTGGGGGCGGCCATCGCCACCTGCATCGTCGTGTTCGCGGTGGTGGTGGTGTTCGTCGCCGCGCACGCCGCCGGCTTCGTCACCAAGCTGTTCGCCTACCAGCCGCGGCTCAACCAGCTGCTGGCCACCATCGCCCGCACCCTGCACGTGGCGATGCCGCGCACGGTGGCGCAGCTGATCGCCGGCATCGACCCGACCCGCTACGTGCCGATGGTGGCCGCGGCGATGCAGACGCTGATCTCCAACGGCGTCTTCGTGCTGATCTACCTCGGCTTCCTGCTGGCCTCGCGGCACGGCTTCGAGCGCAAGGCGGTGCGGCTCTTCCATGAGCGCGAGGGCCGCCACGAGGCGCTGCAGGTGTTCCTGAGGGTGCGCGACTCGCTGGAGCGCTACCTGCTGATCCAGACCGTCTGCGGCGCCTTCATCGCGCTCGGCTCCTGGGCGCTGATGATGCTGGTGGGGCTGGAGAACGCCTTCTTCTGGGCCTTCCTGATCTTCGTGATCGGCTACATCCCGATCGTCGGCGCGGCGATCGGCCTGGTGGCGCCGGCGCTGTTCGCCTTCCTGCAGTTCCCCACCGCCTGGCAGGGGGTGTTCCTGTTCGTCAGCATGTTCGCGCTGGCCTTCACGGTCGGCAACATCCTGATGCCGCGGATGCAGGGGCGCAGCCTCAACGTCGACCCGGTGATGATCCTGCTGTCGCTGGCCTTCTGGGGCGCGGTCTGGGGCACCACGGGGATGTTCCTCTCCACGCCGCTGACCATCCTGGTGATGGTGGTCCTCGCCCAGTTCGACGGCTCGCGCTGGATCGCGGTGCTGCTGTCCGGCGACGGCGATCCGCACAGCCTGGGGGCCACGCCGCCGCGGCCGGCCACGGCTTCACGCAACAGTGAAGCGCCTGCCCTTTAAGGTTGATTTTTTCAGCCTATTTAGACGTGTGTCCGGGTTCCCCCAACTCGGATGGCCGCCGGCGTCGCTTTTCAGGCGCCCGCGGGACCAGGCGGGCCCTCCCCAAGAGTACGCCAGCCGTGCGCCGCCGGACCCCCACCGGCGGCGCTTCGCTGTCGGCTTCGCCGATCGCCGTCATGGACGTTTGATGTTTCGGGCTTAAGCTTGGGCCATGCCTGCCGACTCGCGAAATCCGCTCCTTTCGGCCTTCCTCGCCGCCCTCCCCGACAAACCCGCTCAGCCGCCGCCCCGCGCCGAGGCCTTCCTGGACGCGATCCTCGCCGACTATCGGCCCGAGGAGCTGCCCGGGGTCTCCGTCGGCGAGCTGGCGGCGCGCGCCGCCAGCCTCTGGGCGTTCGCCCAGGCCAGCGCCGGCCCCGCCCCGGCGATCCGGGTGACGCCGGCGCCGGACGACGAGGGCAGCGACCTCGTCGAGGTGGCGCAGCCCGACGCGCCGTTCCTGGTCGACAGCGTGATGGCCGAGCTGGTCGAGAGCGGCGCCAGCGTCGAGGCGATGTTCCACCCGATCATCGAGACCCCCGCCGGCCGGCGCTCGACCATCCAGGTGTGGATCGAGCCGATGGGCGAGGAGCGCGCGCCCCACATCGTCCAGGGCCTGACCGCGACGCTCGCCGACGTGCGGCTGGCGGTGGACGACTTCGAGGCGATGAACGCCCAGATGGGCCGCGCCATCGAGGAGCTGAAGGCCGCGCCGGCCCCCGCTGACCCGGCCGAGCGCGACGAGGACATGGCGTTCCTGTCATGGCTCGACGGCGGCCGCTTCGTCTTCCTCGGCTCGCGGGCCTACGAATATCCGCGGACCCCGGACGGCGGCTACGCGGCCGAGGAGCCGGACGTGGTGGCCGGGTCCGGCCTCGGCCTGCTGGGCGATCCGGACCGCGCGGTGCTGCGCCGCGGCAGCGAGCCGGCGGTGCTGTCGGAGCGGATCCGCACCGAGCTCGCCAGCGCCCCGCCGCTGATCGTCGCCAAGTCGAACCTGAAATCGGCGGTGCACCGGCGCGTCTACATGGACTACGTCGGGGTGCGCCGCTACGGCGCGGACGGCAAGCCGTGCGGCGAGATCCGCTTCGTCGGCCTGTTCACCGCCCAGGCCTACGACGAGCCGGTGCGCAACGTGCCGCTGATCCGGCGCAAGGTCGCCCACGTGATGGCCCGGGCGGGCCTGGCGGCCGGCGGCCACAACGAGATGCGGCTGGCCAACATCCTCGAGACCTATCCGCGCGACGAGCTGTTCCAGACCACCGAGGATGAGCTGCTGGCGACGGCGCTCGGCGTGCTGCACCTGTCGGACCGGCCGCGGGTGAAGCTGTTCGTGCGCCGCGACCCGTTCGACCGCTTCTACTCGATCCTCTTCTTCGCCCCGCGCGAGCGCTACGACGCGCACCTTCGCGAGGAGGTGGGGCGGCGCCTCGCCGAGGCCTTCGGCGGGCACATCTCGGCCTACTACCCGAGCTACTCCGACGCGCCGCTGGCGAGGGTGCACTACATCGTCGGCGTCACCCCCGGGCGCCATCTCGACCCGGACGTCGCCGGGCTGGAGCGGACCATCGCCCGGCTGGCGCGCACCTGGAGCGACGACTTCGAGACGGTGGTGCGCCGCCACATGGCCCCGGACGTGGCGCCGGCGATCCTGGCGGTGTGGGCCGACGCTTTCCCGGCCGGCTACCGCGACGGCTACGGCGCGGCCGACGCGCTGGCCGACCTCGCCGCCATCGGCCGGCTCTCGGCGGAGCGGCCGATCGCCATCCGCGCCTTCCGCCACGCCTCGGATTCGCCGCGCAGCTTCCGCTTCAAGCTCTATCGCGACGCCGACCCGGTGGCGCTGGCCGATGTGCTGCCGATCCTCGACCACATGGGGCTGAAGGCGCTCTCCGAGGAGGGCTTTGCGCTGGCCCCGCTGGCCACCGACGGCTCGCGGCGCAAGGTCTGGACCCACGAGTTCCTGCTCGACGATCCGCGCGGCGAGCGGCTGAGCTTCGAGGCGGTGCGGGGCGTGTTCGAGGAGGCCTTCCTGGCCAGCTGGGGCGGCCTCACCGAGAGCGACGGCTTCAACCGGCTGGTGCTGGAGCTGGCCATCCCCTGGCGGCTGGCGGCGCTGGTGCGGGCGCTGGCCCGCTACCGCCAGCAGTCCGGCCTCGATCCGACGCCGCAGGTGCAGCAGCAGGCGCTGAGCGACCATTCGCAGGCAACGGCGCTGATCCTGGAGCTGTTCCGCCGGCGGCTCGACCCGGCCTTCGAGGGCGACCGCGAGGCGGCGGCCGGCGAGACGCTGGCCGAGATCGAGGCGGCGCTGCAGGAGGTGGAGAGCCTCGACGACGACCGGGTGCTGCGGCGCATGGCGGCGCTGGTCGGCGCGGTGCAGCGGACCAACTTCTACCAGCCCGGCCCGGACGGCCGCCCGAAGCCCTACATCAGCTTCAAGGTCGCCAGCCGCGAGCTGGAGGACCTGCCCGACCCGAAGCCGTTTCGCGAGATCTACGTGGCCTCGCCGCAGGTCGAGGGCGTGCACCTGCGCCTGGGACCGGTGGCGCGCGGCGGGCTGCGCTGGTCGGACCGGCGCGACGACTTCCGCACCGAGGTGCTGGGCCTGGTCAAGGCGCAGCAGGTGAAGAACGCGGTGATCGTGCCGGTCGGCTCCAAGGGCGGCTTCTTTCCCAAGCGGCTGCCGAAGGGCGGCTCGGCGGCGCAGGTGCGGGCCGAGGCGGTCAGCGCCTACACCACCTTCCTCGACGGCCTGCTCGACCTCACCGACACCCTCGACGCCGAGGGCCATGTGATCCACCCGCCGCACGTCGTGGTGCGCGACGGCGACGACCCTTACCTGGTGGTGGCGGCCGACAAGGGCACGGCCACCTTCTCCGACATCGCCAACGACGTGGCCGAATCCTACGGCTTCTGGCTGGGCGACGCCTTCGCCTCCGGCGGCTCGGCCGGCTATGACCACAAGGCCATGGGCATCACCGCCCGCGGCGCCTGGGAGGGGATCAAGCGTCACTTCCGCGAGCTGGGGAAGGACATCCAGGCCCAGCCCTTCACCTGCGTCGGCGTCGGCGACATGTCCGGCGACGTGTTCGGCAACGGCATGCTGCTGTCGAAGGCGACGCGGCTGATCGCGGCCTTCGACCACCGCCACGTCTTCATCGATCCCGATCCCGACCCGGCCCGCAGCTGGACCGAGCGCCAGCGCCTCTTCGACCTGCCGACCTCGTCCTGGGACGACTACGACCGCGCCGCGATCTCGGCCGGCGGCGGCGTCTGGCCGCGCACCCTCAAGCAGATTCCGATCACCGCGCAGGCCAAGGCGGCGCTCGACCTCAAGGCCGACCACCTGACCCCGGCCGAGCTGATGAGCGCGATCCTGAAGGCCAGGGTCGAGCTGCTCTACCTCGGCGGCATCGGCACCTACGTGAAGGCGTCGAACGAGAGCCACTTGCAGGTGGGCGACAAGGCCAACGACGCGCTGCGCATCGACGGGCGCGACCTGCGCTGCCGGGTGGTGGGCGAGGGCGCCAACCTCGGCTTCACGCAGGCAGGCCGCATCGAGTACGCGCTGGGCGGCGGGCGGATCGACACCGACGCGATCGACAACTCGGCCGGCGTCGACACCTCCGACCACGAGGTGAACATCAAGATCCTCACCGGCATGGCCGAGCGCGCCGGCCGCCTGCAGGCCGCGGACCGCGACCCGCTGCTGGCCTCGATGACCGACGAGATCGCCGAGCACGTGCTGGCCCACAACTACGATCAGACGCTGGCGCTGTCGGTGCTGCAGGCCGAGACCGCGCAGGACATCTCGGCGCACGCGGCCTTCATGACCGACCTGGAGTCGCGCGGCCGTCTCGACCGCGCCCTGGAGGGGCTGCCGTCGCCGTCGCAGCTTGACGAGCGGGCCAAGGCCGGCAAGGGGCTGACGCGGCCGGAGCTGGCGGTGCTGCTGGCCTACGGCAAGCTCGACCTGTTCGAGGACGTGATCGCCTCGCCGGCGCCGGACGACCCCTACTTCGAGGGCACGCTGCGCGGCTACTTCCCCAAGGCGCTGGCGCCGTTCGAGGCGGAGATGCGCCGCCACCGGCTGCGGCGCGAGATCATCGCCACCGTGGTCGGCAACGAGATGGTCAACCTCTGCGGCCCGACCTTCGCCGGGCGGCTGCGCGCCGCCGCCGGCGTCGGCGTCGCCGAGCTGGTGGTCAGCTTCGCCGCGGCCCGCGAGGTGCTGGACTTCGACGACATCTGGGCGCGCGTCGCGGCGCTCGACGGCAAGGCGCCCGCCGGCGGCCAGATCGCCCTGTTCCGCGAGCTGGCCTACGTGCTGCGCGGCCAGACCTTCTGGCTGGCCAAATGGGCGGCGCGCGGCGGCCATGGCGTGGACGACCTGATCGGCGACTACCGCCCGGCCGCGGAAGCGCTGAAGCAGCTGTTCCCGCAGATCCTCTCGCCGTTCGAGCAGAAGGCGGCGGTGCGCCGCGCCTCCGGCTGGATCCGGGCCGGCGCGCCGAAGGACGTCGCCCACCAGGTGGCGCTCTACCGGCCGCTGACCATCGCCTCGGTGCTGGCCGACCTCGCCCGCGAGAAGGGCTGGCCGCTGGCCGCTGCGGCGCGGCTCTACCACCACATCGGCGGGGCCTTCTCGTTCGACCGGCTGCGCGCGGCGGCCGGCGAGCGGGTCGGCGGCGACGTCTACGAGCGGCTGGCGGTCAGGCGGCTGATCGAGGACATGCTCGACGAGCAGGCGGCGCTGACCCGCGCGGTGATGGCCCACGCCGACGGCTCGCCCCCCGACGACCCCGGCGCGGCCCGCTCCGCGGTCGCCGCCTGGACCGGCGCCAAGCCCGACGCGGTGCGCACCGCCAAGGCCACCATCGCCAACATCGAAAAGGAAGGCGGCGCCTGGAGCTTTGCCAAGCTCACCATCGCCAACGCCGCGCTGCGGGCGCTGACGTAGGGCGGCGCCAGCGTCTCGGGCTCAGGGGGAACCGAGCTCCCCCATGACCGGCCTTTGTGCCGGTCACCCATGAACACCGTGCGAGCCGTGGCCGTGCGGCCGCACGGCCACCCCACGATGGGTGTTCGTGGGCCGCCGGACAAAGCCCGGCGATGACCGTCGTGGGGATCGAGAAAGCGCCATTGTTCGCTTGGCTGATGCTCTTCCGAGGGCCCGGACCGCGTCAAGGACGGCGCGCAGCGCCGCCGCTTCGCGGTCGCCGCGAAGCGGCGATCCTTGACCCGGACCGGACCTCGGAAAAAATGCCTCCAAGCGATCGACGGCAAGCTCTGAGCGCCGCGTGGGGCAGGCGTCGCGGGAGCTTCGTCAGAGTCCCGGACAGCTCCGCGTCGCGAACCGCGAAACTGCCAGGGTCGCCCCGCCGTCTACGCCGCGACCGTCGCCTTCGCGCCGGCCATGCGGTCGAGGCGGGCGTGGATGATGCCTTCGGCCTGCTCCATGATCCGCTTCACCAGCACCTCGCACGTCGGGATGTCGTGGATCAGGCCCTGGCTCTGGCCGGCCGACCAGATGCCGCCGTCGATGTCGCCGCCCTTCATCACGTTGGCGCGGCCACGCGCGCCGGAGACCAGTTCGCGCACGTCGTCGATGGTCTTGGTCGGGTCCTGCTGGATGCGCACCACCTCCTCGGAGACGGCGTTGCGGGCCACCCGCGAGGTGTTGCGCAGCGTGCGGTTGGTGAGGATGGTGTCGCGCTCGGTGTTCTTGACGATCGCCTCCTTCACGTTCCGGTGGATCGCCGCTTCCTCGGTGGCCATGAAGCGGGTGCCCATGTTGACGCCGTCGGCGCCCAGCGACAGGGCCGCCACCAGCGAGCGGCCGTCGGCCATGCCGCCCGACGCGATCACCGGGATCTTCACCGCGTCGACCGTGGCCGGCAGCAGCACCATCAGCGTCACGTCGTCCTCGCCCGGGTGGCCGGCGCACTCGAAGCCGTCGATGGAGATCACGTCGACGCCCAGCCGCTCGGCGGTGACCGAGTGGCGCACCGAGGTGCATTTGTGGATCACCTTGACGCCGGCGGCCTTGAAGTCCGGCAGGTGGTCGATCGGGCTGCGCCCGGCGGTCTCGACGATCTTGATGCCGCTCTCGATGATGGCCTTGCGGTAGTCGTCGTAGGGGATCGGGTTCAGCGACGGCAGCAGCGTCAGGTTCACCCCGAACGGCTTCTTGGTCAGCTGGCGGGTCTTCTCGATCTCCGCCAGCAACGCCTCGGCGGTGGGAAAGAGGTGGGCGACGATGAAGCCGAGCGCGCCGGCATTGGCGACCGCGGCCACCAGCTCGCCGTAGCCCACGCCGGTCATGCCCCCCATCACGATCGGCGTCTCGACGCCGAACATCTCGGTGATTTTGGTCTGGATCACTATTCCCTCACGTCAGTCTTGTTTGGCGACGGCCCGGCCGAACCCTGGACGCTAAAACAGCTGTTCGTCAATTCACTGATCGCGCGCGGCAGGCCTTGCGCGCAGCGCTGGGCGGCCTCTAGTCAGGGCTCGTGGCCAAGCTCGACGAGGCGGCGCCGGCGCCAAGCTACCGGCCGGACGTCGACGGCCTGCGGGCCGTCGCGGTGCTGGCGGTGGTATTCTGGCACCTCGGCGCGGCCGGGATCATCTCCGGCTTCGTCGGCGTCGACGTCTTCTTCGTCATCTCCGGCTTCGTGATCACCGGCCTGCTGGGCCGCCAGGCGGACGCGGGGCGGCTCTCGATCGCCCACTTCTACGAGCGGCGGGTGCGCCGTATCGCGCCGGCGCTGCTGGCGATGCTGGCCGCGGTGCTGGCGGCCGCATTCGCGATCGAATGGCCGAGCCGATTGAGGCAGACCGCCGACGTGGCGCTGGGCGCGGTGCTGCTGTGCGCCAACGTCGTGTTGGCCGGCCAGAGCGGCTACTTCGCCCAAAACACCGAGCACCTGCCGCTGCGCCACACCTGGAGCCTGTCGGTGGAGGAGCAGTTCTACCTGCTCTATCCGCTGGTGTTCGCCTTCGTCCGCGCCAGGGCGCCGCGCTGGCTGACGCCGGTGCTGGTGGTCGTCGCCCTCGCCTCGCTGGCGCTGGCGCCCTTCACCCCCCGCGCCGAGGCTGGCGAGGCCTACTATTCCGCGCCGATGCGGGCCTGGGAGCTGCTGCTGGGCGCGCTGGTGGCGCTGCACGGCTGGCGCTGGCGCCCAGGGCGGCTGCTGCGCGAGCTGCTGTCGCTGGCCGGCGCCGCGCTGATCGGGCTCGGCTGCATCTGGCCGCATGGCTCGCGGCTGGCCTGGCTGGGCGCCGAGCAGGTCGCCTGCGCCGGCGCCGCCCTGGTGATCTTCTCGGGCGCCGCGCCGACGCTGGTGGCGCGGGTGCTCGGCTGGCGGCCGGTGGTGCTCGTCGGGCTGATCTCCTACTCGCTCTACCTCTGGCACTGGCCGCTGATCGCCTTCGCGGCGGACCTGGCGCCGCGCGGGATCGGCCATGGCGGGCGGCTGCTGCTGCTGGCGGCCAGCCTCGGCCTGGCGGTGCTGTCATGGCGCTTCATCGAGCAGCCGTTCCGGCGTCCGCCGCCGAACGAAACGGCCCGGCGCGGCCGCCTGCTCGCCATCCTGGCGGCCGCCCTGCTGGTCTGCGGCTTCGCGGCCGCGGCCAGGCTGGGCGACGGGTGGCCCGGCCGGCTGCCGCCGCAGACCGCGCACTTGGGCGCCTACCTCGACTATGCGCATGGGCCGCAGTGGCGGCGCCAGTTCCACCCACCCTGCTTCGTCGAGGAAGGGCAGGCCTATTCGCCGGGGCTGTGCTTCACCGCCACGCCGGGCCGCCGCAGCCTGCTGCTCTGGGGCGACAGCCACGCCGGCGACCTGGCCGAGCCGCTGGCGCAGGTGGCGAAGGGCGCCGGCGCGACCTTCATGCAGGCCGCGCACGCCGGCTGCCCGCCGCTGATCGGCGACCCGCGGGCGCACCTCAAGCCCGAGTGCGACCAGTTCAACGCCATGGTGGCCGCGCGCATCGCCCTGGAGCGGCCCGACGTCGTGGTGCTGTCGTTCGCCGGCCACAGCAATCATCCTCGCCTCGGCGCGACCCTGGCGATGCTGCGCCGCGCCGGCGCGTCGGTCATCGTGGTGGGGCCCGCGCCGCAGTTCGTGGCCGGGCTGCCGGACCTGATCGGCCGGGCGCCGGCGCAGGCGCGGCGCGCGCCGCCGCAGGACGTCAAAACCGCCGAGCTGGACTTCGATCCGGTGCTGCGGGCGGCGAGCGCCGGCGCGCCGGACGTGCGCTACATTTCGCTGATCGACCTGCTGTGCCCGCAGCGCCGCTGCCTGATGCGCATCGCGCCGGACATCCCGCTGATGTGGGACAGCAACCACTTCGACCTGGCCGGCGCGCAGTATGTGACGCGCCTGGCGCTGGCCGGCCCGGTGACCGAGGCGCTCCTCGCCAGACCTCAGGTCAAGCCTCAGGCCACGCCTCAGCCGGGGCCGCGCTCGCCGTAGCTGACCGCCATCCCGGCGCGCACGTCCTGCTGCACGCCGTATTGCGCGAAGGGGTAGCGGAAGCCGTTCTTCGCCAACGCCCGCATGCCCTCCAGCGCCTTGACCAGCTGGTCGGGCGGCAGCGCCATCAGCATCTCGTCGTCGAGCACGCCGCCGTAGCGGCGTTCGGCGAAGCAGGGGATCGAAAGGCTGGGCTCGCGGCGGGTCAGCGCCCGGCCCCAACTGTCGGCGCAGGCGCTCTCGCCGACCACGCTCCAGTCGAAGCGCTTGTAGCCGGCCCACTGCAGGCCGTTGATGAAATAGATCATCGCCCCGGGCGTGGCGTAGAAGAGGGCGATGTCCGGCGCATCGAGCTTGCCGGCCGCCAGCGGTCCCACCGCCAGCGCCTCGTAACGGCCATCGGGCACGCAATTCATCGCCGCCTGGTGGGCGCCGGCGTCGGCCTCGGTGGAGAACCAGACGCCGGTCATGTGCCGCCCGGAATACCAGTCCTCGGTCTTCGCGGCGCCCAGGCCCACCACCGCCCGGCACTGCGCGCCCACCAGGTCGTCGGCGGTGACGCCCACCGTCCAGCCGAGCCGCGAGGCCTGGCCGACCAGCTGGTCGAGCGTGTGGACGTGCTGCGGGCGGCGGATGCGGGGGATCGCCTCCATGTCGGCGCGCCGCTCGTAGAGCTGCATGGCGAAGACGATCGAGCGCAGCTTCAGCCGCTGTTCCAGCTCGCCGACGACCTCGGCCCAGTCCTGCGCCATGGCGCTCCTCCTCGCGAGGCCGCCACAGTGGCGCGGGCGCGGCGCCTTTTCATCCCCAAATGCGAGAAAAGCTCGCCAAGGACGGATAAACCCGGGCGCCGCATCGCGCGTTCTGCGATCGAGGAGACGGCCGTGGCCAAGGTGTCGATCAAGCGCGCCTACGAGGCGCCCGCCGCCGGCGACGGGCGCCGGGTGCTGGTCGACCGGCTCTGGCCGCGCGGCGTCGGCAAGGCCGAGGCGAAGCTGGACGACTGGCTGAAGGATGTCGCGCCCAGCTCCGACTTGCGCCGCTGGTTCGGCCACGATCCGGAGCGCTGGCCCGAATTTCGCCGCCGCTACCGCGCGGAGCTGCAGGCCAACCCCGCCGCCGAGGCCCTGCGCCGGCTCGCCGCCAAGGGCCGGCTCACCCTCATCTACGGGGCCAGGGACACCGAGCACAACGACGCGGTGGTGCTGGCCGAGTGGTTGGCGGATCGGGACTGAGCGGCCGCGGAACCCGGCGCGCCCCAGACCGCTTGAAGCATCAGGCGGCGTCGTTCGGGCGATCCGCCCGGAGCCGCTCATGAAGCAGTTGGTTGCAGCGCTAACCGTCGCCGTATGGGGCGCGTGCGGCTCCGCGACCGCGGCGGCGCAATCGTGCCCGGCGCCGCCGGCGCGCGCCGACTGCACGGCCCAGGCCCCGAGCGACGGCCAGGCGTTCGCCGGTCCCGTGCTGCAGGTGATGGAGCATGGCCGGGTGTGCGTCGCGCTGGGCCCGTCGCCGAGCCAGTGGGTCCCGGTCGAGATCGCCGACGCGCCGGCGGGCGCCTCCCGCGGCGCCTGGATGGACGCCCTGTTCGCCCACAGGATCGAGTGCGTCTCCATCGGCCGCACGGCGGACGGCGTGCGCGCCCGCTGCCTCAGCGGCGGCGTCTCGGTGGCCAAGCTGGTCGTCGCCCGCCCGGCCCCCGCCCCGACGCTGGTCGCCACGCGCTGACCGCGCCACTCGGGCCGTGGCGCACCCTCGCCGCGCCCGGGTGCTAGCTGGCCTTCATCGAAGACGTACTCGGCCGGTGCGGCGAACTCGCGCCGCCTGCGTCGTCCTGAGCGTCCTGGCGCACCCGACAGGATTCGAACCTGTGACCTCTGCCTTCGGAGGGCAACGCTCTATCCAGCTGAGCTACGGGTGCGGCTGGGCCGTGGCGGAAGGGCGCGATCTCTAGCGGAAAGGGCGGGGCGGCGCAAACGGGCGCAGTCCTCGGCGATCCTGACCGCGGTCGGAAGCCGCCGTTGGTCGCTTGGAGGCAGAGTTTTCCGGACGCCCGGAAATCACGCTCAACCAAGCGAGCGAATGGCGTAGTGTGCTCGGCGCAGGCAGGTGGCCGGGGCGAGCGGGAGAGGTTGGACATGGATCGGCGTGTGTTCGTGATCGGGGCGGGGCTCACCGCAACCGCCCTCGGGGCGCCGGCGCTGGTGCGCGCCGCCCTGCCGCTGGGCCAGGACGCGGTGCTGCACGACGTCATCGACAACGGGCCGCGCTCGCCGGCGGACCGGGCGCGGGACGTCTATCGGCATCCCTATGCCTCGCTGGTGTTCTGGGGGCTGAAGCCGGGGATGACGGTGGTCGACGTCGCGCCGGGGGCCGGCTGGTGGACCGACATCCTGGCGCCCTACCTGGCGCGCACCGGCGGCCGTTACATCGCCGCCAGCGCCGACCTCGACGATCCGAAGACCGGCGCCGGCGCCCGCAAGGGCCGTGCGGCGTTCGAGGCCAAGTATGGCGGCGATCCGAAGCTCTACGGCGACGTGAAGGTGGTGGGCTTCGGCCTGCGCTCCGGTCCGCTGGCGCCGCCCGGCAGCGTCGACCTGGTGCTGGTCTCGCGCGAGATCCACGACTGGGCCCAGGTCGACGGCTTCACCCAGAAGGCCTTCGCCGATTTCCGCGCGGCGCTGAAGCCGGGCGGCGTGCTCGCCGTCGAGGACCACCGCGCGCCCGATGACTGGGACCCGAAGAAGGCCAACGGCTACATCTCCGAGCGCTACGTGATCGACGCCGCCAAGGCCTCCGGCTTCGCGCTGGCCGCCCGCTCGGAGATCAACGCCAACCCGAAGGACACCAAGGACCATCCGTTCGGCGTCTGGACCCTGCCGCCGACCCGCCGCAGCGCCCCCGCCGGCCAGCCGCCAAACCCCGGCTTCGACCACGCCAAGTACGACGCCATCGGCGAGAGCGACCGGATGACCCTGAGGTTCGTGAAGGCGTAGGGCGCGAGATCCGAGCGTCAGCGGTGGTGGTGCTCGTCGTGGCGGCGCTGCTCGGCGAGCTTCTTGTCGTGCTCGTGGGCCATGTGGTGGCCGACCACGCAGCCGATGGCCGCGCCGGCCAGGGCGTGGTGGTGGGCGAAGTGGCCGGCGACGCCGCCGATCAACGCGCCCTTGATGCAGCCGCGCGCGTCGGCGGTGGTCGCGGTTCCGGCGGCGGCGATGGCGAGCGCCAGGGCGATGGCGGAATATTTCATGGATGGCTCCTTGGTGGTCCGCCGCCTGGTCACGGCGCGTCGGTGAGCGCCCGGTCGGCGCCGTAGGTGAGGGCGAGGAAGACGTCCTCCAGGTCCGGCTCCTCGGTCCTCAGGTCCTTGATGTGCAGGCCCGCGCTCCTGGCCGCCGCCAGCACCTGCTCGACGCTGGCCTCGTGGGTGCGGAAGCTGATGGCGAGGTCGCCGTTGGGCCGCAGCCGGGTCTCGAACGGCGGCAGCGCCGGCGGCGCCTGCAGCGCCTCACCCGGCGTTATCACCACCGCGCGGGTGTCGAGGTGGGTGAGCAGCGAGGTGGTCGGCTCGCAGGCCACCACCTCGCCGTGGTTGACGATGGCGATGATGTCGCACAGCTGCTCGGCCTCCTCCAGGTAGTGGGTGGTGAGGAGGATGGTGACGCCGCGGCGGTTCAGCTCGACCACATAGTCCCAGAGCTGGCGGCGCAGCTCCACGTCGACGCCGGCGGTGGGCTCGTCGAGCACCAGCACCGGCGGGTTGTGCACCATCGCCTTGGCGACCATCAGCCGCCGCTTCATGCCGCCCGAGAGCGCCCGGACGTAGGCGTTGGCCTTGTCGGCGAGGCCGAGCGCGGCCAGCAACTCGTCGGTGATGCGGTCCTGGCGCGGCACGCCGTACATGCCGGCCTGCACGTCGAGCGATTCGCGCGGGGTGAAGAAGACGTCGGCGGCGATCTCCTGCGGCACCACGCCGATGGCCGCGCGGGCGTCGCGCGGCCGCTCGTCGAGGTCGCGGCCCCAGATGCTGACCTTGCCGGAGGTCTTGCGGGTGAGGCCGGCGAGGATGTTGATGAAGGTCGACTTGCCGGCGCCGTTGGGGCCGAGCAGGCCGAAGATCGACCCGCGCGGGATCCTCAGGTCGATCCCCTTCAGCGCCCGCATCGGCGGCGAGCCGCGCACGGCCGGGTAGGTCTTGACGAGGCCGGCGGCCTCGATCGCGTACTCGGGAAGGTCCATCTCGCCCCGGATCGGTTACCGCCGCCGCGATTGACGCCGCCGCGGCCCGCCGCATACCTAGGGCCTCCACCCCGCCGCGCCAAGGCGCACGACCGGAGCTGAAGACCCGCCATGGCCCGCAAGCCGAAAGCCGCTCCCGAGCCGGCGCCTGCCCGGCCCGACCAGACGCCCGACCTGCCGCCCGCGGAGGTGGTCGAGGTGCGCTCCAGGCGGGTCGCCTGCGACGGCGTCGGCGGCGCGCTCGGCCATCCGCGCGTCTGGCTGGAGATGGGCGAGGCCGACTTCGTCGAGTGCGGCTACTGCGACCGCAGATTCGTACTGGCGAAGGGCGCCGAGGGCACGGAGAGCGAGCGCCTCGCCCCCGGCGTCTATGAAGGCTCGCACGGGCACTGAACCCGCCTTTCAGTCGCCCTCGCCCGACCGAAGAGCGGGGGGAGGTTGGCCGTCCATCGACGCGCGCTCGCCGCTGAAGCGCCGAGCGCAGATGTGGTAGGAGATTTGGCGCGTGTGCGACCGCTCAACACCGTTCGTCGGCCAGCCAGCTAGCGATCCGCCGCTGCTGAGGACGCTGGCGGTCGCTGGTCTGCAAGCAACTGGGCGCTTTCTTCCAAAGGCCGGTTGGGTTAGCCGCGTGTGGGTCGGCGACGACTACGTCGTACGACTGAGCAACGGACAGTTCCGCGACTCGTTTCGCCACGAGGCTGCAGTCGTCGACCTGCTCGCCGGCAGCGAGGTTCCACACGCCCGGCGCCTCGCGCACGGCGACGGCCCGGACGGGCCGTGGTGTGTCTCCGAACGCGTGCCCGGCCGAACCCTATGCGAGTCATGGCCAGCGGCGGATTCGCACACCCGCCAGGCAATGATCGAAAGCCTCGGCTTTGCGTTGCGCGCACTTCACCGCGTTCCTGTTACGGCCGACCTGCTGCCGCCCTGGCTGGCCGATGCGCTCGCCGGCAAACCGCGGGCGGCGTTCCACCCACCTGTGGTGAGTGCGGCGCTGCAGCAGGTCACGGCTGCCCGGCGGCTGCCCGGTCATGACTCGCGGGTGCTTGCGGAGGTCGCAGCTTGGACTCGGGAGCGGCTGGCGTTGTTCGCCGGCGATGAACCCGTCCTCGTCCATGGCGATTTGCACGGATCCAACGTGATGGTCGACCAAGGGCGCGTCACCGGTCTTATCGACTTCGCGGAGGCGTTGACTCAGCCAGCGGATGTCGAGCTCGACACCCTTCTGCGCTGGTGCGCGAAGGCGCGAGAGTACCCTTCCTCACCCGACGAGCGAGGGCTCGACGAGAGCACACTCACAGAGGTCCCCGGATGGCTGCACGGCGCGTATCCGGAACTATTCCAGCGCGAGCATCTGCGCGAGCGGTTGCGCTTCTATGACATGCAGCGGGAGCTCGCGTTATACGCACACCACCCCCTGCGCGACATACGCGAAGCGGCGCTCGACCGCATCGCTCGCCTGCTTTCCGGCCATAACCATCTGGATGGACTGGTCTGGTAGGTCGTAGCCGTCGCGTACATTGCACCGCGTGACCCGACGCCCCGGCGCGCCTATCTTCAAGTCCCATGACCGACACGCTCGACGCGCCCGAAACCCCCGAAGCGACCTTGGCCGACATCCCGCGCCAGCCGACCCAGGACGGGCCGGCGGTGCGGCTCTATATCGTCGACGGGTCGGGCTTCATCTTCCGCGCCTTCCACGCGCTGCCGCCGCTGACGCGCAAGTCGGACGGGCTGCCGGTCGGGGCCGTCAGCGGCTTCTGCAACATGCTGTGGAAGCTGCTGATCGACATGAAGGCGGCGCCCGACGCGCCGACCCACCTGGCGGTGGTGTTCGACAAGTCGGAGATCACTTTCCGCAACCAGCTCTACGCCGACTACAAGGCCCACCGGCCGCCGGCGCCGGAAGACCTGGTGCCGCAGTTCCCGATGGTGCGCGAGGCGACCCGGGCGTTCGGCGTGCCATGCCTGGAGCTGGCCGGCTACGAGGCCGACGACATCATCGCCGCCTACGCCTGCCAGGTGCGCGACGCCGGCGGCGAGGTGGTGATCGTCTCGTCCGACAAGGACCTGATGCAGCTGGTCGGGCCGCAGGTGTCGATGCTGGACACGATGAAGAACGTCCGCATCGGCATCCCCGAGGTGATGGAGAAGTTCGGGGTGCCGCCGGAGAAGGTGGTCGACGTGCAGGCGCTGTGTGGCGACAGCGTCGATAACGTGCCCGGCGCCCCCGGCATCGGCGTCAAGACCGCCTCGGCGCTGATCAACGAGTACGGCGACCTCGACACGCTGCTGGCCCGCGCCGGCGAGGTCAAGCAGGACAAGCGCCGCCAGACGCTGATCGACTTCGCCGACCAGATCCGCCTGTCGCGCCAGCTGGTGCAGCTCGATTGCGCGACGCCGCTGCCGCAGCCGATCGACGAGCTGGCGATCGCCGAGCCGGATGCGAAGGTGCTGGGCGACTTCCTGGAGCAGCTGGAGTTCCGCACCCTGGCGCGGCGCGTGGCCGAGGCGAGCGGCGCGCCGCCGCCGGCCCCGAGGCCCGCCGAGGCCGAGGCGCCGCCCGCGCCGATCGACACCAGGCTCTACGAGTGCGTCCGCGACCTGGCGGCGCTGGACGCCTGGATCGCCAAGGCGCGCGCCGCGGGCCTGGTCGCCTTCGACGCCGAGACCGACGCCATCTCCGCGGCCACCGCCGGCCTCTGCGGCGTCTCGCTGGCCGTTGCGCCGGGCGAGGCCTGCTACATCCCGCTCGGCCACGCGGCCGGGGACGGCCTGGACCTGAGCGAGGCGGGCGGCCTCGACCAGATCCCGCTGGCGGCGGCGATGGCGCGGCTGAAGCCGCTGCTCGAGGATCGCGGCGTGCTCAAGATCGGCCACAACGCCAAGTACGACATCGCCGTGCTGGCCCGGCACGGGATCGCCGTGTCCCCGATCGAGGACACCATGCTGATCTCCTATGTGCTGGAGGCGGGTCTGCACAACCACGGCATGGAGGACCTGGCGAGGCTGTGGCTGGAGCACCAGCCGATCTCGCTGAAGGACGTGGCCGGGACCGGCAAGGCGCAGAAGAGCCTGCGCCACGTGGGCCTGGCCGAGGCCACCGCCTACGCCGCCGAGGACGCCGACATCACCATCCGCCTCTACCGCCTCCTGCGCCCGCGGCTGGCCAGGGAGGGGCTGCTGACGGTCTACGAGACGCTGGAGCGGCCGTTGCCGGCGGTGTTGGCTGAGATGGAGCAGGCGGGCATCAAGATCGACCCGGCGCAGCTGCACCGGCTCTCCAACGACTTTTCGATGCGCATGGCCGACCTGGAGGCCGAGGCGCAACGGCTGGCCGGCCGGCCGTTCAACCTCGGCAGCCCCAAGCAGATCGGCGACGTGCTGTTCGGCGAGATGGGCCTGCCGGGCGGCAAGAAGACCGCCACCGGCGTCTGGTCCACCGACGCCAGCGTGATGGACCAGCTGGCCGCGCAGCATCCGCTGCCGCGGGTGCTGCTCGACTGGCGCCAGCTCTCCAAGCTGAAGGGCACCTACACCGACGCCCTGGCCAGCGCCGCGCAGCCCACGACCGGGCGCATCCACACCTCGTTCGCGCTGGCCTCCACCACCACCGGCCGCCTCTCCTCCAACGATCCCAACCTGCAGAACATCCCGGTGCGCACCGAGGAGGGCCGCAAGATCCGCCGCGCCTTCATCGCCGAGCCGGGCTGCGTGCTGATCAGCGCCGACTACAGCCAGATCGAGCTGCGCCTCGTCGCCCACATCGGCGACATCCCGCAGCTGAAGCGCGCCTTCCTCGACGGGCTGGACATCCACGCCTCCACCGCCTCGGAGATGTTCGGCGTGCCGGTGGAGGGCATGCCGGCGGAGACGCGCCGCCGCGCCAAGGCGATCAACTTCGGCATCATCTACGGCATCTCGGCCTTCGGCCTCGCCAACCAGCTCGGCATCCCGCAGGACGAGGCCGGGGCCTACATCAAGACCTACTTCGAGCGCTTCCCCGGCATCCGCGCCTACATGGACCGCATGCGCCACACGGTGCGCACCCAGGGCTACGTGACCAACCTGTTCGGCCGCAAGATGCACATCCCGGCCGCCAGCTCGAAGTCGGTCCACGACCGCCAGTTCGCCGAGCGGGCGGCGATCAACGCCCCGATCCAGGGCGCGGCGGCCGACGTGATCCGCCGGGCGATGATCCGCATGCCGGCGGCGCTGCAGGCCGAGGGGCTCAAGGCGAAGATGCTGCTGCAGGTGCACGACGAGCTGATCTTCGAAGCCCCGGCCGAGGAGGCCGAGGCGGTCTGCGCGGTCGCCAGGCGGGTGATGGAGCACGCCCCCGAGCCGGTGGCGCAGCTCTCCGTGCCCCTGGTGGTCGACGCCCGGGCCGCGGCCAACTGGGACGAGGCGCACTGAGGCCCGAGGCCCCCTCGGCCCTTCGGGCCGCTTCCCCCGGCGGGGGAAGAGACGCGCGTTCTCCTCCCCCATCGGGGGAGGCGACTCGGCCGCGCCAGCGACCGAGCGGGAGGGGGTCAACCCAACCCGCTACGCGAAAGCCCGCACGAAGTAGATCGAGTCCGGCTCCGGCTTCGGCCGCGGGAACCTGAACTCCTCCAGCCCATACGCCCGGTAGAAGCGCAGCGCCCGGTGGTTGGCGGGGCTGACGCCGAGGTGCATGCCGCGCGAGCCCGCCGCTTCGATCCGCGCCAGCCAGGCGTCGATCAGCGCCTGGCCGAGGCCTTTGCCCTGCAAGCGCGGCAGGAGGTTGATGTGCAGGTGCGACGGATAGGGATCGGTGATCCGCGCCGGCGGCGGGCGCGGATGATGGATTTGCCAGGCGCGGACCTGGTCGAGGCTCCAGCGGGCGGGCGGCGGAGCCGGGTCTGGATACCGGCGGCGCAGTGCCGGAAACCACTCGGCCTGCAGCCGCGCCTCGAAGGCGAGCGTATCCAGCGCGCCGACGATGTAGCCGCCGACGCCGGCCGCGTCCTCGACCACCAGCGCGTGCTCGGGCTCCAGCACCGCATAGGGCGCGGCGTAAAGGTGGCCGACCAGCCTGGGGTCGCGGTAGAGGGCCGCAGCGTCGGCGCCGGAATCGCCGGTGGCGAGGCAGATGGCGTAGAGCGCCTCCAGGTCGCCGGGCCGGACGTCCCGGATCGCCGGCGGCCCGTCCGGCACCTCAGCGCGGCCTGACCAGCTTCGGGCCGAGGTTGGCCATCACCTCGTGGGCGTCGAAGGCGCGCGGATCGGTGGCCGGCTTCGACCCGTGGCCGACGGCGATCTCGGCGACGGCGTCGTAGGCGTCGATCCGCTGGACGTCGTAGCCGCCCCAGGCCGGCCCGCCCAGGTAGGGGTCCCAGCGGCCCCAGCCCCAGGCGCCGTGGAAGCGCCAGTAGGGCGACCAGTAGGGCCCGCCCGGCGTCGCGAAGACGCCGCCGCGGTCATGGGTGTCGCGCTGCACCATCTCGAACCAGTCGAAGCCGCCCTGCACGGTCACCTCGGCCGCCCGGTAGAGCAGGTAATTCTCCACCGCCTCGCGGGAAGTCACCTCGTTGCCGCGGAAGGTGACGCGGAAGTGCGTCTCATCGAGCCGCTGGTCGGTGAAGCCGCCGGAGACGGCGTTGTTCGGCGACAGCGGCTGGTAGGGGGTGGCCGTCTCGCAGGCCGCGAGCGAAAGCGCCGCGACGGCGACCACGGCGGCGATGGCGATCCGCTTCATCGAACACACGTCCTCAACCCTGGCCGGCCACAGCCGGCGCGAGAACCCCCAAGGCGCGAACCTACAGCCGCGCGCCGCGTTGCGGAACCCGCGGCGACGCTTGAGGGGCGGCCTCGCTGGGTGGCGCCTGACGCCTGCGCCCGCTCGCTAGGTGTCGCTGACCCCGTTCAGAGCCCGCCGTCGATCGCTTGGCTGATGCTCTTCCGAGGGGCCGGACCGGGTCAAGGACGCGCCGAAGGCGCGCCGCTGCGCGGCCGCCGCAGAGCGGCGGT
>DASXEN010000106.1:0-9429 GCA_036490095.1 Caulobacteraceae bacterium
GAAGTAGAACTGCGGGCGGTAGTTGGAGAAGAACGGCGTGTGGCGCCCGCCCTCCTCCTTGGTGAGGATGTAGGCCTCGGCGGTGAACTTGGTGTGCGGGGTGATCGAGCCCGGCTTGCACAGCACCTGGCCGCGCTCGACATCCTCGCGCTTGGTGCCGCGCAGCAGCACCCCGACGTTGTCGCCCGCCTCGCCCTGATCGAGCAGCTTGCGGAACATCTCGACGCCCGTGCAGGTAGTCTTCTGCGTTGGGCGCAGGCCGACGATCTCGACTTCCTCGCCCACCTTGATCACGCCGCGGTCGATCCGGCCGGTCACCACGGTGCCGCGGCCGGAGATCGAGAACACGTCTTCCACCGCCATCATGAACGGCTGGTCCTTGGCCCGGGCGGGCTGCGGGATGTACTCGTCCACGGCGTTCATCAGCGCCAGGATCTGGGTCTCGCCGATCTCCGGATTGCGGCCTTCGAGCGCAGCCAGCGCCGAGCCCTGGATGATCGGGATGTCGTCGCCGGGGAACTCGTAGGTGGAGAGCAGCTCGCGCACCTCCATCTCCACGAGCTCGATCAGCTCGGGGTCGTCGACCATGTCGACCTTGTTGAGGAAGATCACCAGCGCCGGCACGCCGACCTGGCGGGCGAGCACGATGTGCTCGCGGGTCTGCGGCATCGGGCCGTCGGCGGCCGAGACCACCAGGATGGCGCCGTCCATCTGCGCCGCGCCGGTGATCATGTTCTTCACGTAGTCGGCGTGCCCGGGGCAGTCGACGTGCGCGTAGTGGCGGTTGGCCGTCTCATACTCGACGTGCGCGGTGTTGATGGTGATGCCGCGCGCCTTTTCTTCCGGCGCCGCGTCGATGCTCTCGTAGCTGCGCACCGTCCCGCCGCCCGCCTTGGCCAGCACCGAAGTGATCGCCGCCGTCAGCGTGGTCTTGCCGTGGTCGACGTGACCGATGGTGCCGATATTGCAATGCGGCTTGGTGCGGGCGAATTTTTCCTTGGCCATTCTATCTAGCTCCAGCCCTCGGACGGGCTACTCCTTGAAGTTTATCAGGGTCTTTAGGTGGGGTCCTGGGTGCTTATCAAGCGTACTTCTTGACCACCTCGTCGGCCACCGCCTGCGGCACCGCCTCGTAGTGGTCGTACTCCATGTGGAACGCCGCACGGCCCTGGCTCATCGAGCGCAGGTTGTTGACGTAGCCGAACATGTTGGCGAGCGGCACCATGGCGATCACCACCTGCGCGTTGCCGCGCTGGTCGGAGCCCTGGATGTGCCCGCGCCGCGAGTTGAGGTCGCCGATCACGTCGCCGACGTAGTCTTCCGGCGTCGTCACCTCGACCTTCATGATCGGCTCCAGCAGCTTCGGCGAGGCCTTCTCGCGAAGTTCGCGGAAGGCCGCCCGCGCGGCGATCTCGAACGCCAGCACGCTGGAGTCGACGTCGTGGTAGTCGCCGTCGACGAGGGTCGCCTTGAAGTCGATCACCGGGAAGCCGGCCAGCAGGCCGTTGTCCTTGGCGCTCTGCAGGCCCTTCTCGACGCCGGGGACGTATTCCTTCGGCACCGAGCCGCCCACCACCTTCGACTCGAACGCATAGCCGCCGCCCGCCTCGTTGGGCTCGAAGATGATCTTCACCCGCGCGAACTGGCCGGACCCGCCGGTCTGCTTCTTGTGGGTGTAGTCGATCTCCGCCCGGCGGCCGAGGGTCTCGCGGTAGGCCACCTGCGGCGCGCCGATGTTGGCTTCCACCTTGTAGGTGCGCTTGAGGATGTCGACCTTGATGTCCAGGTGCAGCTCGCCCATCCCGCGCAGGATGGTCTGGCCGCTCTCCTGGTCGGTGGAGACACGGAAGGTCGGGTCCTCGGCGGCCAGCTTCTGCAGCGCGACGCCCAGCTTCTCCTGGTCGGTCTTGGTCTTCGGCTCGATGGCGATCTCGATCACCGGATCGGGGAAGTCCATCTTCTCAAGGATCACCGGGCTCTTGGTCGGATCGCACAGGGTGTCGCCGGTGCGCGTCTCCTTCAGGCCCGCCAGCGCGACGATGTCGCCGGCGTGGGCTTCCTTGATGTCCTCGCGGTTGTTGGAGTGCATCAGCAGCATGCGGCCCACCCGCTCGCGCCGGTCGCGCGAGGAGTTGATCAGGCCCATGCCGCTCTCGAGCTTGCCCGAGTAGATGCGGCAGAAGGTCAGCGAGCCCACGAACGGGTCGTCCATGATCTTGAACGCCAGCACGGAGAGCGGCGCCTCGTCGGTCGCCGCGCGCTCGACCTCGGCGCCGGTCTTGAAGTCGACGCCCTTGGTCGGCGGGATGTCCACCGGCGAAGGCAGGTAGTCGACCACCGCGTCGAGCAGCGGCTGCACGCCCTTGTTCTTGAACGCCGAGCCGCACAGGATCGGATAGAAGGCGCCGGTCAGCACCGCCTTGCGCAGGCACTTCTTCAGCGTCTCGTCGGTCACCTCTTCGCCGTTGAGGTAGCTCTCCATCGCCTCGTCGTCGAGCTCGACGGAGTTCTCGACCATGAAGTGGCGCGCCTCGTCGGCCGCCGCCTTGAGGTGCTCGGGGATGTCCGCGTCGTGGTATTTCGCGCCGAGGCCCTCGGCCTCCCAGATCACCGCCTTCATGCGGATCAGGTCGATCAGGCCGACGAACTGGCTCTCCGAGCCGATCGGCAGCTGGATCGGCACGGCCTTCACGCCGAGCCGGTCGCGGATCGATTCCACGCACTTCTCGAAGTCGGCGCCGATCTTGTCCATCTTGTTGACGAACACGATGCGCGGGACGTTGTAGCGGTCGGCCTGGCGCCAGACCGTCTCGGTCTGCGGCTCGACGCCCTGGTTGCCGTCCAGCACCGCCACGCAGCCGTCGAGCACGCGCAGGGAGCGTTCCACCTCGATGGTGAAGTCGACGTGCCCGGGGGTGTCGATGATGTTCAGGCGCCGGCCGTTCCAGATGGCGGTGGTGGCCGCGGAGGTGATGGTGATCCCCCGCTCCTGCTCCTGCTCCATCCAGTCCATGGTGGCCGCGCCGTCATGGACCTCGCCGATCTTGTGGCTCTTGCCGGTGTAGTAGAGGATCCGCTCCGTGGTCGTGGTCTTTCCGGCATCGATGTGGGCCATGATGCCGAAGTTTCGGTAGTCCTCGATCTTGTGGGTGCGGGGCATGGGGGAGTGCTCTGCCGGATACGTCAAACGGGATGGGTAACGAACGGCGCGGGCGATTTAGCTCAAACCGCCCGCGCGCGAAAGGGAAAGGCTGGGGAAGCCCCTATATGGGGGTCACCACCGATAATGCGAGAAGGCGCGGTTGGCCTCGGCCATCTTGTGCGTGTCCTCGCGCTTCTTGACCGCGGCGCCGCGATTGTTGGACGCGTCCAGCAGCTCGCCGGCCAGCTTGTCGGTCATGGTGTTCTCGCCGCGCGAGCGCGCCGCGGCCACCAGCCAGCGGATCGCCAGCGCCCGGCGCCGCTCGGGGCGCACTTCCACCGGCACCTGGTAGGTCGCGCCGCCGACGCGCCGCGAGCGCACTTCCACCGAAGGCGCCACGTTGTCGAGCGCCGCATGGAAGGCTTCCAGCGGGCCGACGTCGCGGCGCTTGGCCTCCATGATGTCGAAGGCGCCGTAGAGGATGCTCTCGGCGACGGCCTTCTTACCCTCGTACATCACGTAGTTCATGAACTTGGTGACGACGAGATCCCCGTACTTCGGGTCGGGAAGGACCTTGCGGGTCTCGGCTCTGTGGCGGCGGGACATATTTTTCTGACCTACTTCGGACGTTTCGCGCCGTAGAGCGAGCGGCGCTGGCGGCGTTCCTTCACGCCTTGCGTGTCGAGGACGCCGCGCAGGATGTGGTAGCGCACGCCTGGCAGGTCCTTCACCCGGCCGCCGCGGATCAGCACCACCGAGTGCTCCTGCAGATTGTGGCCTTCGCCGGGGATGTAGCACACCGCCTCGACGCCCGAGGTCAGGCGCACCTTGGCGACCTTGCGCAACGCGGAGTTCGGCTTCTTCGGCGTGATCGTATAGACGCGGGTGCAGACGCCCCGGCGCTGCGGCGAGCCCTTAAGGCCCGGCACCCGGTTGCGCGCCACCTTCGGCGTCCGCGGCTTGCGGATCAGCTGGTTGACCGTCGGCATTCGAACTCTTCGGCTTCCATCGTTGGTTTCGGAGCGGTTGGCCGCTTTGCGGTCCCGATAAACACGAAACGGCGCCGAAACGCATGCGTCAGCGTTGCGGCGCGCCAGCGGTCCTTGCGAGGGACGCTTCGTCTCTATCGGAGCCACATCGAGGCCGGCTCCAAAAGGAGGGCGGCTGATACGCCTGAAGGGGGCGCGAAGTCAACGGGTGGCCGCTGCCGCCGCGCGCCCGGGCGCCACGCTAGTCGGGCTTGAAGTCGGAGGCCTCGCCGCCCGACTGGTCGTTGGTCAGCGCCTGGCCGCCGATGAAGCTGAGGATGTTGGTGCCGACGATGCTGCCGGCTGGCCGGCCGCCGCCGGCCGGAATGTTATTGCGCCAACGCAGCGCCACCTTGTCATCCTCAGCCAGGATGGCCTCGATCACGAAATGCAGGCCCGGCATCGAGGCGCGAAGCTGCTGCACCCAGGCTTTCGTGTTGGCCGGCGGGCTGGGTACGCCATTGAACCGGTAATCGGGGCTGATCAATTCATCGATCACGCCCAGGTTACCCTCGTTGAACGCCTCCTCGAAGAAACGAACCGTCAGCGCCTTGTTCTCGTCCGACATATCCGACATGGATCAGCTCCCGGTGACTGGGGGGTTGCAAGGGATGCCGCCCTCGGGCGGAGTTCCACGCTTGTCGTAGACCGAGGTCACACGCTTCCCCTTCCAATATTGGGTCGCGTAGTAGCCCTTCAGGCTCAGGTTGCGCGCGGCAAGGAAGTTCTGGATGCTGCCGGACAGCTGCAGCGAGTTGTCCATCGGGTAGGCGCCCGGATCGAAGGACTCGGTCGGCCCCAGGTTGCGGAACCAGACCATCCACTCGGGGTCGGCGCAGGTCAGCGGCCGCCCATCGATGCGCGAGTAGCCGGGCAGGATGCCGGATTCCTGCGGGTATTCGGCCGTCATGTGGCACGACTTGCAGGACGACAGGGTGTTGTCGACGGCGCCGCTGAGCCGCAGGCCAAAGCCCAGGTGCATCGGTGGCAGCTGTTTGCCGGGGTTGATCACCGTTTCCCGCAGATCCGGGTTGGTCATGGTGGCGGTGGGCGCCGGGTTGCCGGCCATCTCCGACTTGACCGTCGGGTCGTTGCCCCACATCAGGCCGAGCGGAACGAGGTTGCGCCACAGGCTCTTCTGGGCGAGCGCGCCGTTATAGATGTAGGTGCCGAACACCCAGCCGCCGGTGGCCTTGGCGCGCTCGTCGCGCACCATGATGTCGACCTGGATAAGGCGCACCAGCGTCACCCGGCGGGGCGTCGGCGGCGCGTTGTCAGGCACGTTCGGCGCGAAGGCGATCTTTGTATAGGCGGTCCATTCGATCGGGTTAGAGAGATAGTCGACCTCGGAGACCGGCGAGGTGGTGAACAGCAGCTTGGCCACCACCGTGCCCACCGGGAAACCGCCATCCTGGCGCACGATGTCGGGACGCGGGTTGTCGGCGTCCGCCCACACCTTGCCGATCAGATAGCCGCCGCGATCATTGTAGAAGCCGACGGCGTAGGTCTGAGAGAGGGTCTTCTGGCGCGGCCCCAGCGTGAACGGGGCCGCGGGCCCCTCGGCGGTCAGGCCGTGCAGGCCCTCGCGCCCGCTGTCGCCCCAGTGCTGCCAGGGCACGTGGTACCAGCGGCGAACCGGGTTGTCCTCCAGGAAGAAAGCCTGGGACACGTCGCGGTTTTCGATGTTGCCCTGCAGCACATAGTCGAGCACGGCGTCGGCATAGGCGCGCCAGTCCTTGGTGTAGTCGATCGACAGGATGTGGCGGACCGCCGGTTCGATCGCCGGCTCGCGGGCCGGATAGTCCTGGCTGAGCCGGAACGTGCGCTCGGGGTGGAACTCGCTGGCCGGCGGCAGGAAGCCGAAGTCGGGGAAGCGCGGCGTCCCCAGCTGGGCGACGTTGGGCAGCGGCGACATCGATGGCGCGTCCGCCCTCGCCGGCGCGAAGACGTACCACGCGGCGGCGCAGACGGCCGCGGCCGACACGGCAGCGCCCAGACCAAACCATGCTCTCACTTGTCCCCCCTCTCGGCCCGGCGGCCGCCACCATGCCACACCCGCGAGGTTAGGACTCCGAGCGCCACCGACACAAGTCCTGGTTTTAGCTGCATCGTTTCGATCAACCCGCGTGGCTGGTCGGTGCTGCGAGCGAGCGGGCGCACGAAAGTCGGTGTCTCGGCGCTCTCGCCGTTTCGCCAAGGCTGTAGTATGGCGGCGCCCAGGCGTGACCAACGCGAACGGACCGATGATTTCCTGACCCAAGCCCTCGAACCGATCGGTTGATCGGACGCACCGCGGCTTCAAGGCGCGCGTCTTCGCGCGCCTGGTTGGAAATCCCACGTGACCAAGACATCCCGGCCGGCGCGCCCGGTCCTTGCGCTTCTCGGCCATTACGCCCGGCCAGAGTTCGGGCGAGTCGCGTTGCTGGCGCTGAGCCTCGTCGCCGGCGTGGGCCTTTCGATCGCCGCGCCGCTCGTCGTCCGCCGCTTCATCGACGCGGTGTCGACGGTCCGGCCTGCGGCGCCGCTCGGCGCGCTGTGGGGCTTGGCGGGGCTCTTCCTCGCCGTGACGCTCGCTGCGCAGGCCGCGCGGCTCGCCGCCAGCTGGCTGGCGCAGCGGGTGGCCTGGTCGGCGACCAACCGGCTGCGGCGCGACCTTGCGGCGCACGCGCTCGGCCTCGACCTCGGCTTCCACCATGCCCACCCGCCCGGCGAGATGATCGAGCGCCTCGACGGCGACGTCGGCGAGCTGGCGGGCGCCTTCTCCGACGTCGGGCTGCAGATCGCCGGCGCGGCGCTGACCATCGCCGGCGTCGTCGCCGTGCTGCTGGCGCAGGACTGGCGCGTCGGCGCCCTGATCGGCGCGCTGGCGCTTGCCGCCTTCGCCGTGCTCGTCGCCACCCGCAACATCTCGGTCGGCGCCGTGGCGCTGGAGCGGCAGTCTCGCTCGCAGCTGGCCGGCTTCCTGGAGGAGCGCATCGGCGGCCTCGACGACATCCGCGCCAACGCCGGCGGCGCGCACGTGATGGGCCGCCTCGCCGACGTCACCGGCGAGCTTGGGGCGCGGACCCTGCGCGCGGGGCTGGTCGGCCGCCGGGTGTGGGTGATGACGGCCGCCATGTTCGCCGCCAGCTCGCTGGTGGCGCTGGCGATGGGCGTCTGGCTGTTCCAGCGCGGCCAGGCCTCGCTCGGCTCGGTCTACCTGTTCGTCCAGTACGCCGCGATGATGCGCGAGCCCTTCTACCTGGTCGGCTCGCAGCTGCAGGCGGCGCAGCGCGCCGGGGCCAGCCTTCAGCGCATCCGCGGCCTGCTGGCGCAGCGGCCGGCGCTGGCGGACGGAGCTGCGTCCGAGCTGGGCGACGGGGCGCCCGCGGTCAGCTTCGAGGCCGTCGGCTTCGCCTACGCCGGCGCGCCGGCGCTGGCCGGCGTCAGCTTCGAGATCGCGCCGGGCGAGGTGCTCGGCGTGGTCGGCCGCACCGGCGCCGGCAAGACCACGCTGACGCGGCTGCTCTGCCGCCTCCACGACCCTGGCGAAGGCGTGATCCGGCTGGACGGGCGCGACATCCGCCAGGCCGCCCTGCCCGCCCTGCGCGCACGCATCGGCGTGGTGGGCCAGGACGTGCGCATCTTCGCCGCCAGCATCCGCGACAACGTCAGCCTCTTCGACCCCGCCGCCGACGACGCGCGTATCGCCGAGGTGCTGCGAGAACTAGGGCTGGGCGCCTGGCTCGCCAGGCAGCCGGGCGGGCTCGGGGCCGAGATCACCGCCGCCGGTCTTTCGGCCGGCGAGGCCCAGTTGCTGGCCTTCGCCCGCGTGTTCCTGAAGCGCCCCGGCCTCGTCATCCTCGACGAGGCGACTTCGCGGCTCGACCCGGCCGCCGACCGGCTGATCGAGCGCGCCACGGACCGGCTGCTGGCGGGCGGCGGCCGCACCGCGATCATCGTCGCCCACAAGCTGGAGACCGTCCGCCGCGCCGACCGCATCGTCGTGCTGGAAGCCGGCCGCATCGTCGAGACCGGCGAGCGGGCGGCGCTCGAGGCCGATCCGGCGTCGCGCTTCGCCGGCCTGCTGGCCGCGGCGCGCGGCGGAGCTCTGCCATGAAGCCCGGCATGAGACCTGGCGTGCGGCCCGGCGCCTGGCGGCACGGCGCGCGGATCGTCGCCGCAGCGCCTGTCACCTTCGCGATCTACCTGGCGCTCTACCTCGCCTTCTACACCCTGCCGCTCGCCGCGGGGCTGGCCCTGCGCGCGGTGTTCGACGTGCTGAGCGGCCATGCGGCGGCCGGGGCCGGCGCCTGGACCTTCGTCGCCCTGGTCGCCGGCGCCGAGCTGGCGCGGCTGGCGGTGATCTCGTCGACGGTGCGGTTCGGAACGGCGTTCCACCTCGGGGTCGAGGGGCGGCTGCGCGGCGCGATGCTCGGCTGGCTGGTGGCGGGCACGCCGGCGCGGTCCGCCAGGCCGCCGCCGGGCGAGACGGTCAGCCGCATGCGCGACGACGTCGAGGCGATGAACGACTTCATGGAGGCGTGGATCGACCTCTCCGGCGAGCTGCTGCTCTGCCTCGGGGCGCTGGCGGTGATGTTCGCCGTCGACGCCTGGATCACCGCCGCCGTGGTGCTGCCGCTGATCCTGGCGGTGGCGGTGACGGACCGGCTGACGCGGCGCGCACAGCGCCTGCGCGCCGCGGCGCGCGAGACCGCCGCCCGATCCGCCGGCTTCATCGCCGACGTCTTCGGCGCGGTCGAGACGCTGCGCCTGGCGGGCGCCGAGGCGCGGGTGGTCGGCCACCTCGACCGGCTCAACGAGGTCCGCCGCCGCGCCGCGATCCGCGACCAGCTCGTCGGCCAGCTGCTGGAGGGATTGCGCGCCAACCTGGCCAGCCTCGGCGTCGGCGTGGCCTTGCTGCTGGCGGCCGGGGCCATGCGCCGCGGCGCCTTCACGGTCGGCGACTTCACCCTCTTCGCCGGCTACATCCCGCTGGCGGTCGGCGGCCCGCGCTGGATCGGCTTCCTGCTCGCCCGCCGCCGCCTCGCCGACGTCTCGATCGGGCGCATGGACGCGCTGATGGAAGGCGCGGCCGCCGGCGCGCTGACCGCCGCGCCGATGGTACGGCGTGCTGGCGAGCCGGCGGCCGAGCTGCTGCGCAGCTTCAGCGTGCGCGGGCTGAGCTACCGCTATCCCGGCACGGAACGCGGCATTGCGGACGTCGACCTCGACCTGGCCCGCGGCGACTTCGTGGTGGTCACCGGCGAGGTCGGGGCG
>DASXEN010000129.1:0-26990 GCA_036490095.1 Caulobacteraceae bacterium
CGATGCTTTGCGGCGCCATCTGCGGCGGCTGGAGCAAGTCCGTCGCAGGAAAACTGAAGCGGCGCCCCAAACGTGAAGCGGCCGCGCCCCCGGTGGGGAGGCGCGGCCGCCGCTTCGCTCAAATCCTTGGGGAGGGTTTCAGCGATATTGCTGCAGGCGGGTCGTGCGCAACCCGGCCATGCCGTGACGATCGATCGACTGCTGCCAGCCGAGGAACTCCTCGTTGGTCAGCGAATAGCGATCGCAGGCGTCGTCCAGCGTCAGGAGTCCGCCGCGAACGGCCGCCACCACCTCCGCCTTGCGGCGGATCACCCAACGTTGGGTGTTGGGCGGCGGCAGATCGTTCAGCGTCAACGGCGCACCGGTCGGGCCGATCACGTATCTCTCGCCGCGGCTGTTTGTGCGCTGCTGTTGCAACATGGGTCTTATGCCCTTCTCACCACCATCAAGGGCGGAGAATAGGGCCCGGGCGATAACGACGACTTAAAGCCGATAGTTAATCTTGACCTAACCACCGCTTCGCTCCCTTAGCATTATTTTAGGCAGCACCTTGGTCACCTTCGTTAACTGCCCGTGAATCGCCGTTGCTATTGGACGATGTTGAGCAGGTCTTGCATCATCTGGTTGGCGGTGGTGATGATCTTGGAGGACGCCGAGTAGGCGCTCTGGCTGGTGATCAGGTCGGTGAGCTGCGACGACAGGTCGACCGTCGAGGCCTCCAGCGTCGAAGGGTCGATCTGCCCCGCGCCGCCGGTGCCCGGCTGCTCCAGCGTGTAGGTGCCGCTGTTCTGCGACACCTGGAACGCGTCGCCGTTCACCGGGGTCAGGCCGTCCGGGTTGGGGAAGGTGGCGATGGCCACCTGCGCGATCGGCCGGGTGACGCCGTTGGAGAACACCGCCGTGACGATGCCGTTGGCGTCGATCTCGACGTTGGTCAGGTTGCCGAACGCGGTGCCGTTGGTGGTGATCGACTGGGTGTTCGACTGGCTGTTCAGCTGGGTGAGGCCGCCGGTGCTGCCCGCGCCGCCGGCGAGGTTGAGGGTCACCGTCTGGGCGGCGATGCCGAGCGAGGCGGCCCAGTTCACCTGGTTGGCCCCCGGCGGGCCGGCGTTGGACGCCCCGAACGTCAGCGTCGGGTTGGAGGCGTTGAAGAGGGTGGTGTTGGCCTGGTCGACCTGCCCCGTCGAGGTGAAGGCGATGGTGCCGGTGGCGATCTGGCCGTTGGCGAGGCCGGCGCCGTCGACCACGTCGGAGGCCGGCACTGCGACCAGCTCGGCGTACCACTGGTCGGGCGTGCTCGACTTCAGCAGGTCCAGCTGGATGGTGTGCTGGCCGCCCTGGGAGTCGGACACCGGCACCTGGATCGAGTAGTCGGGCTGCACGCCGGTGGCGTTGTTGACGTTCCACATCGCCATGCTGTTGGTGGCCGGGTCGTAGGCCCCGGCGGTTGGCGGGCTGGCGCCGGCGGCGGTGGCCGCGGCGCTGGTCGCCTGGCTGGAGTCGAGGTTGGCGTTGATGCCCACCGTGGTGGTCGGCTCGACCGCGCCGCCCACCTGCGAGACGTTGATCGACTGCAGGCTGGTGAGGCTGGACGGGTTGGGGGTGATGGTGCCGTCGGGGTCGGCCAGCCAGCCCTGCAGCACCAGGCCGGCGCTGTTGACCAGGTAGCCCTGGCTGTTGACCGTGAACGAGCCGGCGCGGGTGAACGAGCGCGGGTCGGTCGGGGTGAGGTTGGTCGCCTGGCTGGTGGTGAC
This sequence comes from Caulobacteraceae bacterium, assembly GCA_036490095.1. GTDB lineage: Bacteria > Pseudomonadota > Alphaproteobacteria > Caulobacterales > Caulobacteraceae > Acaudatibacter. The sequence continues at coordinate 1,755 of DASXEN010000129.1, forward strand.
GAAGAAGCCCTGGCCGGAGATGGCGAGGTCCAGCGGCGAGTTGGTCTGGGTCAGCTGGCCCTGCTGGCCGACGAGCTGCAGGTTGCTCGCCATGACGCCACCGGCGTTCATCGAGGAGTCTTCGCCCGCGGAGGTGACCAGGCTCTCGAAGTCGGTCTCGCTTTGCTTGTAGCCGACGGTGTTCACGTTGGCGATGTTGTTGGAGATGGTGGAGAGGGCCGTCGAGTTGGCGACGAGGCCCGCCACGCCGGCTTGCATTGCACTGTTGAGGCTCATGGCCTGGTCCTTTGGCTGGGGATCGTGGGTCAGGCGCCGCTGCCGAGCAGCGACGAAAGCGGGTTGGAGACGCCGGTGACGCTGGTGACCGCGCTCAGCGGCACCTGGCTGTCGCCGACGTTCAGCATGGTCTCGCCGTTGAGGCTGGTGACCGAGGTCACCACGCCGCTGATTGGCGAGAGCGCCGTCGAGGAGGTCGACGCCGGGTTCTGGGCGGTGATGGTGTCGCCGATCAGGTTGGCGGCCGAGGTCACGCCGCCCTGCGCCGACACCAGCTGCTGCATCAGCTGGTTGGAGATCAGCTGCTGCTCGACGCCGGTCATCTGGGTGATCTGCGAGGTGAACTGGTTGGTGTCGGTCGGGTTCAGCGGATCTTGGTTCTGCAGCTGGGTGGTCAGCAGCGACAGGAAGCTCTGGAAGTTGTCGGCCAGCGAGGCGATGCCGTTGTTGACGCTCAGCTGGTTGGTCGAGGCCGAGCTGGTCTTCGCAGCGCCGTTGGCGGTGTTGGTGTTGGGCGGGATCGCCGGATTGCTGTTGGTGACTGGCGCGGTCATGCGGACCTTCCTCAGATCGTGATGTCGAGGCCGCCGGCGCCGACGGCGCGGGCAAGCTGTGGGATTGGGGCGGCGCCCTGCGCGGGTGGATCGGCGAGGCTGGGCCCGTGCGAGAACCGGGCGCCGGCGCCCTGCGGCGCGCCGCCCTGGCCCTGGCCGCCGCCACTGGAGGTGAAGCTGAGCCCGCTCTGGGAGACGTCGAACCCGGCCTGCTGCAAGGCCTGATGCAGCTCGCCGGCGCGGCTCCTGGCCTCGGCGGCGGTCGCCGAGTTGTCGAACGACAGCACCGCCGAGAGCTGGCCCTGCGGGTCGATCTTCAGGCTGACATCGACGCGGCCCAGGCCCTGCGGGTCGAGGCTGAAGTCGAAGGCGCTGTGGCTGGGGCCGGCCCTGCCGGCGATCTGCGCCGCCAGCTGGGCGGTGAGCTGCGCGCCGTGGGCCGAGGCGAGCGTGGCGCCGGCCGCCGCCGCGCCGGCGGCGAGCGCGACGGGGGGCGCGGGCAGGCTCCCCTGCGCCGCCATCGCCTGCGCCGACGAGGCCGCGCCGGACTCGCCGGCCGGCGCCTGGTCCGGCTGGCCAGACGGCTGCGAGCCGCCGCCCTCGACGGCGTCCGCGAGCCGGTCGGCGTCGTCGTCGCCGGCCTGGAAGGCGGCGATCTGCGGGCCGCCGGCCGGTGCGGCTTTGGGTGGAGCGGCGGGCGCCGGCATGGCGGCGGAGGCCTGGCTCTGCGTGGCGGCCTTGACGGACTTGCCGCGGTCGACGGCGGCTTGCGGGTCGGTCACGCGCGGCTGGCCGGTCGGCGCGGCGACCATCAGCCCGGCCGGCAGGGCTTGCGCGTCGGGCGTGGCTGCTGCGGCGGCGGCGGTGGTCGCGGCGGCGGCGGTGGCGGGATCGGAAACTGGCGTCGTCGCCGCGGCGCCGGCCTGGGCGTCCGCGGTGGTGGAGGCGGCGTCGACCGCGGCCGCCTGCGCGCTCGTCGCTTCGGCGGGCGGCGGCGCATCGGCCGGGACGCTGCGGGCGACGAAGCGGATCAGCTGCGGGTCGATCGCCGTGGGCGGCGGCGGCGTGGTTGCGGTGGTTGGCGCGGCTGCGGCCGGCTCAGCCGCGGCGGCGGGCGCCTGCGGGTCGGTCGGCGCGGCGGCCGTCGCCGCATCGTCCTGGACCGCGTCGTTGCGGGATCCGGGCAGCAGCGACAGCAGCGACTCGAAGCCGGGGTCCGTCGCGGCGCCGATCGGGAGCCCGCTCGCGGGCGCGCCGCTCGCGGCCGCGCTGGCGCTGATCGTTGTCGTCGGCGCCGTCACCGGCGGGCCGTCCGTCGCCGGCGCCTGCGCGCCGTTGGCCGTGGCCGAGGCGGCCAGTTGCTGCATCACCGTGGTCAGCGCCTCGGCGCCGTTGGAGAGCAGGTTGGGGGCGATGCTGATCGTGCTGATCGTGGCCGCGCCGGCGCCGGTGGTGGCCGCGGCGCGGAAGACGTCGCCGACATTGCCCGATCCGCCGGCGGGCGGCGCATCGGCGGCCGGGGCCGGCACGCTCGGCGCCCCGGCCGTGGGCTGAGCCTCGCCCAGCACGCCCATCAGCGACGCCAGCGCCTCGGTGAAGCTGTCCGGACCCACAGACGCGTCGGCCGCGCCGGGGGCCTCGCCGCCGACCGGAGTCGAGATCGCGCTGGAAAGCAGGGCTGAAGCAGCCAGCATGGCGCCCGCAAGGTTGGGAGGGGAACGGCGCCTGCTGCGCCTGAACATTCGACCCCCCCAAGCAACGGCCGCGCCACTCGCCTTCTGGACCGGTAAGCTGCTGAAAACACGTCGCTATCAGTCGGGCCTCCGTACGACCCCTGCCGGCGCCGCGGCGGTTTTTGCCGAGGCGCGATAGGCAAGGTCCGCCGCCCTGGCCCCGCCGCGGACCGACTGGCGCCGCTCTTGCCTCGTGGCGTGGGCCATGAAGTCGGCGATGATGATGAAGCCTTTGCGGATCAACGGTTTAAGCCGCCAGGACGAGCGCGGATGCGCGCTTGGCCGGCAGTTCTTGCCGACGAGTCCGGCTGGCCTTGCCGGGCGGGAGTAGCGCCGATGTCCGTGAACGGCTTGATGACCGCGGCCTTGTCGGGCCTTCAGACCGCCCAGACCGCCCTGACGACGGTCTCCAACAACATCACCAACATCAACACGCCCGGGTACGCGCGCGAGGTCGTGCAGCAGAGCCCGGCGGTGGTGAACGGCGGCGGCGACGGGGTCACCGTCGACGATGTCCAGCGCGTCACCAACCAGTTCCTGGAAGCGGCCAGCTACAACGCCTCGTCCGCGGCCGGCTCGTCGGGCATCGTCTCAACCCTGCTCGACCAGGCGCAGGCCGCGTTCGGCGACCCCAGCCAGGGGAGCAGCTACCTCAACCAGCTGAGCACGGTGTTCGCCGACTTCACCGCGGCGGCCAACGATCCGGCCTCCAACCTGCCGCGCAGCCAGATCGTCGGCGACCTGAACAGCTTCCTGGACAACACCTCGAACGTCGCCAGCACGCTCGGCGGCCTCTCGACCCAGACCCAGTCGCAGCTCTCCAGCGACGTCAGCCAGGTCAACAAGCTGCTCTCGCAGGTCAACACCCTCAACCAGTCGATCACCACCACCGTCGGGCTGGGCTCGGACGCCTCGGGCGCGCAGGACAGCCAGTCGCAGCTGCTCGGCCAGCTCTCCAACCTGATGTCGATCAACGTCGCCAGCCAGTCGAACGGCACCGTGGTGGTGCGCTCGTCCACCGGCCAGCTGCTGGTCGGCTTCGGCAGCTCGGCGACGCTGTCCTATACGCCCTCGAACGGGGCGCTGGCCGCCATCACCGTGCAGCCGGCCGGCTCGCCCGGCAGCGGCGCGCTGCAGGTGGGCGACGGCGAGATGCAGGGCCTGCTCAGCCTCAACAACACCCTGATCCCCGGCCTGCAGCAGCAGCTGTCGGCCTACGTCGGCGGCGCGGTCAGCGCGCTGAACGCGGTCCACAACAGCAACACCGCCGTGCCGCCCCCGCAGAGCCTGAGCGGCCGCAACACCGGGCTCGACCTGCCCACCATCGCCGGCGACTTCTCCGGCGTCACCAACATCGCCATCGTCGGCGCCAACAGCGCCGTGCAGCAGCAGGTGAAGATCGACTTCAGCGCCCGCACGATGAGCGTGAACGGCGGCGCGGCGACCTCGTTCACCCCCTCCAGCTTCCTGGCCTCGCTGAACACGGCGCTGGGCGGCGCCGGCACGGCCAGCTTCTCGGGCGGCGCGCTCAGCCTCAAGGCGACGGCGGCCGGCTCCGGCGTCGCCATCGCCGACGACGCGGCGACGCCGGCGCAGGACGGCGGCCAGGGCTTCAGCCAGTTCTTCGGCCTGAACGACCTCGTCACCTCCAGCCAGATCACCAACTACGCCACCGGCCTGAGGGCGAGCGACGCCAGCGGCTTCACGCCGGGCGGGGTGGTCAGCTTCCAGGTCGCCAGCCCGTCGGGCGCGCCGATGGCCGACATCGACGTCACCGTGCCGCCGGCCGGCTCGCCGAGCATGCAGGACCTGCTGAACGCGATGAACGCGCCGATCGGCGGCCTTGGCCAGTACGGGTCGTTCAGCCTCGACGCCCAGGGCGCGCTGGCCTTCACCCCCACCGCGCCCGGCGTGACGCTGGCGGTGGCCAACGACACCACCCAGCGCGGGCTGGGCGGTCCGTCGGTCAGCCAGCTGTTCGGGCTCGGCTCGGCCCAGCTGGCCACGGCGGCTTCGTCCTACCAGGTCAACGCCAACGTCGACGCCAATCCGATGAACATGGCGCTGGGCAAGCTCGACCTCAGCGCTGCGGCGGGCACGCCGGCGGTCGCCGCCGGCGACGGCACGGGCGCGACCCAGCTGGCGGCGGTCGCCGGCGCCAACGCCGGCTTCCCGGCCGCCGGCACGCTGCCGGCGATGACCACCACCATCGCCCAGTACGCGGCCAACCTCGCCGGCGCGATCGGCCAGCAGGCCAGCGCCGCCGGCCAGGCCAACACCCAGGCCAGCGCCGTGCAGACCGAGACCCAGACCCGGCTGCAATCGGTGGAAGGCGTCAACCTCGACCAGGAGTTGGTCAACCTGACCACCTACCAGCAGGCTTACAACGCCTCCGCGCGGCTGATCCAGGCGAGCCAGAACCTGGTCAACACCCTCCTCGACATGGTGCCCTGATGGACCGGATCTCGACGAGCAGCGCCTACAACGCGATGCTGACCAACCTGATGAACGCGGAGATCGCCCAGACCAACGCCGGCAACCAGCTGACGTCGTCGGAGAAGTCGACCAATCTCAAGGGCTACGGCACCGGCGCCGAGACGCTGACGGCGCTGCAGGCGACCAACACCCAGGTCGGCGGCTACCTGACCAACACCCAGAACCTCGGCGCCAAGCTGGCGACGCAGGACACGGCGCTGAACGAGGTCGCCGGCGCCGCGACCAGCGCCATCCAGTCGATCACCCAGTCGATCGCCTCGGGCAACGGCACGAGCCTGATGACCCAGCTGCAGGACGCCTTCAACGCCGCCTCCGAGGGGCTGAACTCGACCTACAATGGCGAATACCTGTTCGGCGGCGGCCAGGTGAACACCCAGCCGGTCAGCGCCACCTCGATCTCCGACCTGACCTCGGCGCCGTCGATCTCCAGCCTGTTCCACAACGACCAGCGCGGCACGACGGCGCAGCTCGACCAGAACACCAGCATCAGCACCGGCTTCGTCGCCGACCAGGTGGGCACGCCGCTGTTTCAGGCGCTGCAGGCGATCCAGGCCTACGCGCAAGGGCCGAACGGCCCGTTCAGCGGCACCCTGACCTCGCAGCAGGCCGGATTCCTCTCCTCGCAGATCTCCAATCTCGATTCCGTGCAGACCGCCCTCAACAACGTCGTCGCCCAGAACGGCCAGGCGCAGACCGAGGTCACCAACGCCCAGGCCAGCCTCACCAGCCGCCAGACCATGCTGCAGGGCCTGATCGGCAACGTCACCGACGCCGACATCGCCAAGGCCACCACCAACCTGCAGCAGGCGCAGCTGTCGATCCAGGCGGCGGGCCAGGTGTTCCAGGCGCTGAACAACTCCTCGCTGCTCAACAGCCTCGGCGCCGTGCCCTCGGTCAGCTAGGCGCCCTCGAAAATCGCGGGCCGGGGCGCTACATGCGGGCCCGGGAGGATCGACGCCGCGATGGACGCCACCAGGATCGACGCCGGCCAGGCCGAGCGCGCCGCCCGCGAGGCGGTGGGGCTGCCGGCTGGCGCGCGGGTGCTGGCGGCGATGTCGGGCGGGGTCGACTCCACCGTCACCGCCGCGCTACTGGCCCGCGCCGGCTACGAGGTGGTGGGCGTCACCCTGCAGCTCTACGACCACGGCGCGGCGATCCAGCGCAAGGGCGCCTGCTGCGCCGGCCAGGACATCCACGACGCCCGCGCCGCCGCCGAGGCGATCGGCATCCCCCACTATGTGCTCGACTACGAGAGCCGCTTCCGCGACGTGGTGATGGAGGACTTCGCCGACGCCTACCTGCGCGGCGAGACGCCGGTGCCCTGCATCCGCTGCAACCAGACGGTCAAGTTCCGCGACCTCATGGACGTGGCTCGCGACCTGGGGGCCGAGGCGCTGGCGACCGGCCACTACGTCCAGCGGATCGCCGGCGCCGGCGGCGCCGAGCTGCACCGCGCGGTCGATCCAGCGCGCGACCAGAGCTACTTCCTCTTCGCCACCACGCCTGCCCAGCTGGCGTTCCTGCGCTTCCCGCTCGGGGGCTTGCAGAAGCCGGCGGTGCGGCGCGTGGCGGCTGAGCTCGGCCTGACTGTGGCCGACAAGCCCGACAGCCAGGACATCTGCTTCGTGCCGGAGGGCCGCTACACCACCATCGTCGACCGGCTGCGCCCGCACGGCGCGCTGGCCGGCGACATCGTCCACCTCGACGGCCGCGTGCTGGGCCGCCACCCAGGGGTGACCCGCTATACCGTGGGCCAGCGGCGCGGGCTGAATGTCGCCGTCGGCGAGCCGCTGTTCGTGGTGCGCATCGACGCCGACCGCCGCGAGGTGATCGTCGGCCCGCGCGAGGCGCTGCTCACCGGCGAGCTCATCCTGAAGGAGACCAACTGGCTGGGCGACGCGCCGGGCCTGGAGGCGGCGGCGGCCGCCGGCGCGCCGGTGCTGGCCCGCGTCCGCTCCACCCGCGAGCCCGCGTCCGGACGCCTGGCGATGCTTGGCGGGAGCGCCGGCGTGGTCTTCGAGCGGCCCGAAGAGGGCGTCGCCCCCGGCCAGGCTTGCGTCCTCTACGACGCCGCGGCGCCCTCGCGGGTGCTGGGCGGCGGCTTCATCGCGCGCGCCGAAGGTGCGGCGATTGCGGCCCACGGCGCTGACGGCTAAGCTCCGCGGCGTGGGGACCTAGGGGGGATTTCTGTGGTTCGCAAGACGATGGCGGTCCTGGCGGTCGCCGTGATGACGCTGCTGGCCGCGTGCGCGACCATCCCGCCAAATCCGCTTGGGCCTGACGCCCGCGACGGCATGTTCGTCCGCAGCGTCGACGTCGCGTGGTCACCGGTCCTGGCCAAGCGCTTCGCCGCGCGGCTGGGCCAGAAGGATTTTGCCGACGTCCAGCCGCGCCTGTCCGCCGCGGTCGCCGCGACGTTCAAGACCTCGCCGTCCGGCTCGCAAGCCGTCGACTTCAAGATCGAAGTGACCCGCTACATCCCGACGGCGGAGCTGATCGGCGACGTCAGCGTCGTGCGGGCCTCCGACGGACAGGTCATCGGCGTCTACAAGGGCGTGGTCGGCATCCACGCCCAGGGCGGCGGCCTGGTCGGCGCGCTGATCGATGCGGCGATGAAGACCGACTACCTCGGGATCATCGACAACAACTTCGCCCAGACGCTGAAGGCGCGTTTCAATGGCTAGGCCGAGGGGCCGGGCGGCCGCCGCCTGGCTCGCCGCCGCGGCGCTGGTCGCGCCGGCCGGCGCCGGCGCCGCCACGCCGGTCGATCCCGACCTGCTTACCGTCAGCGGCCGCGCCGCGCTGCCCAGCGGCGAGGGCACGCCCCTGGCCGCGAGCCTGCAGGTCGGCGCCGTGACGCTCGACCCGGGCGTCGCCGCCGCGGCCCACGAGCCGGCCGACGCGCTGCAGGCGGCGTTTGCGGCGGCTGCGGCCAAGTCTCTGAAGAACTACGGCTATCGCTGGATCGAAGGCGGGGCGCCCGCCGGGGCCGGACCATCGACGCTCGCAATCGAGATCGAGCCGTTCGACATCACGCCCGACGACAAGGGCGACCGCGTGGTCGCCCGCCTGAAGGTCGCCGCCAGCGCCGCGTCCGGCTGCTTTCCCTATGAGGCGACGGGCGATTTCCACGCGCTGACCCCCTTGCACAGCGGCGGCAACCAGAAGGCGCTCGCCATCATGCTGGTCATCGCCAGCGCGGCGGCGGGCTACGCCGCGCCGGGGCTGCTCGCCGACCAATTCAACAACGCCGATCAGCAGCAGGCGGCGATGAACGCCAAGCGCATCGTCGGCAAGGCCGAAGGCGTCGCCCCGCAGGGGGGACCGGATGTCGTGGTCCGCTACGGCGCGATCAACGCGCTGCAGCTGGCGCTCGCCAGCCTCGTCGGCCACCTGGGCGAGCCGGGCGGGTGCAACGCGCCGGCCGCCACGCTCTCGGCCGCCGCCACGCCTGCCGCCGCGACGACCACGACCGCCGCGCTCGCGCCGGCCTCGCAGACGACCGCGGCGCCCCCGTCCGCTGCCGCTGCGCTGCCGCCACCGGCCGCCGCCACGCCCACGGTCAGCCATCCTTAGTCCTGGGCGGACGGCGAAAACGCGCTAAAGGACGCGGCGTCCCAGTCCGCCGCCTGACGAGTCGCCCCGCTGCCCTCCACCGACCAGCCGCCCGTCACCGTGCTCTGCATGAAGTGGGGCGACAAGTACGGCGCCGAGTACGTCAACCGGCTCTACGCGATGGTGGCGCGCAACCTGGAGCGGCCGTTCCGGCTGGTCTGCCTCACCGACGACCCGGGCGGCATCCGCGCCGACGTCGCCGTGGCGCCGATCCCGGCGCTGCCGGAGATCCCGCAGCGCAAGGAACGCGGCTGGACCAAGATCGCCTCCTTCTCGCCGGAGCTGCAGGGCGTGCTCGGCGAGGAGGTGCTGTTCCTCGACCTCGACGTGGTGATCATGGGCGGGCTCGATCCCTTATTCGAGCACCCGGGCGCGCTGCCCTTGATCCGCGACTGGTATCAGCCGTTCCGGGCCATCGGGAACTCGTCGGTCTACCGCTACCGCCCGGCCGAGCAGTACGCCCTGTTCGACGCCTATTGCGAGGGCGCGGCCGCCATCGTCACCCGCGTCCGCAACGAGCAGGAGTTCCTCAGCGAGTACCTGGCGGGGCGCGGCGAGCTCGGCTTCTGGCCCAAGGCCTGGTGCCAGAGCTTCCGCATCAGCTGCCTCGCCCCCTGGCCGCTCCGGGCCTGGCTGACGCCGTTCAAGCCGAAGGACTGCCGCGTCCTGGTCTTCCACGGCGAGCCAAAGCCGCCCGAGGCGCTGGTCGGCCGCCCTGGCCTCGGCCAGACCTTCCGCCCGGCGCCCTGGATCGCCGACTACTGGCGGGAATAGCCGCCTTCAGCCCCGCTCGCGAGGCGAGGCGATGCGGCGGGGCGGGTGGTTGCGGTCCTGCAGGATCACCGGGCTGGCGATCAGGGCGCGGCGGCCCAGGCGCGGGCGGCGCTTCATCCACAGGGCCTGGATCTCGGCCAGGTGCGGCGGCGCGGGCCGGCGCAGGTCGCGGCTGGAGGCGAACTGCACGCCGATCTCCAGGCCGCGGCGCCAGCGCACCTGCGCCTCGAAGGCGACGCCGCTGGACCAGACCACCAGCGTCAGATGGTCGCCGCCCGGCAGCAGCGCGTCGAAACGCAGCCTGGCGCCCAGCTTGGTGAAGTCGGCGATCACGCAGTCGTACGCGCCGGGGAACACCTTGCCGCGCAGCGTGGTCGCGACCCGCTCGGCGGCGCGGCGGTCTTTCCAGTCGACTGTGGCCGGCTGACCCATCGGGCCAGCCTAGGCCGCCAATGGTTAAACGGACCCCAAAACAGCCGGCGGGATCAGGCCGCGCCGCCGCGCCCGCTCGCCGCAGCCAGGGCCTCGCCGACACTGGCGGCCTTGCCGGTGCGGGCCTTCAGGTCGGGCCCGGAAACCGCCTCGCCGCACGCCTCGCAGACCAGCCTGGGCGTGAGCTCCGCCCCGCAGTCGTGGATCAGGGTCAGCGGCCGCGCGGCCTCGCCGTAGACGTGGCGGTCGCCCCACGCTTTCAGCGACACGATCACCGGCATCAGGTCGCGGCCCTTGCGGGTAAGCACATAGTCCTTGCGCGGCGGGTGCTCGCTGTAGAGCCGCGTCTCCAGCACGCCCTGCTGCACCAGGCTCTTCAGCCGCGCCGCCAGCACGTTGCGGGCGACGCCGAGGCGCGCCTGCCAGTCGTCGAAGCGCTTCACGCCGAAGAAGGCGTCGCGCAGGATCAGCAGCGTCCAGGGATCGCCCACCACCGCCAGGGCGGCGGCGACGGGACAGTGCTCGTTGGAATAGTTGGCCGTGCGTCCCATGCCGGCGAAGGTGCTGCCTTCACCGGCCGAAGGCAAGCGTTGCGTTTGCAGACTTAAACGCCGCCCGGCGCTTGCAAGCCGCTCTGCTGCGCCGCACATAAGCGGGGAATCCGAGGAGCTTTTCCCATGTCCGCCGACCCCATCGTCATGGTCTCCTACGCCCGCACGCCGATGGGCGGCTTCCAGGGCGCGCTGGCGGGCGCCAGCGCCACCGAGCTGGGGGCGGTGGCGGTGAAGGCGGCGGTGGAGCGGGCCAAGGTCGATCCGGCCGCCGTCGAGCAGATCCTGATGGGCTGCGTGCTGCCCGCCGGCCTTGGCCAGGCCCCCGCCCGCCAGGCGGCGCTGAAGGCGGGCCTGCCGCAGTCGGTGGAGGCGACCACGGTCAACAAGATGTGCGGCTCGGGCCTGCAGGCCGCGATCCTCGGCCACGACCTGCTGGCGGCGGGCTCGGCGAAGCTCGTCGTCGCCGGCGGCATGGAGAGCATGACCAACGCCCCCTACCTGCTGGCCAAGCACCGCGGCGGCGCCCGCATCGGCCACGACCGGGTGATGGACTCCATGTACCTCGACGGCCTCGAGGACGCTTACGATCCGGGCAAGCTGATGGGCGCCTTCGCCGAGGAGAGCGCCGCCGCCTACCAGATCGGCCGCGCCGAAATGGACGCCTACGCCATCGAGAGCCTGGCCCGCGCCCGCCGCGCCGTGGAGAGCGGCGCCTTCGCCCGCGAGATCGCGCCGGTGGAGATCGCCGGCCGGGGCGGCATCACCACCGTCACCGACGACGAGCAGCCGCTGAAGGCCGACCCCTCGCGCATCCCGACGCTGAAGCCCGCCTTCGCCAAGGACGGGGCGATCACCGCCGCCAACGCCTCCTCGATCTCCGACGGGGCGGCGGCGCTGGTGCTGATGCGCGCCTCGACCGCGCAGGCGCTGGGCCTGACGCCGATCGCCCGCATCGCCGGCCACGGCGCCCACGCCCACGAGCCCGGCAAGTTCACCACCGCGCCCGTGCCGGCGATGCGCAAGGCGCTGGCGCGGGCCGGCTGGAGCGTCGGCGACGTCGACCTGTTCGAGGTCAACGAGGCCTTCGCGGTGGTGGCGATGATCGCCATGCGCGAGCTGGGCATCGAGCACGACAAGCTGAACGTCAACGGCGGCGCCTGCGCCCTCGGCCACCCGATCGGGGCGTCCGGCGCGCGGATCATGGCGACGCTGCTCTCGGCCCTGGAGGCCCGCGGCGAGACCCGCGGCCTCGCCTCGCTCTGCATCGGCGGCGGCGAAGCCGTGGCGATGGCTGTGGAGCGGCTCTAGGAAAGAGCGGCGAGGCGCGATCCCCTCACCCTCCCATCGCGCAGCGATGGGAGGGTGAGGGGATCGGGCGCCGAAGCTTAAGCGTACCTCTAGCCGCCGCGCCCGCCGCTTCGGCCGCCGCCACCGCCGCCGGGGCGCATGCCGCGCAGGGCGGCCATGTCGACCACTTCGCCGGTCGGCAGCTTCACCTGCCCGGGCGACATGTCGGACGGGCAGTCGGCGCTCTTCCAGACCCAGGTGACCGTCGACTTGTGCTCGCCGTCGCGGGCCGCGTCGGACGCGCCGGTGACGTTGACGGTGCTCTGGATGACGTACTTGGCGCTGTAGTCGCCGGAGATCGTCGCATGGTTCACCAGCGTGATGCCGCCGCCGGGGAAGCTGCAGGTGGAATCGACAGTGTAGCCGCCGCCGCTCTTGGAGATCTGGAACTTCTGGCAGGCGCCCGGGCGGCGCGGCCCCTTCGGCAGCACCGGCGAGCGGTGGTCGGAGGCAGCGTCGAAGCACCATTGCGTCACCACCGGCGTCGGCGTGCGGTCGCTCTGCAGCGTCTCTTCCCAGAGGCCGGGCTTGCGCTGCGGCGAGCTGACCTTGAAGAACGGCAGCTGGTCGCAGCCGGCCAGCAACACGGCCGCCGCCCCAAGCAAGATCACTTTCCTCATCAAGACTTGCTCCAAATCAACTCGAAGAAATCGTCGGCCGGTCAGGCGTGGGCGGTGGTCAGCGCCTGCAGCCGGCCGTGCGAGCCGTCGGGCAGGATCACGTCGCCGGGCTTCATGTCCTTCGGGCAGTCGCCCAGCCGGCGCACGTCGGCGGTGATGCGGCCGGGGCCGTTGGCGGCGGCGTCGGCGGCGCCGACCGTCTGCGTCTCCACCTCCACCTGGTAGTGGCTGGCGAAGTCGCCATGCATGGCGCCGATGGTCGACACCTTGCCCCACGAGCCCATGTCGCAGGCGGTGGAGAAATGCCAGGCGCCGTCGGCGGCGCGGGCCATGTCGTGGCGCGCGCACTGGCCGTTCAGCTGCCGGTCGAAGGCGGCCAGCGCGCCGGCGCCCGAGGCGTCGACGCAGTAGCGGGTGACCTGGACGCCGTGGTGGTCGGAGACCTTCTGGGTCCACAGCCCGGCGGCGATGGCCGGACCCGTGGGCGCGGCGGCGATCGGGGTGTTGACGCCCTGGCCGGCGTGCGCGCCGGTGCGGTTGCAGGCGGCGAGCGCAACGAGGGCGACGACGGCCGCGAGCCGGGTGGGTACGCGCATGGCGGCGGGCTCCTCACGCCTCTATCTTCAGGCAAGGATAGTCGCGATCCTCGCGCGGCGCGAGACGGAAGAGATTTCATGCCCGACGTCAAAGACAACCCGCAGAAGTCCCGCTTCGAGATGGTCGAGGACGGGCAGGTGGTGTTCGCCGACTATCGGCGCGAGGGCCGGCGGATCTTCATCGACCACGTCGAGGCGCCGATAGCGTTGCGCGGCGCCGGCGCGGCCGGCCGTTTCATGGAAGGACTGGTCGCCGAGGCGCGCCGCGAGGGCGCGATGCTCGTGCCGATCTGCAGCTATGCGGTCGCCTGGCTGCGCCGCCACCCCGAGGCGGCCAGGGACGTGACCTGAGGCCGGTCAGTCCTCGGGCTTCACCCCGGGCGGGCAGGGGCCGAGGTACTTGGCCTCGGTGTGGGTGGCGAAGCTGGTCGGCGGGCGCCCCTCCATGGTGATCGTCGCCGCGCCGTCGGTGACGTAGTGGCTGTCGAAGTCGCCGCTGATGGTGACGTGCATGGTCGAAGAGACCGGCCCGGACTTGCAGGCGCCGTCCAGCACGATCGCCCCGAGGAAGGTGCGCTTCAGGGCGAAGCTGCTGCACTCCTTAGGCGTCTTGCCGAAGTCGACCGGCTTGCCGCTCTCGCAGCTGTGGGTCACCTGCGCGCCCTGGCCGTTGGTGGTCTCGACCCGCGCCCAGTAGCCGGCCTTCACGTGCGGCATGTCGGCGGCGCTGATGACGATGTCGGGGCCGCTGGCCGGCTTGGCCGCCTGGCCAGCGCCGCCCGCGCCGTTCGTCGCCGCCGTGTTGCCGGAGCCGCCGCCCTGCGAGCAGGCCGCCGCCATCATCAGCCCGGCCGCCGCCGCCACAACCACCGTCCGCCGCATGCCCGCGCCCCTTTGTTGCGATCCTGAAGCGTTACCATAGCCGGCCGGCGCGGGCGAGCGCTTGACAAGTTCGTAAGCGCTTGCTTACGGTAAGCAATGGCTTACGGAAACGCCGCCTTCGCCGCCCTGGCCGACCCGACCCGCCGGCGGGTGCTGGAGCGGCTGTCCGCCGGCCCGCGGGCGGTGGGCGAGATCGCCAGCGGCCTGCCGGTCAGCCGCCCGGCGGTCTCGCAGCATCTGAAGGTGCTGAAGGAGGCGGGGCTGGTGAGCGACCGGCAGGACGGCGCCCGGCGCATCTACGCCATCGACCCGAAGGGGCTGGGCGCCATGCGCGCCTGGCTCGACCAGTTCTGGGACGTCGCGCTGGAGGCCCTGAAGGCCGAGATCGAGCGCGATCTGCACGACCACGAGGAGGGGCAGTCATGAGTGTCGCCATCCGGCCCGCGCCGGTCAGGAAAACCGTCACCGTCAGCGCGCCGCCGCAGCGCGCCTTCGAGGTGTTCACCGCCGGCTTCGACCGCTGGTGGCCGCGTAGCCATTCGATCGGCGAGTCGCCGCTGCAGGAGGCGGTGATCGAGCCGCGCGAGGGCGGGCGCTGGTATGGCCGGCTGCAGAACGGCGCCGAGTCCGACTGGGGCGACGTGCTGGTCTGGGCGCCGCCCGGCCGGCTGGTGCTGGCCTGGCGCATCGGCGCGGACTGGCGGTACGACCCCGCCCTGCTCACCGAGGTCGAGGTCACCTTCACGCCAGACGGCGAGACCACCCGCGTTACCCTGGAGCACCGGCTGCTGGAGAACATGGGCGCCGCCGGCGAAGGCGCCCGCGCGCAGTTCGACAGCGAGGGCGGCTGGGGCTCGCTGCTGCAGGCGTTCGCCGATTTCGCCAGCCGGAAAGGCTGACCGTGATCGTCCATCTCATCCCCGCGGGTGGCCGCTGCCTGGAGCGACAGAAGCCCCGCGGTTGAGTCGCCGTCAAATGTATCCCTCTCCCCACCGCAGAGTGGGGAGAGGTCGAGCGGACGCGAAGCGTCCGGCCGGGTGAGGGGCGCTTGCCGCCTACCCCTGCCCGTCGAATTCCGAGTCGATCACCAGTTCGATCGGGCCGGTGATGAACTTCGGCAGGCCGTAGGCGGAGGGGTCGAGCTCGGTGCGGGCGGTGACGCCGATCACCGGGGCGCCGCGCATGCCCTTGCCGGCGCCCACCAGGTCGACGTGGAAGGTGACGTGCTTCGTCACCCCCATCAGCGTCAGGTCGCCTTCGACCGCGCCCTTGTCGGGGCCGTCCGGATGGAAGGCGGTGGAGACGAAGGTGGCCTCGGCGAACTTGTCCGAGTGGAGGAACTTCTGGTTGATCTCGTCGGAGAAGCCGGGGACCGGCGCGGTGGCGATCGACTTCGGGTCCACGGTCACCGAGAGGCTGTCGGCGCGCGGATTGGCCGGGTCCCAGGTCAGCGTCCCCGACACCGTCTCGAAACGGAAGATCGAGTAGGAGAAGCCCACGTGCGGCACCCGGGCGACGAGGCCGGTGTGGTGCGGGTCGATGGCGTACTTGCCGGCCGGCGCGGCCTTGTAGTCGCGCGCCGGCGTCGGCATCTGCTGCGAGCCGGCCGGCGCGGCGATCGCCAGCGACCCGGCCGCCATCGCGGCGGCGGCCAGCAGGCGTACGGAAAGTGTGGAATTCATGGACGTTTCCCTCTCCCGGCGCGTCCGCCCCCGCGCCTACGGTGAAGCCACCTACCTACGCGCGGCCCGGCCTCCGCGAAAGGCAGGATTTCTCGTGCCGGGGCTGGCCCTTCCCATCCCCCGCTCAGCCCGGCGCACGCCGGTACCCAGGCAGGAGGTGGTTGCAGGAGCGCGAACCATCCGGCTTGGTGGATGCCGTCAGGCATCGCTTCTAACCGCGGAGGCCGCAGAGAAGGCGCAGAGCACGCGGAGGGCAACGAGACCCTCTGCGACCTCGCGCCTTCTCTGCGACCTCTGCGGTTAGAGACGGCGCCTGCGGCGCGCTGCCGATCCCAGGCAAACCCGCCCTTCAACCTCGCCTGCTTGGGTGGGACGAGTTGGGCGCTTCGGCATCGAAGGCCTTGCCCCGCCGCCCCGCACGCGCTGAAATCGGCGCTTCGGTCGGAGGCGGGTATGCGTGCAGGCGTTGCGGTGTTGATCCTGGCGGGGGCGCTGGTCGCCGGGCCGCAGCTGGCGGGCGCCGCCCCCAAGCCAGCCGCCCCGCCGCCGGCCGCCGGCCAGCTTCCGGCTGCGCCGTTGCCGTCCGCGCCGCTGCCGGGCGCCGCGCCCAGGCCGCGGCCGCTGGCCATGCCGCAGCCGCAGCCGGACAACACCTTCCTGGTCTTCTACCCGACGGCGGCCCGCGCCGCCGGCGTCGAGGGCGAGGCGACCCTCCGCTGCGGCCGCACCGAGCACCTGGCCCTCGTCGGCTGCGTGCTGGTCTCCGAGACCCCGGACGGCCAGGGCTTCGGCGCGGCGGCGCTGAACATGGCGGCGCAGTCGAAGGAGAACCCCAAGCTCGCCGTCACCGACCCGAAGGTGCTGGCGCCGCAGCCGCTGACCGTCCGCTTCACGCTGCGCCCGCCGCGCATCAGCCCCGACATCACCGCCATGAGCCACGCGGTCGCCGAGCCGCAGATCGTCACCCAGCCGACCAAGGCGCAGATCCAGGCCGCCTATCCGGTGCGCGCCCTCTCAGACCAGGTGCAGGGCGGGGCGGTGATCGACTGCCTGGTCAGCGTGGGCGGCGGCCTGGAGGCGTGCCGCGTCGGCGCCGAGAGCCCGGCCGGCTACGGCTTCGGCCAGGCCGCGGTCGACCTCGCGGGCGACTTCAAGATGAAGCCCGGCGAGCTCGACGGCGACCCGGTGGGCGGGCGCCCGGTGCGCATCTCCGTCGGCTTCACCACCGCCGACCCCACCGCCCCCCTGACCCTGCCCAACCGCTAGGCCTGGCCCGGGCCGCCACCGTAGATTCTCCGTAGTCTACGGCCTCCACCCGGCCTGCCGCCGTTGCGCCGCCGCCCCAAACCCGCGCAAGCTGCGCGGGGAGATTCCATGCGCCGCCTCGTCATCGCCGCCGTCCTCGCCTTCGCCGCCGCCGGCGCGCGCGCCGATCCGCCGCCCGCGTCGCCGCCGATCCTCAGCTACTACCCGCCCGCCGCCCTGACCCAGAAGCTCGACGGCTCGGCCACGCTCAGCTGCGCGCGCGCCGCCGACGGGGCGCTGGCGGATTGCAGCCTCGTCTCCGAGACGCCCGCCGGCCAGGGCTTCGGCGCGGCGGCGCTGGCGATCGCGGCCAGGGCGGCGCCGGGCTGCAAGCTGCCGGCGTCGTCGGCAGCCCCCGCCGCCCGGCCGCTGACCATCGCTTTCCACGCCGCCGGGCCGGCCATCACCCCCGATCTGCTGCGGCCGGGCTGGGGTGGCGAGCCGCCCGTCTGGCTGCGCCGCCCGACGGGCCAGGAGATCGCCAACTACTACCCCATGGACGCCTTCCGCGACCACGCCGGGGCGCACGTGACGATGGACTGCGAGATCAAGCTCGACGGCCATGTCGGCGGCTGCCGCGTCACCGAGGAGACGCCGCCCGGCCGCCACTTCGGCGAGGCCCTGCTGCTGCTGGCGCCGCTGTTCAAGATCCGGCCGGCCACCTGCGACGGCGTTCCGGTCGCGCACGTCCACATATCGGTACCGGTGCTGTTCGCCATGCCGCCCGGCTGAGGCGGCCGCCTTCCCGGGTCCCAAACATGTAAGGGCGAAGCCGCGCCGATCTGGGCGGGGTGCCACCGTAGATTCTCCGTAGTCTACGGCTCCCGCGCCGCCGCGCCCGCGCTTGGCGCGCGCCGCCGTCCGCGCCACAGTGCGCCGATGACCGCCCGCCTTGCCTTCGCCGCCGGCCTCGCCGTGCTCGCCATCGCGTCCGCGACCGCCGCCGATGCGCCGCCGGGCGCCCCGCCGCCGCCCGTGGCGGCCCCGCAGCCGCCGACGCCGCCGGACCACGCCGCCCGGCTGCTCGCCTACTACCCTGCCGCCGCCCGGGCGGCGGGCGTCAGCGGCTATGTCGTGCTGCGTTGCGCCCACCGCGAGCACGCCCCGTTCGCCGGCTGCACCGTGTCCGACGAGACGCCGCCCGGCCAGGGCTTCGGCGCCGCCGCCCTGGCGCTGGCGAACGCCGGCGTCGACGGCGCCGAGCGCCCCTTCGCCGTCAAAGCCCGCGGCGCAGCCAGTCCAATCGTCTTCCGGTTCACCGCCGATCCGCCGGCCGTCACGCCCGACGTCTTCGCCAGCCCCGTCGTCATCGATCCCGACTGGGCGGCATATGTTCCGCCCATCAACCCCGTCTACCCGAAAGCGGCGTTCCGTGCCGGCGTCAGCGGCCGCGCCACCCTATCCTGCCTGGTCTCGGCGGAAGGCAGGCTGCAGGACTGCAAGGTGATTGAGCAGACGCCGCCCGGCTACGACTTCGGCGACGCCGCCCTGAAGCTCAGCCGCAGCTTCCGGATGACGCCGCAGCTGCGCGACGGCGTCGCGGTCGGCGGCGCCAAGGTCACGTTCCCGGTCGCCTTCGCGGCAAAGTGAGCGCGGGCGCGTAGCCCGTCAGAGCCAAGGCGGCCCTGGCCCGCCGTAGCCCGCTAAGGCGAAGGCGGCTTGCCCACCCCCGCCTGCGCCGTGCAAAGCTTGCCCGCATGAAGCCGTGGGTGATGGTGGGGGCGGGGCCGGGGTCGCTGCCGCGGATCGTGGCGGAGGCGGCGGCCTTGGGCGGCGCGCCGCTGGCCGGCTACCTCGACGTCGGCGAGGCGCCGCAGCCGCCGCGCCAGAGCCCGCTCGGCCCCATCGCCAGGCTCGGTGACGAGGCGTTGATCGACGACGCCGCCTTCCTCGCCGCCCACCGCCTGGTGGTGGCCGTGCAGGGCCCCGGCCGGCGCCGCATCTGCGAGCGGATCCTCGCCGCCGGCGGCGAGCTGCCGCCGCTGCTGCACCCGGCCGCCGTCGTCTCGCCCTCGGCCACGCTGGGCGACGGCGTCATCCTCTCGGCCGGCGCCATCGTGCAGCAGGACGCCCGCATCGGCCGCTTCACGGTGCTCAACACCGCCTGCAGCATCGACCACGACAACGTCGTCGGCGAGAGCTGCTCCATCGCCCCCGGCGCCCACACCGCCGGCGGCGTCACCATCGGCGACGAAGCCTTCATCGGCCTGGGCGCGCTGATCATCAACCGCGTGACGGTGGGCCGCCGCGCCACCGTCGGCGCAGGCGCCGTGGTGGTGCGCGACGTGCCGGAGGGCGCGACGGTGGTGGGGAATCCGGCCAGGGTGCTGGAGCGCTCTATCTGACCGGAGGACGTTAGCCCGCCTCACGACCCAATCACGGGTCCGCTTGAACAATAGTTGCGCTAAGCTACAACCTTGTAGCGAAGCTGCACGGGCCGAGCGATGGCGCAGAATTCCGGGACCGCGAGTGCCGGCCTGGGTCGGACGACACTAAACAAGTGGACGAGCTTGGTCTCGCTGCCTCTAGCGATTCTAGGGACAGTAAACGTGATCGAGCATATCGATTCGATCGTGAGCCTGTCGGCGAGCCTTCGGTACATTGTATCTTGGTGGAATTATTTGCGAAGCTTGGCATTCTCTGATTGGCCTTCAATACAAAATAGTCACACGGCGGAGGATGTCGTGTTGTTAATCATTTTGTCCTTCATTGTCGCGGGCATCTACGTCACTACGCATGACAGATCCTTGCCGATAAGAGTGTTGCGTTTCGTGTTGGGCAAAGGAGCGGTCGGCAAGGTGGTTCAGC
This sequence comes from Caulobacteraceae bacterium, assembly GCA_036490095.1. Taxonomy (GTDB): domain Bacteria; phylum Pseudomonadota; class Alphaproteobacteria; order Caulobacterales; family Caulobacteraceae; genus Acaudatibacter. Next base: position 21,429 of record DASXEN010000129.1, read on the forward strand.
TAGGCCGCTCCGATCTTTGGAGCGTTGCTTTCGTTGTTCTAGCATACATCTGTATAGACTATATCATTTATGAGACGAGTGAAGAAGATTCTGTTGTTAATGCAGTTGGATTTATTATTACTCCGTTCCTATGTTTATCTATGTGGCATGGATTCGTAACCAAGGGGGAGGTCAAAGGGCCACTTAACTTTATGCATAGGATGTTTGTCGGCATTGCTGTTTTGCCTTACATCCTAATCGGGATCGCTGCATGGGTAGTGGCTTCGGCGCGCCGACCAGTCCTCGTCGCCTCTGGAGCGATTGTCATGGTGCTTGTGCTGAATGCGGCCTTCCTGGCGTTTGGCGACCCTGTTCTAAGATGGTTCCAGCACTTGCCCCAACCGCCGGCGACGCCAAGCCCCTAGACATGGGTGGTTGTGCGGCACGCCGCGACCGCTGACCATGTCGGACGTTCGGTGGATCCGCGCCGAGAGCAGCGCTAGCCTGTCTCAATGCTCGAATCCCTCGCCGAGCGCGGCTTCCAAGTCGAGTTCCACAGCCACGCAGCGGCGATCCTCGGCGTCGACTTCGCCGACGCGGTGGCCGAGCTGGAGCAGGTGCTGCACGGCGTCTCGATCCCGATCGAGGAGATCATCGGCTCCGGCGGCGGCGAGACGAAGGGTACGCAGCGCTTGCGCCGCGCCTTGGCGGAGACCGGCTGGACCAAGGCCAACTTCAAGATCGAGAAGATCATCAACGACAAGCCGCGCGAGTCGATCAGCCACGAGATCGACCATGTCCGCCATCACCCAAAGGGCGTCATCGCCCTCGAGATCGAGTGGAACAATAAGGATCCGTTCTTCGACCGCGATCTGGAGAACTTCAAACGCCTGCATGCCGAGGGTGCGATCAGCGTCGGCGTGATCGTCACCCGCGGCATCTCGATGCAGGACGAGATGACGACGCTCGTTCGCCAATTCGCCGCGGATAGCGCGGTGGAGTCGAACGACAGTCTCTTGGCGCTCGGACTGAATCCGACCCGCCGTCAGCAGGCCGGCGTAGAGCAGCGCATGCGCAGCGGGCTCGGCTTCGCCGAGGCGTGGGCGCGCAACTTCGTCCAGGACAAGTTCGGCCAAGCGACGACCCACTGGCGCAAGCTGGAGGATCGAGTGCATCGCGGCGTCGGCAACCCGTGCCCGCTGCTGCTGATCGGCCTGCCGGCGTCCATCATCAGCTTCGGGGAAAATCTTGACGTCGCCGCCATCGCCGAAGGTGACGAAGACGCGGCGCTTTGATCCACAGCCGGCTTACGAACAAAATGCGAACGTGGTATCTGCGGACAAGAGCCGGCGACGGGATGCGATACCATGCGTGAGTCGTTCTTCTGGGGAGAGCCAGCCGCCATGACCAAGGTCGGCGCCGACGCGGCCGTGGAACTGGCGGGCTTCGCGCGAGGGCGGAAGTTCAAGACCATCCTGGCCGACCCGCCGTGGCGGTTCACCAATCGCACCGGCAAGATGGCGCCCGAGCACCGGCGCCTGTCGCGCTACGAGACCATGACGCTCGACGACATCTGCGCCCTGCCGGTGGAGGGCATCGCAGCCGAGACGGCGCACCTCTACCTCTGGACGCCCAACGCCCTGCTGCCCGAGGCGCTGCAGGTGATGGAGGCCTGGGGCTTCAGCTACAAGTCCAACCTGATCTGGCACAAGGTGCGCAAGGACGGCGGCTCCGACGGCCGCGGCGTCGGCTTCTATTTCCGCAACGTCACCGAGATGGTCCTGTTCGGCGTGCGCGGCAAGAACGCCCGCACGCTCGCCCCTGGCCGCCGCCAGGTGAACATGATCGAGACCCGCAAGCGCGAGCACAGCCGCAAGCCCGACGAGCAGTACGAGCTGATCGAGGCGTGCTCGCCGGGCCCCTACCTGGAGCTGTTCGCCCGCGGCGAGCGCAAGAAGTGGCAGAGCTGGGGCAACCAAGCTGATAGCGACTATGCGCCGACGTGGAAGACGTACGCTTACAACTCGGCGGTAGCGGCGGAGTAGGCTCGGATACCAAGGAATGAATCACTTAGAGCAGCTAGTCTCAGAGTGGCTGCAATATAACGGATACTTCGTCCGAGTATCGGTACCGGTCGGCCGACGATCTCGTGGCGGTTACGAGGGTGAGCTCGACGTAGTCGGTTTGAACATCGCACGCCAAGACCTGCTCCACGTAGAATGTTCATTAGACTCTCTGTCTGACGAGAAGCGGGAGAGCCGGTTCGCCTTGAAGTTTTCGCGCGGACGAAAGTATATCGACGCGGTCTTCGAGGGGCTTGTCCTCCCTCGTCCCGCACGAGAGATCGCGGTCTTGCAGTTCGCCAGTGGGAGGATCCGGACGTACGGCGGTGCCAAGCTTGTGACGGTGCGCGAACTCGTCCACGAGATTGTGGGCGGATTGAAAGGCACGTCACCTTCGAGTGGCGCCGTACCGTCTCATCTTCCGCTGCTTCGCACGGTGCAACTCGCCGCGTTTGCCTCGCCGTTTCCGGCAGTTGGAAGTGGACAACACAGCTTACTTTTGCCGAAAGCTAATGAAGGAAACTGCTGAGGATCAAGCTAGCGACTGGACTCAGATTTGTTATCCGCGCCTCCACTTAGGAGAAGCTGTTCGATTTCGAGTTGCTTTTTTTCGGCGCTTGCGCCGAGTCGCTTCCCGAGGCGGGGAATGCGGTGTTGCGGTCGTACATATTCCCTACCGCCCGTGTAGGCCTCCCCGAGACGATATCGTTCCGCCGCCTCGGCTCACGCCCGCGCGCGCGTCGCCGGTTCCCGCACGCGGCTCTCCACATGCGCGAGTCGTTGGGAGGTTGCGGCCGAGGAAGGGGAAGAGTCCTCGGCGACGCCGGTCCGGTCAAAGCGAGCCTCTCACCCCCCAATCTCCGCCGCCTTCCCAACCCAGCCCCACTCCCGCTCGTACAGCCGCACCACGCGGCCCTCCGCCAGCGCGTCCGGGTAGATGGCGAAGTCCTCGTGTTGGCGCAGGAAGGGCGTGGCGCCGCAGCCGGAGACTTGGCAGGCGGCCTTGCCCTTCGGGCATTCGGCGTAGCCGCAGAGGCGGCCGAGGTAGGCGTTGGTGGTCGGGGCGAAGAGGAAGACGTCGACCTGGTGGTGGGCGACGCCGACGCCGGTGCGGGCGTGCAGGTCGGTCACCGCCAGGTTGCGGGCGCGGCCGAGGGCGCGCAGGCGGCGGGTGTGGTCCAGCCAGACGGCCAGGTCGACGTCCTTGCACTCGTGCAGCACCTCGACGCCGTGCTGGCGGAACGGCTGGAAGCGCGGGACCTCGCGGGTCAACGGGCGGGCGCAGGAGCCGAAGAGGGCGATGGCGCGCACCTCCTCGAACCGGGCCAGCGCCGCGGCCACGGCGTCGGCGGCCAGGCGGAAGTCGGCCTGGCGGCGCAGCTGGTAGGCGTCGGCTTCGGCGACCTGGCGGCGGGTGGGGCGGCTGGACATGGGCGGAGCTTAGCGCGGCGGGGGGCGGTGTGGGGGGGTTCGTGGGCGCCGGTGGCCCCCTCCCGCTCGGGCGCTGTGCGCCCGAGTCGCTTCCCCCGGAGGGGGAAGGGAGGGGTGGGGCGTCTGGACTTGCTTGGTTACTAGTGGTATCTTATTGGCGGCCGCGCGGCGATGGCGGGAGGCTAGGTCTTTGGCATTGTTTAGAAAAGCTGGGGTGATGGTGGCAGCCGCTTGAGCGGCGCCACAATTTGGGCGCCGTTGTTAACGGTCGTTTTCGGTGGGGGTTTCGCGGGTGAAATGCTGCGGCGGTGAGATTTTCTGAGGCCCGCGAGGGCGTTCGGTCGGCGATGGCTGGGGTTGGGGCTGGCATGGTCAGTTTGGCCACGGAAAACACTGAAAACACGGACGCGAAGCTGGGAGGTCGTGGGCGCGGCCCTGTTTCCGTGTGGGTCCGTGTTTTCCGTGGTCAAATATTGGATTGCGCCGCTGGCGCGGCGCTTGAGGAAAAAGGCTGGCGCCCGAGGCCCCCTACCGCTCGGCGCAGGGCGCCGAGTCGCTTGCCCCGGAGGGGGAAGAGAGGGCGCGGGCTACCGCCGGCCGCGGGCGCGACCGCCTTTGCGGTAGCGTTCGGCGGCTTCGGCGCGTGCTTCCGCGCGGGCCAGCTTCACGGCGCCGCGGTCCGCCGTCTCGCCTTCCGGGGTCAGCGCCTCGTTGGCGAATTCCAGGTCGAGCATCTTCAGGCGCTTGACCTCGTCGCGCAGGCGGGCGGCCTCCTCGAACTCCAGGTCGGCGGCGGCCTTGCGCATGCGGCCTTCCAGCTCGCGCAGGGTGGTCTGGAAGTTGTGGCCAAGGAAGGGCTTGGCGTCCTCGGCGACGCCGGCGTCCACGGTCACGCGGTCGCGCTCGTAGGGGCTGGCGAGGATGTCCTTGATCTGGCTCTTGATGCTCTCCGTGGTGATGCCGTTGGCGAGGTTGTAGGCCTCCTGCTTCTCGCGCCGCCGGCTGGTCTCGGCCATCGCCCGCTCCATCGAGCCGGTGATGTTGTCCGCGTAGAGGATCACCTTGCCGTCGACGTTGCGCGCTGCCCGGCCGATGGTCTGGATCAGCGACGTCTCGGAGCGCAGGAAGCCCTCCTTGTCGGCGTCGAGGATCGCCACCAGGCCGCACTCGGGGATGTCCAGGCCCTCGCGCAGCAGGTTGATCCCGACCAGCACGTCGAAGGCGCCCAGGCGCAGGTCGCGGATGATCTCGATGCGCTCCAGGGTGTCGATGTCGGAGTGCATGTAGCGCACGCGCAGGCCCTGCTCGTGCATGTACTCGGTGAGGTCCTCGGCCATCTTCTTGGTCAGCACGGTCACCAGGGTGCGGTAGCCGCGCAGCGCCGCCTCGCGGCACTCGGCGATCACGTCGTCCACCTGGCTGGCGCCCGCCTTGCTGACTGGACGAACTTCCACCGGCGGGTCGATCAGGCCGGTGGGGCGGATCACCTGCTCGGTGAAGACGCCGCCGGTCTTTTCCAGCTCCCACTTGGCGGGTGTGGCCGAGACGAAGACGCTGTCCGGCCGCATCGCCTCCCACTCCTCGAACTTCAGCGGGCGGTTGTCGAGGCAGCTGGGCAGGCGGAAGCCGTACTCGGCCAGGGTGAACTTGCGGCGGTAGTCGCCGCGGTACATGGCCCCGATCTGCGGCACCGTCTGGTGGCTCTCGTCGACGAACAGCAGGCAGTTGTCGGGGATGTATTCGAAGAAGGTGGGCGGCGGCTCGCCGGGGCGGCGGCCGGTGAGGTAGCGGCTGTAGTTCTCGATGCCGGCGCAGCTGCCGGTGGCCTCGATCATCTCCAGGTCGAAGGTGGTGCGCTGCTCCAGGCGCTGCGCCTCCAAGAGCTTGCCTTCCTTCACCAGCCAGTCGAGTCGCTCCTTCAGCTCGGCCTTGATGCGGCTGGCGGCCTGGATCAGCGTCGGGCGCGGGGTGACGTAGTGGCTGTTGGCGTAGACGCGGATCGAGGGCAGGTCGGCGGTCTTCTTGCCGGTCAGCGGGTCGAACTCGGCGATGGCCTCGACTTCGTCGCCGAACAGGGTGACGCGCCAGG